>DATLOW010000115.1:0-20462 GCA_035536055.1 Paraburkholderia sp. | reverse complement strand
TTCCCATCCCGAACAGGACCGTGAAACGACTCCACGCCGATGATAGTGCGGATTGCCCGTGTGAAAGTAGGTAATCGTCAGGCTCCCTTATGCCAGATCACAAACCCCGCCCCAGAAAGGCGGGGTTTGTGCGTTTACAGCGTCGATTTTTTCCCAAGAAAGAAAGTCATTAAATTGGCACTGGTTAGCTTGAATCAGAGCCCAATTAAATCAACCGAAAATAGCAATTCCCCATCGGAAAATCGCTATTTACCGGCTTCTTTCCTCAGTCAATTCCCCTCGACTTTACCCTGAGCCCACACTCAAAAAGTGTCGGTTCAACACCTCCGAATTGCGTGTAGGATACTGTATAAACATACAGGTTTTTCCTACGATCGATGTCGACCGCTGCTATCCATGCCGAGGATATTCATCCGGCGCTCTGGCGAGCCTCGCAGCTCGCCAATGGGCGTGGGAAAACGGTCGACACGGGCTACCCGGTCTTGTCGACAGAGCTACCAGGCGGGGGGTGGCCGCTGGGCGAACAGGTCGATCTATTGGTCGAGCAGCCGGGCATCGGCGAAATGCGGCTTCTGGGTCCCGCACTGAATCTACTCAACGCCCGGTCGATCGCATTGATCCGGCCACCGCACACTCCAGACGGACCAGGCTTCGACTACATCGGTTTGTCGCTTGATCGTCTATTGCAGATAAGGGCGCCGAAAATCGGCGATGCCCTCTGGGCTGCCGAGCAGATGCTACGCGTCGGCAGCTGCGGCGCAGTGCTGCTGTGGGTAGAACATGCAAAGGCATCGTCTCTGCGCCGACTTCATCTGGCCGCTCAATCCTCCGAGACGCTATTCATCATGGTCCGGCCGCTCACAGCGATGAAGGAACCATCACCGGCCTCGCTGCGCTTGTCGCTCCGGCCTGCTGCGGAGGGACTAGCCGTCGATATCGTGAAGCGACGAGGTCCGATACGAACAGCGCCTTTATCGATTTCCCTGCAACCTGCACCTGCCTTGTATTCCCGTCATGCGCGTCTTTCTCGCCGTCCACTTGCCAAAATTGTCGATCGAGGTGTTCCAGCCGAAGTGGACGACTGACGGCGCATCCGGGGCAACGCATGGTTGCGCGGTGTTGGAGAGGGGGGCGGTAGTGGTCGTCGACCAGGCAGCCCGCGAGGCCGGCGTGCGTCTCGGTATGAAGCGCGCGGGTGTCCATACGCTGTCACCACAGACGCGTCTGTACGAGCGCGAGATGGCGCGCGAAGCCGCTGCGCAACGTGCAGTGGGCATCGCGCTGATGAAATTTTCGCCCGATGTCGCACTGCTCGATGAGGCCACCTTGATCGTCGAGGTCGGCGCGAGTCTGCGGCTTTTCGGCGGGGTCCTGTCGCTATGTCGGCAGGCGAAAATGTTACTCGGTACCTTTGGTTTGACTGCACGCATCAGCGTCGCCCCAACAGGGCAAGGCGCGTGGCTGCTGGCGCAACATGGCAACCACAGAGTCCTGCGGATCGCCTCGCTTGAACGGGCGCTAGCCCCGCTACCGATTCACAGGGTGCCGGAAATTCAGCCATTCGCCGACTGGTTCGCAGCGCTCGGCTGCGAAACGATCGCAGATGTGCGCCGCTTGCCGCGCGCGGGATTGCAACGTCGTTGCGGCGAGCATCTGCTCGATTCTCTGGACCGTGCTTTCGGTACGACGCCGGAACTGTTCGACTGGCTCGAACTTCCGCCCGCCTTTTCGGCCTGCGTCGAATTACCTGATCGGCTCGAGCATGCGGACGGCGCATTATTTGCCGCGCATCGCCTGATCGCCCAACTATGCGGCTGGCTGTGCGCCAGGCAACTGGCGGTCACCGCGATCACGCTGACTTTCGACCATGAGCGAGGCAGACAGGCGATTGCGCCGACTCAGATCGAAATAGCGCTCGGCGAGCCGAGCTGGCGCGAGGACCATCTGCTGAGGCTGGTGAAGGAGCGGCTGCATCGTGTGGAGTTGCCCGCGCCGGCCATCGTGTTGCGGCTCGATGCGACCCACGTCGATGCGGCGAAACCCGCGTCGGACAACCTGTTCCCGGAACCCGGCGGCACGCCGGAGGATCACGCGCGCCTGCTCGAGTTGCTGATTGCGCGGCTCGGTGCCGAAAACGTGCTGCGTGCTGCGCCGACGGCCGACTATCGTCCGGAGATCGCGAACCGCTGGGTAGCCGTCGGCGACAAGGAGAAGCGAGCGGAATTGCCGCAAGGCTTGCCGCGCCCGACGTGGCTGCTGGAAATGCCTGTGCGCCTGCTGATGAGGCAGAACCGGCCGTTTTACGGTTCGCCTTTGCGCAAGATATCGCGGGCTGAGCGCATCGAAGCGGGGTGGTTCGACAGTGGCCTGGTCACGCGCGATTACTACGTGATGCAGGCTGAAGATCGCAGCTGTTACTGGGTTTATCTCGAGCGCGTGAGCAGTCGCGAAGTGGCCGAGGAGGAACAGCGCTGGTTTCTGCACGGCCTGTTCGGCTAACCGGTGCGACGACAAGCACAACGGCACAACGGACCATGGATTCATCCTTCACGCCACCTACGTCTCCGACGCCCGACGCGTCGTCGCGCGCCGAACCATCCGCTGCGTCGTTCGGATTGCCTGCATACGCAGAATTGTTCTGCTTTTCCAACTTCACGTTTCTGCATGGCGCATCGCATGCGGAGGAACTGGTGCAGCGCGCGTTGGATCTGGGCTACGCGGGACTCGCCATCACGGACGAATGTTCGCTTGCCGGCATCGTGCGTGCGCATGTCACGGCAAAGGAAAAGAATTTTCCGCTCGTCATCGGTTCGTATTTTCAATTGCGTAATGCCAACGGTGCGCCGGCCTTCGGCTTGATCCTGCTGGCGCAGAATCGCGAGGGTTACGGCAATCTGTCGGAGTTGATTACGCTTGCGCGCAAGCGCGCGCCGAAAGGCGAATATCGGCTGACACCGCACGACCTGTCGCGGCCCGACCGCGATTATGCGTATCTGCGCGGCATGCCCGATTGTCTTGCGATTCTGGTGCCTCAATTTCCGGCGAAAGAAGAAGCACTCGAAGCCCAGATCCAATGGCTCGACGAGACGTTCCCCGGACGCGCATGGGTGGGTCTCATACTGCATCAACGTGCGATGGACGACATTCATCGCGGCGCGGTCGAATATATCGCGGACCGTTTGCAGGTACCGGTTGTCGCGCTCGGTAACGTCGTGATGCATGTGCGCTCGCGCAAGCCGTTACAGGACACATTGACGGCGATCCGCACGGGCAAGCCGGTTCACGAATGCGGCTACGAGCTTGCGCCGAATGCGGAGCAGCATCTGCGTGCGCGGGTGCGTCTCGCCAAGCTTTATCCCGAGCACACGTTGCGCGAGACGCTCAGCGTGCTGGGACGCTGCAAGTTTTCGCTTGAAGAAATCGCCTATGAATATCCCGACGAGATCATTCCCAAAGGCTTTACGCCGACTACCTATTTGCGGCAGGAAACATACAAGGGGGCGCAGTCGCGATTTCCCGAGGGCATTTCCAGCAAAATCCGCCAACAACTCGAACGCGAACTGAAGTTAATCGAAGAGCTGAAATACGAGCCGTTTTTTCTGACGGTTTATGACATCGTCAGCTACGCGCGCAGTCGCCACATCCTGTGTCAGGGCCGGGGGTCCGCCGCCAACTCGCTGGTCTGCTATTGCCTCAGGATCACCGAAGTCGGACCGGCGGAGGTCAAGGACAGCATGCTGTTCGAGCGTTTCATCTCCAAAGAACGCGGTGAGCCGCCCGATATCGACGTCGATTTCGAGCATCAGCGTCGCGAAGAGGTCATTCAATACATCTACGGGAAGTACGGCCGCGACCGCGCGGCGATTGCGGCGGCCGTTTCGACTTACCGGCCGCGCGGCGCGCTGAGGGAAACCGGCAAGGCGCTCGGCATCGATCCGCAGATCGTCGACAAGGTGGCGAAGTCGCATCACTGGTTCGATTCGAGCAGCGATCTGTTGCAGCGTTTCGAGGAGGTCGGACTTAATCCGCAAACGCCGCTGATCCAGATGTGGGCGATGCTGGCGTCGCAGTTGCTCAATTTTCCGCGGCACCTGTCGCAGCACTCGGGCGGCTTCGTGATCGGCCGCGGCAAGCTGACGCGGCTCGTGCCGATCGAGAATGCCGCGATGCCGGAGCGCTCGGTGATCCAATGGGATAAGGACGATCTCGAGTCACTCGGCTTGTTGAAAGTCGATGTACTGGCGCTCGGCATGTTGTCGGTGATCCGGCGTGCGCTGGATCTCGTTGAGCAACGGCGCGGCGAGCACTTCGAGATGCAGTCGATCCCGGCGGAGGATCCGCAGACGTACCAGATGATTTCACGCGCCGACACGATCGGCGTATTCCAGATCGAATCGCGCGCGCAGATGAGCATGCTGCCGCGCTTAAAGCCGGAGAAGTTCTACGACCTCGTCATCGAAGTCGCCATCGTGCGGCCCGGACCGATTCAGGGCGGGGCAGTACACCCTTATTTACGGCGCCGGCAGAAGCTCGAACCCGAGACTTACCCGAACGACGATTTAAAGGTCGCACTGGAGCGCACGCTCGGCGTGCCTATATTCCAGGAACAGGTGATGCAGGTTGCCATGATCGCCGCCGGCTTCACACCGGGCGAAGCCGACGAACTACGCCGTGCAATGGCTGCATGGAAACGCAAGGGCAATCTGCAGAAATACTACGACCGTATCGTCAGCGGCATGCTGGAGCGCGGTTACGAGCAGAAATTCGCCGACGCGATCTTCGAACAGATCAAAGGTTTCGGCGAATACGGTTTTCCGGAGAGCCATGCAGCCAGCTTTGCCCTGCTCGTTTATAAAAGCAGCTGGCTGAAATGCCACGAGCCCGAAGCTTTTCTCGCCGCGCTGCTCAACAGCCAGCCGATGGGTTTCTACTCGCCGTCGCAACTCGTGCAGGATGCAAGGCGGCATGGCGTCAAGGTGCTGCCGGTCGACGTCACGATCAGCGGTTGGGATACGTCGCTGGAGACGCTCGCCGATGCAAAGCGTCCCGCGGTGCGTCTTGGTCTCTCGCTATTACGCGGCATGAAAGACGGTGCGGCCGGGCGCATCGCGACCGCGCGCGCCGTGCGGCCGTTCGCCAGCGTGCAGGATCTCGCGCATCGCGCGCAACTCGATCGCCGCGATCTGCACGTGCTGGCCGACGCGAATGCGCTCGCAGCACTCGCCGGCAATCGCCGCGCGGCGTTGTGGCAATCGGTCGCGGCGGTGCCGGACAAGGACATGCTGGCGGGCAGCGCCGTGCCGGACGAGACGCCTGAACTGGGTGCGCCGTCGGAGGCTCAGGATATCGTCGCGGACTATCGCTCGGCGGGCCTGACGCTCGGCCGTCATCCGTTGCAGTTGTTGCGCCCGCAACTGCTTGCGCAGCGGCTGATGCCCGCCGCAACACTGAACGCTTACCGCAACGGCCGTCTTGCGCGCGCGTGTGGCATCGTCACGGTGCGCCAACAGCCGGGCACTGCGAAAGGCGTGATCTTCGTGACGATCGAAGACGAAACCGGCAACGTCAATGTGATCGTGTGGCCGAAGCTGGTACAGCAGCAACGCAAGGAACTGCTCGGGGCTTCACTGCTGGCGGTGTATGGCGTCTGGCAAAGTCAGGGCGAGGTGCGCCACCTCGTCGCGCATCGGCTGGTCGATATGTCGCATCTGTTGGGGGGGCTGCAATCCACTAGCCGGAATTTCTGCTGACGCCGTGCCGCGCAATACGACCCGACGCGGCCCGAACCCCACGCCGCGCGGATCGATACGTCGCGAGGCGAAACCAGCGCCCGGTTACGACACCTCGCCGCGCCACGGAAACTCCGCCAGCACCTGCCGGATCCCGACGTCGAACGGCGTCCGGCGTCCGATGCCGAGCGCTTCCAGCACGCCCGAATCCAGATGGCAGTTATGCGGGCGCGGCGTCGCATCGGTCGGCGCAGTTTGCGGCGTCAACTGCGCATCGAGCAGCAACGCGCCGGCGATCCGCTGCGCGATTTCGTACTTCGTCATCGGTTGATCGCCGGACCATTGCGCGATGCCGCACACCGCCTTTTCCTGCTGATGCCGCTCGAGCATCTGCGCGATCACAAACGCGACGTCGGGCGTGAAGGTGGGGTAGCGGATCGCCCACGCATCCATCACGGCCGGTTTCGCGGGTCCGGCAGCGGCGCCGGCCGATGCCGCGATCGCCGGCACCAGGCTCGTCACGGCCGATTCCTGCCAGTTGACGATCGGCCCGTACAGCAGCGGCAAACGCAGCACGCAGCCGAAATCGGTCGCGTCGAACAGCGCCCGTTCGCCGTCGAGCTTGCTGCGGCCATATGCGTTGATCGGCGATGGCGTGGCGTCGTGCCGATAGGGCGGTTGGCTGCCGTCGAACACGTAGTCGGTCGAAATCGACAGCACCCACGCGCGATGCCGGCGCGCCTCGTTCGCAAGCAGGCGCACCGCGTCGACGTTCAGCGCCCGCGCGAGTGCGGGATCGTTCTCACATACGTCCGGCCGCCGCTCGGCCGCGGCGATGACGATCGCGTCGGGTGCGTGCCGGTCGAAGAACTGCGCAACCGCCTGCGCGTCGCGCACGTCGAGCACGGTCTGACCCGGGCGTGCGTGTCTGAAGGCCGTCTGCACGACCTGCCAGCCGGTCCGCTGCGCGAGGCAGCCGGCGATCGCGCGCCCCAGCAGGCCGGACGCGCCGATCAAGGCGACCTTGAACAGGTTGCGTCCTTCCATCACGGCGCGGCGACGGCCACGACCGTATAGCCTGCGTCGTCGATCGCTTCCTTCAGCGTATCGACCGGCGCGGCCGAATCGACCGAGACTTTGCCCGCCGCCAGATCGATCTGTACCTGCGCGCTGCCGTCGCGCTCGTGAATCGCATTGGTCACAGCCGACACACAATGCTGGCAGCTCATGCCTTCTACCTTGAATTCGATGGTCATCTGGGTTTCCTTCTGCAATGGATCGATGCAACCACGGTTGGATTATGCCCGCGCATCCTCATTTTCGAGCGATGACCTTCCCACGATAGGAAGGTGTAGCATCGGTCGGAACATCGGTGGCCAACCACGGAAGCGGAGGGAACAGCGTAATGAACATTGGTGAAGCGGCTCGCGCGTCGGGCGTCACGGCGAAGATGATTCGCTACTACGAAAGCGTCGGCTTGCTGGCGGCCGCCACGCGCACGCCGGCGGGGTACCGCGTGTACGGCAAGCAGGAGGTTCATTCGCTGCGCTTTATCCGCCAGGCACGGCGCCTCGGCTTTCTGGTCGACGATATCCGGCGTCTGCTTGCGCTGTGGCATGACCGCTCGCGTGCCAGCGCCGAAGTCAAGACGATCGCGCTTGAGCACGTTGCGGAACTCGACCGGCGCATCGCCGAACTGACCGAGATGCGCGATACGCTTGCGCATCTCGCCGAGCATTGCCACGGCGACGACCGGCCCGACTGTCCGATCATCGAGCAATTGGCGAGTGCGGACGCGAGTGCTGGGGGCGACTGTCATGCCGGTTGAACGATAACTCGAAAGGGCGCGTTCTCTTTGTGTGTCTACGCCCGGCCGATTGCACGTTATTGGTGCATTTCTTGTGCCGATCATACGTCGAGCCGGCCGCGGTCCAAAAATTAGGCATGAAATCAATACTTTGAATTGCGAAAAATGGTGCTCTATTCCGAAACGGAATGCACCGGATTCAGGCATTTCACTGGCGCTTACGCGATGCAAGGTTATAATGCGGGTTAACCCTTTTACGGGAAATCCCTGATGTCCAATCCACCGGGGATTCATACTGGTCCTTGGAGAAGCATCATGATCGCGTTTGTCGTCGAAATGCTGAGCCACTGGTTCGAAACCGCAGAACGCAGCCGCCGCGAGGCTTACCTCGCCGAGTCGGCGGACATTGTCCAACTCGAGCAACGTATCCGCGAACTCGAAAAGAACGGCTACTCGCTGTAAGTGCGCGTCACCGGCCGCGCGAAAGCGCTTCAGCCGGTCCAGTCGCCGCGATCAAAGCCCCGCCATGCGGGGCTTTGTCGTATCCGGCGTGCGCCGGCCTTCGTTAGCCACTAGTCTGAACGTTGCCACTGCGGTAAGGTAAAGCGCCTTTTCGCGTTTCCGTCCCGACCGCCCTTTTCACATATCGGCCCGTTCATGTACACAGTCCGTGCGACTCAACTTGCGAGCGCCATCATGGCGTCGCTGCTCGCCGCAGCGGCATTCACATCACTGGCCGCGCACGCGGCGTCGGGCGGACAGCCGCTGATACTCGACACGCAACGCGGGATCAGCGACGGTCAAAGCGGCACGGTGCTGCAGAATGCGCCCCTGTCGAGGCAGCCAATCGTCGAAGCTGCGCCGGCGCAACAACCGCAGCAACTGGCGCCCGATGCATCGATGCCGATCTATGTCGCGCCGTATATCCAGTACCCGACGAACGGTGGACAGGCGCCTTATCCCGCTCCCGGATCGCATCCCGTGCCTCGGCCTGCACCTCAGCCACGACAGTAAGCAGCGCTCCGGCGGCCCGGATTGACTGCGGTCGGCCGCCCGGAACCTCGGCTGACCGGCACCGCAATCCGCAGGCCGCCTAGTCCGCGCGGAATTCCAGCTTGAACTGCGCCGACTTGTCCTGACCCAGCGCCTCGACGAGTATGGGCATGGTTTCCTTCAGCATCTGCGACAGCGTGTACGGCGGATTCAAAATGAACATGCCGCTGCCGAACAGCCCGAAGCCGTCCTCCGGCGGGCTGCTGACCGTCAGCGAAACATGCAGCCAGTTCTTGTCCTGCAAGCGCTTCAGCTGTTCGGGAAAGCGCTGTGAGTCAAGCCGCGCCACTTGTGGATACCAAACGGCATACGTGCCGGTGGCAAAACGCTTCAGGCCTTCTTCGACGCAGGTCAGCGTGCGCGCGTAGTCGCGCTTGTCTTCATATGATGGGTCGACCAGAATCAGCGCGCGCCGCGGCGCGGGCGGCAACAGTGCCTTCAGGCCGTCGAGGCCATCGCCTGCGAACAGCATCGCGCGCCGGCCGGCGTCGCGGAAATTGTGGCGCAGCACTTCGATTTCGGTGCTGTGCAGTTCGAACAGGCGCATGCGGTCCTGTTCGCGCATCAGCCGCCATGCGAGGTAAGGAGACCCGGGGTAGTAGCGCAACTCTCCATCCGGATTGACCGCGGACACCTCTTCTACATAGTCGGTGAGCAGCGGCGGCAGGTCGCGGCGCTGCCATAGCCTGACGATGCCGCTCGCGGATTCGCCGGTTTTCGCCGCATAGCCTTCCTGCAGCGCATAGATGCCGGCACCCGCGTGTGTATCGATGTACCAGTAGGCTTTATCTTTTTGCCCGAGATACCGCAGCAGTTGGACGAGTACCGCGTGTTTGAGAACGTCGGCGTGATTGCCTGCGTGAAAGGCGTGTCGGTAGCTGAGCATGGTGGCATCCAGGGCTTGGTGAGAGCACGTACCGTCGGTTCAGACCGGTAACGCAGGTAGGCCACGCTGCCTGCTGCGGCAACGCGGGCGCGTATTGTAGTACGCACTGCCGCGTTGTGGTCGTTGACGATATCCCTGGATGCAGGGCGCCGCCGCGTCAGCGCGGCGACGACACCCGCCGACGCGCGTAGTTAGTTAAACGCGTCGCCGACGATCTGTTCGATGTGCTCCTTGATTTCCGGCGTAATCTTCTCGGCGACATCGCGCGCTTTCATGTTCTCGCTGATCTGCTCGACACGCGACGCACCGGTAATCACGGTGCTCACATTCGGGTTCGTCAAGATCCACGCGATCGCAAGTTGGGCAAGCGTGCAGCCGAGCTCATCGGCCACCGTGCCGAGTTTCCCGACGACGTTGTTCTTGTCCGTATCCGTCAGCGCCTGGCGCATCCAGTCGTAGCCCTGCAATTCGGCGCGGCTGCCGGCCGGCACGCCGTTGCGATACTTGCCCGTCAACAGGCCCGAGGCCAGCGGGCTCCACGTGGTCAGGCCAAGCCCGATGTCTTCGTACAGCCGGCTGTATTCCTGCTCGACGCGCTTGCGCCAGAACAGGTTGTACTGCGGCTGTTCCATGATCGGCTTGTGAAGATGATGGCGCTCCGCAATTTCGTAAGCCGCGCGGATTTCGTCGGCACTCCATTCGGACGTGCCCCAGTACAGCGCCTTGCCGCGCGCGATCATGTCGCTCATCGCCCATACGGTCTCTTCGATCGGCGTGTTCGGATCGGGACGGTGGCAGAACACCAGATCGACATAATCGAGCTGCAGGCGTTTGAGCGAATGGTCGATCGCGTTCAGCAGATATTTTCGGTTCAGCGTGTGGTACTGGTTGGGGGCTTCGTTGAGCCCCCAGTAGAATTTGGTCGACACCACGTAGCTGATGCGTGGCCACGCCAGTTCCTTGAGCGCGTGGCCCATGATTTCCTCGGATTGGCCGCCTGCATAGACTTCCGCGTTGTCAAAGAAGTTGACGCCCGCGTCGCGCGCTGCGGCGAGCGATTCACGTGCCGCGCGGCGATCGACCTGGTTGCCATACGTGACCCAAGAGCCGATCGACAACTCGCTGACTTGCAGGCCGGAACGGCCGAGCCGACGATAGTTCATGCAATTCTCCTTGATGGTATGTGACCGCTCGAAACCGCCTAGCTTAATCCGATTCCGTTTCACGCGTGATTCGCGCAAGCTGCATGCGGCTTCATGCACAATAGCAGCGTTAGATGCAGCGCAACATTCGTCCGGATGGCATATGCCATTCGGCTAGCTTCACAGCGCTTGCGCGCCGTGGTGTCATTTCATCTACTTCATGGAGGTTCCGGATGTCGTCATTGAATACGAGTCTGAAAGGCAAAGTCGCAGTCGTCACCGGCGCGGCGAGCGGCATCGGCAAACAGATCGCGTTGACGCTTTCCGAGGCGGGCGCGGCCGTCGCGATCGCCGACCTGAACCAGCAGGGCGCCAATGCCGTTGCCGAGGAAATCAGCAAGGCGGGCGGCAAGGCGATCGGCGTGGCGATGGATGTCACCAACGAAGACGCAGTGAATCAGGGCATCGACAAAGTCGCGGCCGAACTGGGCTCGGTGGATATCCTGATTTCAAATGCCGGCATCCAGATCGTCAATCCCATCGAGAACTACGCTTTCTCCGACTGGAAGAAAATGCAGGCCATTCACGTCGATGGCGCGTTCCTCACCACGAAGGCAGCGTTGAAGCACATGTACAAGGACGATCGCGGCGGCGTCGTGATCTATATGGGTTCGGTGCATTCGCATGAGGCGTCGCCGCTGAAGTCCGCATACGTAGCGGCCAAGCACGCGCTGCTCGGTCTTGCGCGCGTGCTGGCGAAGGAAGGCGCGAAGCACAACGTGCGTTCGCACGTCGTATGTCCGGGCTTCGTACGCACGCCGCTGGTCGACAAGCAGATTCCGGAGCAGGCGAAGGAACTCGGCATCAGCGAGGAAGAGGTCGTCAAGCGCGTGATGCTCGGCGGCACCGTCGATGGCGTGTTCACGACCGTCGAAGACGTCGCGCAAACGGTGTTGTTCCTGTCGGCATTTCCCACGGCGGCGTTGACTGGCCAGTCGTTCATCGTGAGCCACGGCTGGTATATGCAATAAACATGGAGAGCACGGATGGCGCAACGTAACGTCAAGCAGGCACGCGCTGACGGACGCGGCGCGGGCGATCGCACAGATCAGGGCGCAGGCGCGAGCGTGGGTGACAACACAGGCGCAGCGGCCGCAGCCTTCGTCAGTCCCCGCTTCGAACTGCCCCGGTACGAAACGATCGCACTGATGCTGCAGGGCGGCGGTGCGCTCGGTGCGTATCAGGCAGGCGTCTATCAGGGCCTCGACGAAGCCGGTATCCGGCCGAACTGGCTGGCCGGCATTTCGATCGGTGCGCTCAATACGGCGATCATTGCGGGCAACGCGCCGGAGCACCGGGTCGCAAGGCTGCTCGAGTTCTGGGAGACGATCTGCCAGCCTGCCTTCGGCCCGCCGTTGCCGCCATTCGTCGAACAGGCGTTTTTCAACTCCACGGACACCGTGCGCAAGGCTTTCACGGCCATGCAGGCGGTCGGTGCGATCGTCGATGGACAGAAAGGCTTTTTCGTGCCGCGCTTTCCGCCGCCGTTGCCGGCGGTGTCCGGTCCGCCGCAAGCGGCCAGCTATTACGACACCACACCGCTGAAGGCAACGCTCGAGCGTCTGTGCGATTTCGATCGCATCAACTCCGGCGAGATGCGCGTATCGGTCGGCGCAGTCAACGTGGGCACCGGCAATTTTGCGTACTTCGACAACACGCATCCGAACACGACGCTCAAGCCCGAGCACTTCATGGCTTCGGGCGCATTGCCGCCTGGCTTCGGTGCCGTCGAGATCGACGGCCAGTATTACTGGGACGGCGGATTGATGTCGAACACGCCGCTTTATCAGGTCGCGCAGACATCGCCGCGACGCGACACGCTGGCGTTCCAGGTGGACCTATGGAGTGCCATCGGCCCCGTGCCGGACAACATCACCGACGTGCAAGGGCGGATGAAAGACGTGCAGTACTCGAGCCGCACGCGGCTCGTCACCGACATGATGCAGCGCACGCAGCGCTTCAGGCACGTGTTGCGCGAACTGCTGGAGCGCGTCGCGCCCGAGCATCGGAACGATCCTTGGTGCCGGCTGGCCGACGAGCTGTCCTGCTCGAAGCGCTACAACGTGATCCACCTGATTTACCGCAACAAGGAATACGAAGGCCACTACAAGGACTATCAGTTCGGCCTGTCGACGATGCGCGAGCACTGGCAAAGCGGACTGGAAGATATTCGGGCTTCGCTCGCGCAGCCCGGCTGGCTCGATATGCCTGACAACGATTCGGGCTTCATCACGCACGACATTCATCGCGACATCCGCTGACCGAATTTGCGGCACTGCCGGTGCAATAAAAAGCGGCACGAGCCATCGTGAGCCATCGTGCCGCTTGTCGTTTGCCGGCGTTCGTGTCCGCCAGGCGCACTCGCGCTTACTTCAGAACCTGCGCAACCGCGGCGGCAACCGCATCCAGGTTGCGCGTATTCAATGCCGCAACGCAGATACGCCCGGTGCTGACCGCATAGATGCCGAATTCCTCGCGCAGGCGGTCCACTTGCGGCGCCGTCAGGCCGGAGTACGAGAACATGCCACGCTGCACATTGACGAAGCTGAAGTCGCGATTCACGCCAGCGGCCTGCAGACGCGCGACGAGGCCGTTGCGCATCGCGCGGATCCGGTCGCGCATTTCGCCCAGTTCCGTCTCCCACATCGCACGCAGCTCCGGCGAACCGAGCACTGCCGCGACCACCGAGCCACCGTGCGTCGGCGGGTTCGAGTAGTTGGTGCGGATCACGCGCTTCAGTTGCGACAGCACGCGCACGGTTTCTTCCTTGCTGCCGGTAATGATCGACAGAGCGCCGACGCGTTCGCCGTACAGCGAGAACGACTTCGAGAACGACGACGACACGAACACGTTCAGTTCCGACTGTGCGAACAGGCGCACCGCGGCGGCGTCCGCATCGATGCCGTCGCCGAAGCCCTGGTACGCGATATCGAGGAACGGCACCAGCTGGCGCGCCTTCACGACGTCGACAACCTGGCGCCATTGTTCGGTGGTCAGATCGACGCCGGTCGGGTTATGGCAGCAGGCGTGCAGCACGACGACGGTGCCCGGCGCGTAGCCGTTCAGCGCGCTCAGCATGCCGTCGAAGTTGACGCCGTTGGTTTGCGCGTCGTAGTACGGATACGACACGACTTCGAAGCCCGCGCCTTCGAACAGCGCGCGATGGTTTTCCCAGCTCGGATCGCTGATGGCGACCTTCGATGCCGGATTCAGGCGCTTCAGGAAGTCGGCGCCGATCTTCAGCGCGCCGGTGCCGCCCAAAGCCTGCGCCGTCACCACACGGCCGGCAGCGATCAGCGCCGAGTCTTTGCCGAGCAGCAGTTGCTGCACCGCTGCGTCGTACGCCGCGATACCTTCGATCGGCAGATAGCCGCGCGGCAGCGCCGCTTCGATGCGTGCCTTTTCCGCTTCGCGCACGGCGCGCAGCAGCGGAATCTTGCCTTCCTCGTTCGTGTAGACACCCACGCCCAGGTTGACCTTGGTCGAGCGGGTGTCGGCGTTGAAGGCTTCGTTCAGGCCCAGAATCGGGTCGCGGGGGGCAAGTTCGACAGCGGCAAAGAGAGACATGATGTTCGGCAGTAGTGAAAAGGAAAACGGCGACAGGGCGTGCGCGGCGACCCGATTTGCCGGGTTCGGCTGATCGGCGCGCGCGACCGCCGGCGTGGAGCACGGCGGACAGGTGAACAGCCCAGCGCGCTGCCGGCCGTTCCGGGCGCATGACAGGCGGGGCACGGCAAATGCGACCACACCACACACCGACTGCAACCGGATCCAGCAACCGGGCGCAACCTCTGGCGGTCGATTCCGGTGGGCACGGACAGGCGCAACACGCCATTGTAGCGAATCCACAGTCGATTTTCGGCACAAATGTGCCGGGGTGCGGCGCACCGACGACACGGGCGCCGGCCGCAACGCGACAACGCGCTGCGCTGTGCCGAGCGACTGCGCGCCGAACCCGCCGCCGCACAACCCGCTAAAATACTCGTTTGCTTCTGGCCGAGGATGTCGCCCCATGTCCGAACATCACCTGAGCGAAGTCAACGACACGCTCGACGAATCGCAATTCGTCTCGTTCGAGGGCTCGCCTTTCAGGCTGTACCAGCCCTATCCGCCGGCCGGCGATCAGCCGACGGCGATCCAGACCCTCGTCGAAGGCGTCGAAGACGGTCTTTCGTTCCAGACGCTGCTGGGCGTCACGGGCTCCGGCAAGACTTACACGATGGCCAACACGATTGCGCGGCTCGGCCGCCCGGCAATCGTCTTCGCGCCGAACAAGACGCTCGCCGCGCAGCTGTACGCGGAGTTTCGCGAGTTCTTTCCGCGCAATGCAGTCGAGTACTTCGTGTCGTACTACGACTACTACCAGCCGGAAGCCTACGTGCCGCAGCGCGACCTGTTTATCGAAAAGGACTCGTCGATCAACGAGCACATCGAGCAGATGCGGCTGTCCGCCACCAAGAGCCTGATGGAGCGGCGCGACGTGGTGATCGTGGCGACGGTGTCGGCGATCTACGGTATCGGCAACCCGTCCGAATACCATCAGATGATTCTGACGCTGCGTGCCGGCGATCGGATCGGCCAACGCGAGGTCATCGCGCGGCTGATCGCGATGCAGTATTCGCGCAACGAGGCGGATTTCCAGCGCGGCACGTTCCGCGTGCGCGGCGATACGATCGACATCTTCCCGGCCGAACACGCCGAAATGGCGGTGCGCGTCGAGCTGTTCGACGACGAAATCGAAACGCTGCAGCTGTTCGACCCGCTGACCGGCCGCGTGCGGCAGAAAATTCCGCGCTTCACGGTCTATCCGTCGTCGCACTACGTGACGCCGCGCGAGACGGTGATGCGCGCGGTCGAGACGATCAAGGCCGAATTGCGCGAACGGCTCGAATTTTTCTACGACCAGGGCAAGCTGGTCGAAGCGCAGCGTCTCGAGCAGCGCACCCGCTTCGATCTCGAAATGCTGCAGGAACTCGGTTTCTGCAAAGGGATCGAGAACTACTCGCGGCATTTCTCCGGCGCCGCGCCCGGCGAGCCGCCGCCGACGCTGGTCGACTATCTGCCGCCAGACGCGCTGATGCTGCTCGACGAATCGCACGTGCTGATTGGCCAGCTGAACGGCATGTACAACGGCGACCGCGCGCGCAAGGAAAATCTGGTCGATTACGGATTTCGTCTGCCGTCCGCGCTCGATAACCGGCCGCTGAAGTTCAACGAGTTCGAACGCAAGATGCGCCAGGTGGTGTTCGTGTCGGCGACTCCCGCCGATTACGAGAAGAGGACCGCCGGGCAGGTGGCCGAGCAGGTCGTGCGTCCGACTGGCCTCGTCGATCCAGAAATCGAAGTGCGTCCGGCGCGCAGTCAGGTCGACGACGTGCTTGGCGAGATCAACGAGCGCGTCGCCGCCGGCGACCGCGTGCTGGTCACGGTGCTGACCAAGCGGATGGCCGAGCAGCTGACCGAGTTTCTGGCCGATCACGGCGTCAAGGTGCGCTATCTGCACAGCGATATCGACACCGTCGAGCGCGTCGAGATTATCCGCGACTTGCGCCTCGGCACCTTCGACGTGCTGGTCGGCATCAACCTGCTGCGCGAAGGCCTCGACATTCCCGAAGTGTCGCTGGTGGCGATTCTCGACGCGGACAAGGAAGGTTTTCTGCGTGCCGAGCGTTCACTGATCCAGACGATCGGCCGCGCGGCGCGTAACGTCAACGGCAAGGCGATCCTGTACGCGGACAACATCACCGATTCGATGCGCCGCGCGATCGACGAAACCGAGCGCCGGCGCGCCAAGCAGGTGGCTTATAACGAACAGATGGGCATCGTGCCGCGCGGCGTCGTGAAGCGCATCAAGGACATTATCGACGGCGTCTACAACGTCGAGGACGCGCGCGCCGAATTGCGCGAACAGCAGCAGCGCGCGAAGTTCGAGGACATGTCGGAAAAGCAGCTGGCCAAGGAAATCAAGCGTCTCGAAAAACAGATGATGGAACACGCAAAAAATCTCGAATTCGAAAAGGCGGCGCAGGCGCGCGATCAACTCGCGGTGCTGCGCGAACGTGTATTCGGCGCGAACGTCGGCGATCACCTGACCGGCATCGATTAACGGCGATGGCGGCATGCATGCGGCTCGATGCCGCATGCGCCTGCACGCATCGCGGGTGCCTGGCGATTCATCCCATAAGGTTCCCGTAAACCCCTGTCGTAGCAGGGTTTGGCCGCACTCGCATTTGTTCTGAAGCGGCAAACAGTGTTAAACTCCGATAAAGTTTTTGAGAATGGTTCGCATTACCGTTATGTACCAGTTTCGCAATCACGCTGAAAGCCGTGTGTCGGTCGTTTCAGCCAATGACCGCGGTTGTTTCTCTTAAAAAAACAAAGGAGTTTCGATGCGAGTTTCGTCAGTTTTGCGCGGTAGTGCCTGGGTTGCCGCGGCGGCGGTTGTGTTGTCGGCGTCGGCTGCTGAATACCCGATCGGCAAGCAGCAGATCCAGGGCGGCATGGAAATCGGCGCCGTGTATCTGCAGCCGATCACGATGGACCCGGAAGGAATGATGCGCAAAGCGTCGGATTCGGACGTCCATCTGGAAGCCGACATCCATGCGGTCAAGAACAATCCGACCGGTTTCGCGGAAGGCGACTGGATGCCCTACCTGCAGGTGCACTACGAACTGACGAAGAACGGTTCGAGCTGGTCGCAGAAGGGCGATCTGATGGCGATGGTGGCGAACGACGGTCCGCACTACGGCGACAACGTGAAGCTGTCGGGCCCGGGCAAGTATCACCTGAAGCTGATCGTCGAACCGCCGATGCAGATGGGCCATATGGCGTTCGGCCGGCACGTCGACAAGGAAACCGGCGTGGGCCCGTGGTTCAAGCCGTTCACGCTCGACTACGACTTCACGTTCGCGGGCATCGGCAAGAAGGGCGGGTATTGACCGGGGCGGTCGAAACCGGCCGAAGCTGCTGATCGAAGGTCGTCGGCGGTCGCGCGGCTGCCGGTCGGCTACCGGCCGCAGGCAGCGCGCGGCGGATTTTGAAGAGTCTGCGAAGTTGCGGGGAAGGGTGGATGAAATTGATCACGAAGATCACGCGTTTTGCAATCGTGGCGGGATTCGCTGCCAGCACCGCCTGGGTCGGCGTCGCGCAGGCCGCGGATCTGCCGACCTTCAAGCTGGAAATGAATGACGGCAAGCTCAATCCGGCGCGCATCGAGGTGCCGGCCGGTCAGCGCATCAAGATCGAGGTGCGCAACGTCGGCAAGGGCGCGGCGGAATTCGAAAGCGTCGAGCTGCGCAAGGAGAAAGTGCTGGCGCCGGGCGCCGACTCGTTCGTCGTGATCGCGCCGCTGTCGCCGGGCGAGTACAAGTTCTTCGACGATTTTCATCAGCAGGCGCAGGGTGTGATCGTCGCGAAGTAAGCGGGACAGACGTGCGCGCGGCAGGCGCGCGCGGGGGCGGCCTGCGGGTCGCGTAAGGATCCGAGGGCGCGCGGCGTCCGCTGGGAGCAGTGGGAGGTATTGATGGGTCAGGTGATGTTCGTGGTGTGGCGGGAGAGTGTCGAAGCGCTGCTGGTGGTCGGCATCCTGTACGCGTGGCTGAAAAACGGCGACGACAACGCGCGGCGCGGCTTGCCGTATCTGTGGGCGGGTGTGGGCCTCGGCATTCTCGCGGCGATCGCGCTGGGCGCCGCACTGGTCGGCTTCACCGAAGTGCTGTCCGGCGACGCGCAAGACTACTTCCAGACTGCCATCGTGCTGATCGCCTGTGCCCTGATCGTGCAGATGGTGCTGTGGATGAAGCAGCACGCGCGCACGCTGAAGAAAGACATGGAACAGTCGCTGCAAAAAAGCACGCAGGATGCGAACTGGTGGGGCATCACCGTGCTCGTCGCGCTGGCCATTGCGCGCGAAGGCAGCGAAACCGTGATCTTCCTGTACGGTGTCGGCTTCGGCCAGTCCGGCCATGTGGCGGTGAGTCAGATCGCGGCGGCGGTGATCGGCCTTGGGCTCGCGTTTCTGACGTTCTATCTGCTGCAGCTGGGCGGCAAGGTGTTTTCGTGGCGGCTCTTTTTCCGCGTCACTGAAATCATGCTGCTGTTTCTCGGCGCGGGGCTGTTCGAGGCCGGCGTCGACAAGCTGATCGACAAGGAAATCCTGCCGACCATCGTCGACCGGGTGTGGAACTCGTCGTGGCTGCTCGACGATTCGAGCGCGGTCGGCTCGCTGGTCGCGACGCTGACCGGCTATCGCGCGCATCCGGCGCTGATGAACCTGATTGCGTACGCGGTGTACTGGGCGGTCGTCTATCTGCTGATGCGCCGTGTCAACCGGCGTCCGGCGCAGCAAACGGCGGGACGTGCCGCATGAACAGCGCAGTAAGCCGCCCCAGCCGGCTGGCGGAGGTCGGCCAATGGATGCAGCGCCACGGCGCGGCGATTCGCGGCATTCAATGGGTGGTGGTCGCGGTCTACGCGTTTCTGATTCTGGTGCCGGCCTTCACGCCGTTGCCGGACGATACCGCGCATCTGTGGAACAACCTGACGCTCGCCGCGCAGTTCGTGTTCTGGGGCATCTGGTGGCCGTTCGTGCTGCTGTCGATGGTGATGCTCGGGCGGGTCTGGTGCGGCGTGCTGTGTCCGGAAGGCGCGCTCGCCGAATTCGCCAGCAAGTACGGTCGCGGCTGGGCGATTCCGCGCTGGATGCGCTGGGGCGGCTGGCCGTTCGTCGCGTTCGGTATTACGACCATCTACGGACAGATGGTGAGCGTCTACCAGTACCCGAAGGCGGTGTTGCTGGTACTCGGCGGGTCGACTTTCGCCGCGATGGTGATCGGCGTGCTGTATGGGCGCGAGAAGCGCGTCTGGTGCAAGTACCTGTGCCCCGTCAATGGTGTTTTTGCGCTTCTGGCCCGGCTCGCGCCGTTCCACTACAAGGTCGACGAAGACGCGTGGCGCCGCTCGTACAAACAGGGCGAGCACGGCCATCGCGTGATCCCGATCAACTGCGCGCCGCTGGTGCCGTTGCGCAATATGAAGGGCGCCGCAGCGTGCCATATGTGCGGCCGTTGCAGCGGCCACCGCGACGCGATTGCGCTGACGTGGCGCAAGCCATCGTCGGAAGTGGTCGAACTCGGCGACCGGCAGGCGAGCGGCTGGGATACCGCGCTGATTCTGTACGGCCTGCTCGGCATCGCAATCGGCGCGTTCCACTGGACTGCGTCGCCATGGTTCATCGGCATCAAGCAGTTCCTGGCGACGTGGCTGATCGATCGCGACATCACGTGGCCGCTCGAAACCGATCATGTGCCGTGGTTCCTGTTCACGCACTACCCGGAACAGAACGACGTGTTTTCGTGGCTCGACGGCACGATGGTGATCGCCTACATTGTGGTCACGGGGCTCGTATACGGCACGGCGCTGCTCGCGTTGATGGCCGGCGCGACGCGCATGCTGGGCCGCTTCAGCACGACGCGTCTGCATCATCTCGCGCAGGCGCTGATTCCGATTGCCGGCGCGGGCGTGTTCCTCGGGCTGTCGGCGACCACGCTGTCGCTGCTGCGCGCCGAGCATGTACCGCTTTACTGGGCGTCCGATGTGCGCCTCACGATTCTGGCGATCGCCAATCTGTGGAGCGTGTGGCTCGCGTGGCTCGTGACGCGGCGCTACAGCGCGCGGCTTTTCCAGCGCGGGCTCGCGGTGGTATGGTTCATGGCCGCGTTGGCGGTGGTCGATAGCGCGTGGTGGCTGATGTTCTGGGGCTGGGCGCGCTGACGGCGTGTCGAGTA
>DATLOW010000114.1:0-60461 GCA_035536055.1 Paraburkholderia sp. | reverse complement strand
GGCCGCGATTTGCTGCGCGCGTGCGTGGCCGGTTATGAAATCGGTCCGCGCGTGGGCATCTGCATGGGCCCCGAACATATCGCGCAGGGCTGGCATTCGGGCGCGACGGTCGGTGTGTTTTCGGCCGCGGCCGGCGCGGCCGCGGCACTGCAGCTCGATGCCGCGCAGACGGTGCACGCGCTCGGCATCGCCGGCACGCAGGCGGCCGGACTGATGGCCGCGCAGTTCGGCGCGATGGTCAAGCGCATGCATGCGGGCCGCGCGGCGCAAAGCGGATTGTATGGCGCGCTGCTCGCGCAGCAGGGCTTCACCGGCATCGTCGACGTATTCGAGAATCCGTACGGCGGTTTTTGCAGCACGTTTTCGCGCTCGACCGATCGCTTCGATCTGACGAAGCTCGTCGATGGCCTCGGCGTTCGCTTCGAAACCATGCGCATCGCACTGAAATTCTATGCATGCGTCGGCAGCAACCATACGACGCTCGACGCGCTGCGCGCGCTTGCCGCGCGCCATCCGTTCGGTCCGGACGACGTCGAACGCATCGTCGTGCACGGCTCGCGGGTCACGGTCGATCATGTCGGCTGGAAATATGTGCCACAGGGTTTGACGTCTGCGCAGCTGAATCTGCCGTATTGCGTCGCGACGCTGCTGCTGGATGGCGACGTGTTCGTCGACCAGTTCAGCGAGGACAAGGTCGCCGATCCGCAGCGCATGGCGCTCGCCGAGCGCGTACAGGTGCTCGAGGATCCGGACATTACCGCGGGCGGCCCGGCGCTGCGCCACAAGGTGCGGGTGCAGGTGCGGCTGCGCGACGGCACCGAGCTCGAGCAAACGCTCGAAGCGCAGCGCGGCAGCGAGCATGCATTCGCGAGCGAGGCCGAGATCGTGCACAAGATGCAGCATCTCGCCGGGCATCGTTTTACGCCGCAGCACGTCGCGCGCATCGTCGACTGGGTGCTGCATGCGGAACGACAGGCCGATGCGGGCGAGCTCGCACGCCTGCTGGCCGCGCAAAACTAGGCGCATGGCGATGACCGCCGCAACCTCCGAAGCAACCCCGAACGCAACCGCGGACGAACGCGCGCTGGCCGCTTCGCTTGCGGCGCGGCGCCACAAGCTGCGCTCGATCGTCGGCGGCGCCGCAGGCAATGTGATCGAGTGGTACGACTTTCTCGCGTATTCGATTTTCTCGATCTATTTCAGCAAGGCGTTTTTTCCGGGCGGCAGTCAGACCGCGCAGTTGTTGAATGCCGCGGCAGTGGCGGCGATCGGCTATCTGGTGCGGCCGCTCGGCAGCTGGGCGATCGGTGCACTGGCCGACCGGCGCGGCCGGCGTGTCGCGTTGAGCCTGTCGGTGGCGATGATGAGCGCGGGGTCGCTGGTGATCGCGCTGACGCCGACCTACGCGACGATCGGCGTGGCCGCCCCCGCGGTGCTGGTCTGCGCGCGGCTGCTGCAAGGCTTCAGCATGGGCGGCGAGGCGGGCACCAGCGCGACCTATCTGAGCGAGATGGCGCCGAATGGACGGCGCGGCTTCTTCGTCGGCTTCGTGCAGGTGACGGTGGTGCTCGGGCAACTGGTTGCGCTTGCATTGATGGTGGTGCTGCAGCAGTTCGTGCTGAGCCCGCAGCAGCTCGAGCAATGGGGCTGGCGCATTCCGTTCGCGATCGGCGGGGTGCTGGCGGTGTTCGCGCTGTATCTGCGGCGCGGCATCGCGGAAACGGAAGCGTTCCAGCGACACCAGGCGCTCGCGCGCCGCGCCGATGCGGCAGGCGCCGCAAACCCAGCGCGACCCGCGCAATCCGCGCATGCAGCCGACGTACCGCGCGATGCGCGTCACGCACCGCCGCGCGCCGAACCCGGCGGACTGCTCACGCTGCTGGTGCGCCATCGCAAGCAGACACTGTGGACCATCGGCATCAGCATCGGCGGCACGGTGGCGTTCTATACGTTCACGATCTATCTGCAGAAGTACATGGTCAACACGTCCGGCTTCAGCCGCAGCGCCGCCACGTTGATCACGACCGCGGCGCTGGTCGTCTACATGCTGTGTCAGCCGCTGTTCGGCCTGCTGTCGGACCGGGTCGGGCGGCGCCCGGTGCTGATGATCTTCGGTTTCGGCGGCACCTTTCTGACGGTGCCGCTGATGCATGCGCTCGGCGCGACGCACAACCCGTGGACCGCGTTCGCGTTGAATCTCGCCGCGCTTGGCATGCTGAGCGGCTTTTCGTCGATTCACTGGCTGGTCAAATCCGAGCTGTTTCCAGCCGGCGTGCGCGCGCTCGGCGTCGGGCTGCCGTTTGCGGTCGTGTCGTCGGTGATGGGCGGCACGACCGAATTCGTCGCGCTGCGGCTCAAACATGCCGCGCACGAAGCGTGGTTCTTCTACTACGTCAGCGCGTGCGCAGCGGTATCGCTGATCACGTATCTGCTGATGCCGGAAACGCGCCACCGTTCGGTGATCGATGCCGAGGCAACGCACGTGCAAGACGCGCGGCATTGAGCGGCAGCGCGGGCCCAGGCGTTGCTGCGTCGCGCGCGGCGGCGGCCGCTTCGGGCTCGAAGTGCTGCGTGCGCCACTGGTTCGGCGTCAGTCCTTCGTGGCGGCCGAACACCGTCGTGAAGTGTGACTGGGTGCGAAAACCGACGTTCAGCGCGATCTCGATCATGCTCATGCGCGTGGTGGCGAGCAGCACCTTCGCGCGCGCGAGACGGCGCTGCACCAGAAAGCGTCGCGGCGACATGCCGGTGGCGGCGCGAAAGCGCGTCGCGAAGTAGGTCGGCGACAGCCCGGCCGCGTTCGCGAGATGCGGCAGCGCGACCGGCTGGTCCAGATGCGCATCGATGAACGCGATGGTGCGCTGGATGCGCCAACTGTCGAGCGGTGGCGGTTTGCCGGCTTCCGGCGGGCTTGCGCAGGCGGGCAGCAGCGCGACTTCGAGTGCGCGTGCCGCGAGCGCGAGTGCGACGCGGTCCAGACACGCGCGTGCGGTTTCGTCGAAGCCGTCGAGCGCGTCGGCCAGCACGTGCGTCAGCTGCCGCACGATGCTGTCGCGCATAAACGGGTAGCCGCCGCTTCGCGCCGCGGCGATCTTGCCGGCCAGTTCGCGGTCCGCGCCATGCTCGAGGTACGCGTGCGACAGATAGATATGCACGAAGTCGCACGCTGCATCGGCCCGGTATTCCATCTGCGTGCCGGGCGTCGCGACCTGCAGCATGCCGCGTTCGAGCGGACCGGTGTACAGCGTGCGGCCGTTCGACGTGAGCCGCAGCGGCGCGCTGGAACGCAACGCGATGGCGATCGCGTAGTAGCCGTCGGGCCCGCGCGCGGCGCCGCTGGTCGCGCCGGACGTAGTCCAGCGGCCGAGCAGCAACGGCGGTTCATTGCCGGTTCGCGCGCTTTCGGCGAATTCGCCCGGAAACGCGCGCCAGTGCGGTTCGCTGCTGACGGTATTGCGGGCCCGCGCGGCGCGCGCGCACCGTGCGTTATCCAGCTGCGCCGCAGCCGGACTTTCCGATCGACCACGGGTGGTTGTGTGTGCAAGCATGAGGAAGCCTTCGAAGGTCCGGCCGGCACGTGGCGGCGGTGCGTTTCGATGAACCGGCCGGCGACGGTCAACCTTATCGTTGACAGTGCACGCTGAACAGTGTGCGTCGGTGTAGGAAAGGCAAAACCAGAGGTGCGTCGGTTATACCGAGGTATGCATGGCGCGCTGCCGCGTGGCTTCGCGGGCGGGTGCCTGTGGTGCGTCAAACCGGTTGGTTCACAAGCGGGCAGGGCATCGAAAGCGGGTATGGAGGCAAATGACCTGAGGAATACGCGTTAACCCTGGAATCGTTCCGTTGAGCCCGCCTGCGACCGCACCTGACAGCCACTCACACTCACCGCTCCACCCACGCGCCGCCTGCCGCAACGGTGGCGCGTTCAAACGTTTCGCCAAAAATCAGACTCTCGGGTAACTCGCAGGAATTGCGGGTAAGCGCGCCTATCGGTGCGTCGCCGATACTTGAGCCATCGCAAGCTACCGATATCGAAGCGCGCCCATCGCGCTCCCGTCCAACGAAGGAAATCTCATGACTCAACTTGCTCACCAGGCCCATACGCTGCTCGCCGAGCTGGACGGCTTTCGCGTCGAGTTCGACGTGGCCCAGCTGCGCGCCGATATCGTGCTCGAACGGCCGCCGTTCAACATCGTGTCGATGACGCAGCGCGAACAGCTGCGGCTCGTGTTCGAAGCGCTCGACGACGATCCGAAGGTGCGGGTGATCGTGCTGCGCGCGGCCGGCGAGCACTTTTCAAGCGGCGGCGACATCAAGGGCTTTATCGAGGCCTCGCCCGAGCATGTGTCGAAGCTCGCGTGGAACATCGCCGCGCCGGCGCGCTGCAGCAAGCCGGTGATTGCGGCCAATCGCGGTTATTGCTTCGGCGTCGGCTTCGAGCTGTCGCTCGCCTGCGATTTCCGTATCGCCACCGAATCGACGCTGTATGCGCTGCCGGAACAGAAGCTCGGCCAGATTCCAGGCTCGGGCGGCTCGGCGCGCCTGCAGCAGATGGTCGGCATTGGCCGCACCAAGGATATCGTGATGCGCTCGCGGCGCATTACCGGCGCGCAGGCCTACGATTGGGGCATCGCTACCGAGTACGTGGCGGATGCCGAGCTCGAGCAGGCCACCGACGCCCTGGTGCGCGAGCTGCTGGCGTTCTCGCCGCTCGCGCAACGCACCGCGAAAAAGCTGCTGAACGATACCGAGGACGCGCCGCTGTCGATCGCGATCGAACTGGAGGGCCATTGCTACAGCCGCTTGCGCAGTTCGGCAGATTTCCGCGAAGGCGTCGAGGCGTTTCACCAGAAGCGCAAGGCGAATTTCAAGGGATGCTGAGCAAGGCTGTTACGATGCAACTGGCGCAGCGGTTGCGCCAGCAACGATAATAATGAAACGGCCCGACGCGGCGAGCGCCGACGTCGCGCCATGAGACAACCTGTATGAGGCAGCACGAGTGTCGAGTGCGATCAAGATCTATCAGGGCCGATTCGGCAGAGTGGCGTTGCTCGATATGGACGCGCCGCTGGTACAGCACGCGCATCATCATTGCCATCTGTTGATCAAGGCGGCCGGGCCCGACACGTTCTTTGCGGTGCACGACGAACTGCAACCGCTGACCGACGAAAGCGCGGTGCTGGTCAACCCGTGGGAGCCGCATGCGTACCGTCACAAGGAGCAGGCGGAGCACGAGCAGCACACGGTGATTCTGGCGATGTATATCGAGCCGGACTGGCTGACCGAAATCCAGCATCCGCTGTCGAGCGGCGGTCAGCCGCAATTCTTTCCGCAGCCGTGCGTGCGGCTGTCGGCCCATGCGCGCAAGCTTGCCGAGGAACTGTCGCTGGAGATGTGGTGGTCCGACAGCGTCGCGGCCGGCCGTCTCGAGGGGCTGTTGTGCGAGCTGATGATCTCGGTGATCAATCCGACCCGCAGCTGGCGCGAATTGTCGCGCGACATGCAGGCCGCCAGCCGCCGGCCGAGCGATCCGCGGATCCGCAAGGCGATTGCGTATCTGCGCGAGAACGTCGGCGCGGAACCCGACATGAACCGGCTCGCCGATCATTGCGGCCTGTCGCGCGCGCATTTCTTTGCGCTATTTCATCGCTGCACCGGCGTCACGCCAAACGTGTATCTGAACGTGCTGCGCATGGAGAACGCAATTCGCGACCTGTCCGGCGGCAGCCAGCCGCTGACCGATATTTCGTATGACCTGGGGTTCTCCGCACCCGGGCATTTCACGCGCTTTTTCCGCCAGCATCTGGGCATTACGCCGAGCGAATATCGCCGTGTCGTCGAACTGTATGCGCCCGACGGGCAGCATGTGCAGATCTGAAGCACGGGCGCTTGCGTTAGTCGAACAGTCCCGCGCAAAAGCATCAGACTCCAGGGTAATTCGCCCGACCACGGGGTAAGCCCTTCGGGTACCTGCACGATTACATTGGAAGCACTCTGCAGGAACATTGCTGCATCACTGCATGCAGCAATGTTCCTGCCGCAACCACGATCAGATGCAGGAGACAGGCGTGACCGACAGCGAGACCGTATCGCTCGCCGTGCGCGAAGCGCGCACGGCATCGCCGCGCAACGATGCCAGTGCCAACACGCACGCGAACGCCGATGCGCTATCGCACAGCATGCCGCACGCGCAACCGTTCGTCGGCCGGCGGCTGCCACGGCTTGAAGACGCAGCAATCCTGTGCGGCCGCGGCCGTTACGGCGACGACCTCGGTGTGAAGCCGGGCACGCTGCATGCGGCGGTGCTGCGCTCGCCGCATGCGCACGCGCAGATCGATGCGATCGATACCGAAGCGGCGCTCGCATGCCCCGGCGTGCGCGCGGTGCTGACGCGCGACGACGTGCGCGCCTGGTCGCAGCCGTTCGTGGTCGGCGTGAAGTCGCCGATGGAGCAGTGGGCGCTGGCGATGGACCGGGTGCGCTACAGCGGCGAGCCGGTCGCCGTGGTGCTGGCCGAATCGCGCGCGCTCGCCGAGGACGCGCTCGACGTGATCAAGGTTGCGTACACCGAGCTGCCGCCGGTTGCATCGCTTGAAGCGGCGCTCGCGCCCGACGCGCCGCTGCTGCACCCGCAGGTCGGCAGCAACGTGATCAGCGAGCGCCGCTTTCGTTACGGCGATCCGGAGGCGGCGTTCGCGCGTGCGCCGCATCGTGTGATGCTCGAAGCGCACTATCCGCGCAACAGCTGTGCACCGATCGAATGCGGCGTGGTCGTGGCCGAGCATTTGCCGGGCAACGAAGGCTACGACGTCACGTCGAATTTCATGGGGCCGTTTTCGCTACACGCGGTGATGGCGATGGCGCTGAAGGTGCCGGCCAACCGGCTGCGCCACAAGGCGCCGCGCGATTCGGGCGGCAGCTTCGGCGTCAAGCAGGCGGTGTTTCCGTATGTGGTGCTGATGTGCCTTGCGTCGCGCAAGGCCGGGGCGCCGGTCAAATGGGTCGAGGACCGGCTCGAGCATCTGAACGCGGCGACGTCGGCGACTGCGCGTCATACGGTGCTCGAAGCGGCAGTCGAAAGCGATGGCCGCATCACGGCGCTGTCGTATGACCAGCTGGAAGATTGCGGCGGCTACCTGCGCGCACCGGAGCCGGCCACTTTCTACCGGATGCACGGCTGTCTGACCGGTGCGTATGCGATCGAACATCTGGCGGTGCGCAACCGCGTCGCGCTGACCAACAAGACGCCGACCGGCCTCGTGCGCGGCTTTGGCGGCCCGCAGGTGTATTTCGCGCTCGAGCGTCTGATGCAGCGTATCGCAGTCGAACTGCGGATCGACGTGCTCGACGTCTATCGCCGCAACTTTGTCGGCGCAGCGCAGTTTCCGTATCGCTGCACGGCGGGCGCGCTGCTGGATTCGGGCAATTATCAGGAAGCTTTGCGACGCGTGCTGCTGGACGGCGGCTATGACGAACTGGTCGAACGGCGCGCCGCCGCGCGCCGGGCCGGACGCTTGTACGGCATCGGCTTTGCGGCGATTGTCGAGCCGTCGGTGTCGAACATGGGCTACATCTCGACGGTGCTGCCCGCCGACGTGCGCCGCAAGGCGGGCCCGAAGAGCGGCGCGATCGCGAGCGCGACAGTGAGCGTCGATCTGCTCGGCGGGGTCGTCGTGACGGTCGCATCGACGCCGGCGGGACAAGGCCATATGACGGTGTGTGCGCAGGTGGTGGCTGACGTGCTGGGCCTCGACCCTGCCGATATCGTCGTCAACGTCGAATTCGATACGCACAAGGATGCGTGGTCGGTGGCTTCCGGCAACTATTCGAGCCGCTTTGCGGGCGCGGTAGCGGGCACCGTGCATCTGGCTGCATGCCGCGTGCGCGACAAGGTGGCGCGCATCGCGGCGCGTCAGTTCGGTTGCGCGCCCAACGAAATTCGTTTTGCCGGCGGCCGCGTGTTCGCAGCCCAGAAGCCGGACCACAGCGTGCTGTTCAACCGGATCGCCAGCAATGCGCCGCATTGGGCGCCCGCGCTGCTGCCGGACGGGGAGGAGCCGGGCCTGCGCGAGACCGTGTTCTGGAATCCGCCCCATATGGAGGCGCCGGACGAGCAGGACCGCATCAATACGTCGGCGTGCTATGGCTTTGCGTTCGATATGTGTGCGGTCGAAATCGACGCGGCGACGGGCCGGATTCGTATCGACCGCTACGTGACCGCGCACGATGCCGGCACGCTGCTGAATCCGGCGCTCGCCGACGGGCAGATTCGCGGCGCGTTTGCGCAGGGTCTCGGCGCGGCGCTGATGGAAGAGTTCCGCTACGGCGCGGACGGCAGCTTCCAGTCCGGCACGCTCGCCGATTATCTGATGCCGACCACCTGCGAAGTGCCGGACCCACTGATCCTGCACCTCGAAACGCCATCGCCGTTTACGCCGCTCGGCGCCAAAGGCTTGGGCGAGGGCAACAACATGAGCACGCCGCCGTGCATCGCGAACGCGGTTGCCGATGCGCTCGGCGTGACGGATATCCGCTTGCCGCTGACGCCGGCGAAGGTCATGAGTCTGATCGGTATCGACGATCCGCAGCCGTCGCGGCCCGAATATCGCAACGCGGCGCCGCCAAAACAGCAGGCCGCCGGCGGCGGCAAGGCGCTGACCGCGCAGGGCAGCGTCGAGCTCGATGCATCGCCCGAGGCGATTTTCGCGGTGCTGATGGATCCGGCTGCGCTGGCGAAGGTCGTGCCCGGCTGCAACGCGCTGGAAGCCACTGGACCGAACCACTATCGCGCGGACGTGACAGTCGGCGTCGGCATGATCAAGGCGCGCTTCGAAGCGAAGATCGGACTTTCCGATATCGAAGCGCCGCAGCGGCTGCGTCTGTCCGGCGCAGGCATTTCGCCGCTCGGCACGGCAAACGGTGCGGGCCTCGTCGAATTGCAGCCGAGCGCGCGCGGTACGCGGCTGTCGTACGACTACGAAGCGCAGGTGTCCGGAAAGATCGCGGCGGTCGGCGCGCGCATGCTCGAAGGCGCGGCGAACGTCGTGCTGCGGCAACTGTTCGAAGCACTCGGCCGGCAGGCGGCCGGCAAGCCGCGGGCCACGCACGGCGGCCCCTCTGCATGGCTGCGCAAACTGCTCGCCGCATTGAGGGGGCGCGCATGAAGCCGGCCCAGTTCAGCTATCTGCGTGCCGACGACACGCAGCATGCACTCGAAGCGCTGCAACACGGCGGCGCCGACGCGCGCGTGCTGGCCGGCGGCCAATCGCTGATGGCGATTCTGAACATGCGGCTCGCGCAGCCACGCTGGCTGATCGATATCTCGCGCACCGCGGAGCTGGCCGGCATCGAACTCGACACACGCGGCAAGCAGCTGGTGGTCGGCGCCGCGGTCACGCAAGGCAGCGTCGAATGGCGCAGCACGCTGGCCGACGAAGTGCCGCTGCTGGAGCTGGCGTTTCCGCACATCTCGCACTTTCAGATCCGCAATCGCGGCACCGTGTGCGGTTCGATCGCGCATGCGGACCCGAGCGCCGAACTGCCGCTGGTACTCGCGACGCTCGGCGGCGAGGTCGTGCTGCGCAGTACGCGCCGCACGCGCACGCTGCCCGCCGCGCAATTTTTCCAGGGCATGTTGCAGACCGCGCGCGCAGCCGACGAACTGGTCGAAGCGGTGCGCTTTCCATTGCGCAAGCCCGGCGCGCGCTACGCATTCAGCGAATTCTCGGCGCGCCATGGCGATTTCGCACTGGTTGCGTGCGCAGCGATCGTCACCGACGACGCAATCCGGCTCGGCGTGGGCGGCGTTGCGGACCGTCCGGTGGTCGAGCAGTGGCCGAAGCTTGACGGCGACGATCTGCGCGGCGCCTTGAACGATCTGGCATGGAAACTCGGCGCGCGCGACGACGCGCAGATTAGCGCCGCATACCGGCGGCATCTGGTCAGACAGCTCGGTTGGCAAGTCATTCAGGAGGCGAAGTGAGAAGAGCCAGCAACATCGATCCGCTGCAGGCGGCGCATCCGCAAGGAGAAACGCGCCGCATTGCGCTGCAGCTCAACGGGCGCGCGCGCCACGGCTATTGCGAGCCGCGCGAGCTGCTGTCGGATTTCATCCGCCACGAACTCGGCGCGACCGGCACGCACGTCGGCTGCGAGCACGGCGTGTGCGGCGCGTGCACGGTGCAGGTGGACGGCGTGGCGGCCCGCTCGTGCCTGATGCTGGCCGTGCAGGCGGACGGGCGCCGCATCGATACGGTCGAGGGACTCGCGAACGGCGCTGTGCTGAACGATCTGCAGCAGGCGTTCCAGCGCCACCATGCATTGCAGTGCGGCTTCTGCACGGCGGGCATTTTGATGTCGTGCGCCGACTATTTGCAGCGCGTGCCGCAGCCGAGCGAGGCACAAGTGCGCGACATGCTGTCGGGACACCTCTGCCGCTGTACCGGCTACACGCCGATCGTCGCCGCGGTGCTGGACGTCGCGGCGCGGCGCCACGATGCACGCGACGCACGCGACCCCCAGGCGAAGGAGCGCGCCCATGCTTGATCTCGGCCGAACCTATCTGCAGGCGCTGGAGCGCAGCCCGGACGCGCTCGCGCTGGTCGACGGCGAACTCGAACTGACGTGGCGGCAATGGTATGCGCGCATCGTGCACACCGCGGCGGCGCTGCGGCAGCTGGGTCTCGCGCGCGGCGACCGGCTGATCGTGCTGCTGCAAAACCGCTGGGAAATGGCCACGTTGCATTGGGCCTGCCAGTTCAGCGGCGTCGTGATCGTGCCGCTGAACTGGCGCACCAAGCCCGAAGAACTGGACTACTACGTGAACGATGCGGGTGCAAAGGCAGTCGTGTACGAGCCGGTATGCGCGGAAGCGGTCGCGCAGAGTCCGGCGGCCCAGGCGGCACTGCGCGTTGGGCTCGATGACGTCGGCGGCGCCACGCATGCCTTCGCGGCGCTGCTCGAAGCCGCTGACGGCACGCACAGCGACCAACCGCTCGAGCCGCAAGCCGGGCCCGACGACTACTCGGTGATGCTCTATACGTCCGGCACAACCGGCACCGGCAAGGGCGTGCCGCGCCGGCACCGGCACGAACGCGCGGCGGCACTCGCGCATGTCGCGCAGAACCTGTACCGGCGCGGCGAGCGCACGCTCGGCGTGATGCCGCTGTACCACACCATGGGCGTGCGTTCGCTGCTGGCGATGGCGCTGGTCGACGGCGTATTCGTCTGCGTGCGGCGCTGGAACGCGCAGGCCGCGCTCGCGGCGATCGCGCGCTATCGGCTGACCTGTCTGTATCTGGTGCCGACGCTCTATCACGATCTGCTTGCCGCGCCGGAATTCGCACACACCGATACCGGCTCGGTGACCAAGCTCGGTTTTGCCGGCGCCCCGATGAACGACGCCCTGCTCAAGCGCTGTTTCGCCGCGTTCCAGCCGCAGCTGTTCGTCAATCATTACGGCTCGTCCGAGGTCTACACGGTCAGCATCGATCAGGACGCCACCCGCAAGCCCGGCAGCGCGGGCCGGGCCGGCCTCAACGCAAGGCTGCGTGTGGTCAGGCTCGACAGCCGCGCGCCGGACCTGCTGGCGGCGCCCGGCGAAGAGGGCGAAATCATCGTCGAGCTGAACGGCGACGAAGCGTTCGAAGGCTACTGGAACCGGCCCGACGCAAATGCGAAAGCGCTGCGCGGCGGCTGGTACTTTACCGGCGACACCGGCTATTTCGATGCGGATGGCGATCTGTTCGTGTCGGGGCGCGTCGACGACATGATCATCAGTGGCGGCGAAAACATTTCGCCGGTCGATATCGAATCGATCCTGTCGCTGCATCCGGCCGTCGACGAAGTCGCGGTGGCCGGCGTGCGCGACGAGCGCTGGGGGCAGAAAGTGGTGGCCTTCATCAAGCGCGCGCACTACGTCGACGCACAGACGCTCGACGCGTACTGCCGCAGTTCGGATCTGGTGAACTTCAAGCGGCCGCGCGAATACGTGTTCGTCGAGCAGATTCCGAAATCGCCGGTCGGCAAGATCCTGCGTCGCAAGCTGACCGCCGGCGAATACGAAGTCGACAAGTAGCGCGACGCGCGCCAGCAGAACAATAAAAAAGCCGAATGGATGCGCTGCACGATCAGTCATCCATATCAAACCTTACTGAAGAAGACCTTGGAGATCGAGATGGATGACGTCCTGCGCAATGCAGAGGCGGTGCCGCGCGTCGGCAACCGTCAGGTGGCGATCGCGGTGATCGCTTCGTGCCTCGGCTGGGCCCTGGATCTGTTCGACCTGTTCGTCGTGCTGTTCGTCGCGCCGGTGGTGGGCAGTCTGTTTTTTCCGTCGAGCAATCCGATGCTGTCGCTGGCGGCGGTCTATGCATCGTTTGCGGTCACGTTGCTGATGCGTCCGCTCGGTTCGGCGGTATTCGGCTCGTTCGCCGACCGCTATGGGCGCAAGCGCGCAATGATCGTGTCGGTGACCGGTGTCGGACTGGCCACGGCCGCGTTCGGTCTGCTGCCGACGGTGGCGCAGGCCGGCGTCATCGCGCCGGCGCTGTTTCTGATGCTGCGGCTGGTGCAGGGCGTGTTCGTCGGCGGTGTGGTCGCGTCGACGCATACGATCGGCACGGAGACGGTCAGCCTCAAGTATCGCGGCGCGGTGTCGGGATTCGTCGGCGGTGGCGGGGCGGGGCTCGGCGCACTGCTCGCGTCGATCGTTTATCTGGCGACCAGCGCCGCGTTCCCGGGCGCGCAGTTCGAAGTGTGGGGCTGGCGCGTGATGTTCTTCGCGGGCATCGTCAGTTCGGTGCTCGGCCTCGTGGTGTTCAACAGCCTCGACGAATCGCCGGTATGGGCCGCTGCGGCGGCGAAGAAACAGGCGGCGCGCACAGCGTCCGGCGCCGCGGCCGCTTCGCCGCTGCGCGTGCTGTTTTCGCCGAAGTATCGCTCGGTGCTGTTGGTCAACCTGCTGTTGACGATCGGCGGCGGCAGCGGCTATTACCTGACTTCCGGCTACCTGCCGACCTTCCTGAAGGTGGTCACGCATACACCGAGCGCGAGCGCCGGCTGGATCCTGATGGCCTCCAGCGTGGCAGTCGTGATCGCGTCGACCGCGGCAGGGCATCTGAGCACGCTGATCGGCCGCAAGCGCAGCTTTATCTGGCTCGGCGTGGTGCGTCTGGTGGCGTTCCCCGCGCTGTATCTGGCGATGCCGTTCGCCGACGGCGTGCTGTGGGTCGGCCTGTGCGCAGTGCTGCTGAGCGCATTGGGCAGCGCGAGCTTCGCGCCGATCCTGATCTTCCTCAACGAACGCTTTCCGACCTCGATCCGCGCATCGGGTACCGGCTTGTCGTGGAATATCGGCTTCGCGGTCGGTGGCATGATGCCGACCGTTGTGTCGATGCTGGCGAGCACGCCCGTGCAATTGCCAATGGTGATCGCGTTGACGCTGGTCGTGCTGAGCGTGCTGTTCCTGGTCGGTGCGCTGATCGTGCCGGAAACGATGGGGCGGCTGATCGAAGAGCCGTGAGTGGGTCGAGGGCCGCTGAATGGACCGGATGGGGTAGGCGGCGCGCGCTGTCCGCCCCCGTTTTTGCGCACGAATTCTCATCAGGTAGTAAGCTCTCAGTGGTCGCTGCCGGGCCGGTGCCGCGTTGTGGCTCGCAATATCGCTCGCCATCTGGCTCGCGATGTGGCCTGCAACCCCGCTCGCGAGCCGCAGCACGCCAGCACATCAGACTCTGCATCTCTGCCTGATTTCCCAATACCACACGGGGCTCTCTCCCATGAAAGCATCGGATCTGTTCGTCAAATCGCTGGAAGCGGAAGGCGTCGAGTACGTGTTCGGCATTCCCGGCGAAGAAAACCTCGACCTGCTCGAATCGCTGCGCCGCTCGGGCATCAAGCTGGTGCTGACGCGTCACGAGCAGGCCGCCGGTTTCATGGCCGCCACTTATGGGCGTTTGACCGGGCGCACCGGCGTGTGCCTCGCGACCCTCGGCCCGGGTGCCACCAATTTCGTCACCGCAGCCGCGTACGCGCAGCTCGGTGGCATGCCGATGCTGATGGTGACGGGCCAGAAGCCGATCAAGTCGAGCAAGCAGGGCCACTTCCAGATCGTCGACGTGGTGCGCATGATGGAGCCGCTGACCAAGTACACGCGGCAGATCGTGTCGATCGGCAATATTCCGGCGGCGGTGCGCGAGGCCTTCCGGCGCGCCGAGGAAGAGCGCCCCGGCGCCGCGCATCTCGAGTTGCCGGAAGACGTCGCGCACGAAGAAGGCGACGGCAAGCCGATTCCAAAGAGCTACAGCCGCCGCCCGGTCGCCGAGGAAAAAGCGGTCGCGCATGCGGCGCAGGCGATTGCGTCAGCGAAGCATCCGCTGCTGATGATCGGCGCGGGCGGCAATCGCAAGACCACGCGCCACATGCTGCGCGAGTTCGTCGACCAGGTCGGCATGCCGTTCTTCACGACACAGATGGGCAAGGGCGTGATTGACGAATCGCATCCGCAATGGCTCGGCAATGCGACGCTGTCCGACGGCGACTTCGTGCACCGCGCGATCGATCACGCCGACTGCATCATCAACGTCGGCCATGACGTGATCGAAAAGCCGCCGTTTTTCATGCGCGGCGACAAGACCGTGATTCATGTGAACTTCCTCGGCGCCGAAGTCGATGCGGTGTACTTCCCGCAGATCGAAGTGGTCGGCGACATCGCCAATGCGGTGTGGCAACTGAAGGAAGCGCTGAAGGGCCGCGGCGAGCATTGGGATTTCGCGCGCTTCATGGAGATCAAGCAGCATTTCGAAGCGCATCTGGCGAAGGGCCAGCACGACGAGCGCTTCCCGATGTATCCGGTGCGGATCGTCAACGACATGTACGAGGCCATGCCCGCCGACGGCATCGTGTGCCTCGACAACGGCATGTACAAGATCTGGTTTGCGCGCTATTACCGCGCGCACGAGCCGAACTCGCTGCTGCTCGACAATGCGCTGGCGTCGATGGGCGCGGGCCTGCCTTCGGCGATTGCGACCAAAATCGTGCATCCGGAGCGCAAGGTGATCGCGGTATGCGGCGACGGCGGCTTCATGATGAATTCGCAGGAGCTCGAAACGGCGGTGCGGCTGAAGCTCGACATCGTCGTGCTGATCCTGCGCGACGACGCGTTCGGCATGATCCGCTGGAAGCAGGAGAACATGAATTTCCCGGACTACGGCATGACGCTCGCCAACCCCGATTTCGTATCGTATGCGCAAAGCTATGGCGCGCACGGGCACCGCGTCACGTCGGCCGACGAATTCGCGCCGCTGCTGCGCACCTGCTTCACGACGCCCGGCGTGCATGTGATCGATCTGCCGATCGACTACTCGGACAATGAACGCGTGCTGAACCGGGAGATCAAGCGGCTTTCGGCGCAGCTGTAAGCGCCCGCCGCCGCATGAGCGAACTTTGGCTGCAAGGATGCCCGCCGGGGCATGCGCCTTGCTGCGCCCTGTCGCGGTTCACGACCGCTTGCAAGGAGAACGTGCCATGTTGCAGAAAACTTACCCGTACTACCTCGCCAATGAAGCGGTGGCCGCCAACACCGATCTGGAAGTGACCGACAAGTTCAGCGGCGAAGTGGCCACCCGTGTCGCAATGGCCGACGCCGCGGCGATCGACAAGGCCATCGGCCTCGCAGCCGACGCGATGCCGGCGATGCGCGCGTTCCCGCCGTTCAAGCGCCAGGCCGTGCTCGAGCATTGCGTGAAACGCTTTCGAGAACGTTACGATGAGCTTTCGATGGCGTTGTGCATCGAGGCCGGCAAGCCGATCAAGGACTCGCGCGGCGAGGTGACGCGGCTGATCGACACGTTCAAGGTGGCCGCCGAAGAAGCGGTGCGCATCGACGGACAGGTGCTGAACCTCGAAATCTCCGAGCGCGCGAAGGGCTACCACGGCTACGTGAAGCGCGTGCCGATCGGGCCGTGCTCGTTTATCTCGCCGTTCAACTTTCCGCTGAATCTCGCCGCGCACAAGATCGCGCCGGGCGTCGCGGCCGGCGTGCCGTTCGTGATGAAGCCGGCAAGCCGCACGCCGGTGGGCGCGCTGATCATTGGCGAGATTCTCGCGGAAACGGATCTGCCGAAGGGCGCGTTTTCGATTCTGCCGGCGCATCGCGATGGTGCCGACCTGTTCACCACCGACGAGCGCTTCAAGCTGCTGTCGTTCACCGGTTCGCCGGCGGTGGGCTGGGACCTGAAGGCGAAGGCCGGCAAGAAGAAGGTGATTCTCGAGCTCGGCGGCAATGCGGCGGCGATCGTCGACGGCGACCAGGGCGACAAGCTCGACTACGTGGTCGAGCGGCTCGCATTCGGCGCGTTCTACCAGTCGGGGCAGAGCTGCATCGGCGTGCAGCGCATTCTGATTCACACGAAGCTGTACGACGTGTTGCGCGAGAAACTGATCGCGAAGACCCGGTCGCTGAAAATGGGCGATCCGAAACACGAGGACACCTTTGTCGGGCCGATGATCTCCGAGTCGGAGTCGCGCCGGCTGGCGGGCTGGATGGACGGCGCGGTGAAGGCGGGCGCGAAGATCGTCGCGGGCGGCAAGGTGAACGGCGCGAATTTCGAGGCCACGCTGCTCGAAAACGTCGGCCGAGATACCGATCTGTACCGCAAGGAAGCGTTCGGTCCGGTGGCGATCCTCGAGCGCTTCGAGCGTTTCGAGGAGGCGCTCGCAACCGTCAACGACAGCGATTTCGGCCTGCAGGCGGGCGTGTTCACCGATTCGCTCGCGCACGCGCATCAGGCATGGGACGAACTCGATGTGGGCGGTGTGGTGATCAACGACGTGCCGTCGTTCCGCGTCGACAACATGCCGTATGGCGGTGTGAAGGATTCGGGCCTCGGCCGTGAAGGCATCCGCTACGCGATCGAGGACATGACCGAATTGCGCCTGATGGTGATGCGCGAGACCTGGCAGGCACGCTAACTGCAGCGTCGAACGCTCGGATACGCAGCGTAACCGGCGGCTGACAGCGGCCGGTTTCGGCCGGCCCGCGACCCGCGCGCCGGCTGTCTCGCGTGCCGTTGCGTGCCGCGTGGCATGGCGTTGCGCCGGTGGCTCAGGTCGTAGGTCAGACCGCCGCTCAGGCCGTATATGACCGGCGCACACCGGTGTGTCACGGGAGGCTGGTAAAATCGTGCGTCACTTTTGCAGGACACAGAATGGGTTTCGAACAACTGGCGGAGTTGAAGAAGCAACTCGCAAAGCAGGCGCGCGACGCAAAACAGGCACAACGTGAGGCCGATGCGGAGCGCGCGAAGCCGGCAACGGGGCGTCGCGGCACGGATGGACGCCCCGCGGAGGGCCGCCCTACGGACGGTGGGCGGGCCGCTGACGGCCGCCGCCGCGACGACCGTCCGGCGAGGTCCCAGGCGGATGCGCAGTCCGCGGGCGCACCGGGTAACCGGCCGCGCGCCGCACACGACGGCCAGCGTCAGGCCGCGCACGGCAACGCCGGCAAGGGCGGCGACAGACGGCAGGGCGGACACGGCGGCGCGCAGCAGCAGGGCCGGCCGCAGCAGCAGGGACAGCAACAGGACCAGGCGCGCGACCATCAGCGCGATCAGGCGCGGGGCCGGCCGCACGATCAACCGCAAGGTCAACAGCGGGGCCAGCAGCGGGGCCAGCAGCCGGCGCGCGAGCCGGTCGATCCGGTGGTGCACGCCATCGGCAAGCTGCAAAAGCGCTTCCCGGTCGCGTTTCCCAAGAAGCCGGAGCCGAAGCTGCCGCTTAAAGTAGGCATTCTGGCCGACCTGCTGCCGCATGCGGAGCAGCTAGGCCTTTCCGAAGCGGAAATCCGCGAGGCGATCGCGACCTGGTGCCGCGGCAGCCGCTATTGGAGTTGCCTGACCGAGGGCGCGGCGCGGGTCGATCTGAACGGCGAGCCGGCCGGTCAGGTCAATGCGCGCGACGTCGCATTCGCGCGCAGCTCGCAGCGCGGCGGGCCGCGCCGGCCGCGCGGCGCGGGTGCAGCGGGTGCGCCGGCGGGTGAGGCTGTCGCTGCGTCGGCTGGCGAGGGTGTGGCCGCATCGGCGGGTGATGCGGCAACCGCATCGGCAGGCGAAGCTGCGGCCGCACCGGCAGGCGAAGCTGCTGCAGCAACGGCGAGCGAAGCTGTAGCCGCGCCGGCAGGCGAGGCAGCACCTGCGGCCGAGGCCGCTTCCGCAGCGAAAGCTTCCGCAGGTTCCGGCAACCCCGCCGCCGCGCAACCGCAAGGCGACACTCAAGCCGCGTCGTCGTCGCCCGCCGCGTCGCCGGAAAAGGCCGACGCCAACTCCTGACCGCCCGCCCGCATGCGCGCCGCAGCGCGCGCCGGCGGGCCACGTAGGGCTCTTTCGCAAAGCCTGCGGCGCGATGCTAACCTACGCGAACTTTCGACGTTTCCCGTCCACGCCTGCCGCTGGAAAACACGCGCCACTGCAAGGCGCGTGCCGCCGGCGGGCGACGCACTCGTGAAGGATTCGCCTCTATGAAACAGCTCTTCCTCGCCGCGCTTTTCTCACTGACGTTCATGTACGGCGCCAGCGCGTTCGCGCAGATCGACGACCAGTCCGATCCGCAGGCGCTGATCCGAACCGCAACGCAGCAGGTGCTCGACGAGGTGCGCACGCGCGCGATCGACCCGAACGATATCCCGCGCATCATGGATATCGTGAACCGCGACATCCTGCCGTACGTTGATTTTCACTACACCACGCAGCTCGCGGTAGGCCGTTACTGGCGCAGCGCGACGCCGGAACAGCGCGAGCGCCTCGCGCGCGAGTTCCAGACGCTGCTGATCCATCTGTATTCGGGCGCGCTCGCGCAGTTGCGGCCCGACCAGAAGATCGAATATCCGCCGATGCGCGTGTCGCCCGGCGACACCGACGTCGTGGTGCGCACGATCGCGGTAACCGACACGCAGCCGGTCGAGATCGACTACCGTCTGCGCAAGACCGCGCAGGGCTGGCGGCTGTACGACCTGAACGTGGTCGGCGCGTGGCTGGTGCAGACGTACCGTCAGCAGTTCGGCGAGAAGATCGCGCAAAGCGGCATAGACGGGCTGATCCAGTTCCTGACCGAGCGCAACCAGCAGCTCGCGTCGGGCAGGCCACCGCAGTCGTAAGCGACGCGCGCCGGGTCGGGCGCGTCGCCTGCGCGCAAGCGGTTCCATCCTTGCGCTGCATGCGCTCCGCGAGGTTCGAAGGCAGCAGAAGCGCGGCATGGCGCCGCCGGTTCGCTGCCTTTTTGCATAGGAAGCTTGCATCCGCTGGAATAGAAACGGCCCGTCGAATGTTTCCGAAGCGCACCTTTTGCCCCGGAGACCTGTTCCATGTACCGCTTTGCTTTCCCACGCTTTGTTTTCCACGTTGCCAGGCTGCGCGCCGTACTCGCGGCCGGCGTAGCGGCCGGCTTTGCCAGTTTTGCGCTGGCTGCCACGCCGCCTGCGCCGCTCGCTCCACCCGCGGCGCTGGTGCCGCCCGATGCCCAGCCGGTCGTTTCGTACACCGCGACCGGTGTGCAGGTGTACAGCTGCGAATACGACAGCGCGCATCGGCTCGGCTGGGTATTCAAGAGCCCGAAGGCCACGTTGTTCGACGATCACGGCCGGGTAGCCATCTATCACGATGCTGGCCCATCGTGGCAGGCTGAGGACGGCAGCAAGATTGTCGGCCATGTGCTTGCGCAGGCTGCCAGTGCGACGCCCGGCGGCATCCCGCAACTGCTGCTTGCGGCGAATAGCGCCGGTGGCCAGGGTCAGCTGTCGAACATCCGTTACGTGCAGCGTCTGGATACCGTGGGCGGCGCCGCGCCGGCCGCGGCATGCACGGCCGAGCATCAGCCTGGATACTCGCCTTACTACGCGCACTATGTGTTCCTGAAGTAAAAGCTGCGCCGGTTGCCGGCGCGACGATGCCGCGCGCTCACGGCGCGGCCGTAGCGCAGCGGCGCGCTGCGGTGTGCGCCGCTGCGGCTGCCGCTGCCGCCGCGGCTGGCGGTGCTACCACCACCGCAACCGCAAGCACCGTCGCCATCGTCGCCATCGTTTCCACCACCGCCGCACCACGATCACTAGCGCCGCTCACGATTGCGCGCGCTTCGGCGCGAACCCGCGCACTGCGGCAGGCAGCGACTCACGTTCCCGCAGCAGCCGCTTCGCGGAATCGGCCATCACCGAGACGGCGCCCGCCAGTATCACGGTGTCTTTGATGATCAGCCTGCCGTGCTCGGACAGAAACGGGAAGCCGTGCTGTGCATCGCCGAGCGCGGGCACCCAGGTCTCTGGCGTCGTGATCAGAAACGACAGCGTGACGAATGGCGTAAAGAACGACAGCAGGCCGCCGAGCAGGCCGAGATTGCGGGAAAAGAAATTCGACAGCACCAGCAGGCCGATGATGATCTCGAGCGTGCCGAGGCCGCGCGAGAAACCATACGTGTTGTTGTCCTGCTGCCATTTGCGTTGCTCGGGGACCAGTTGGCCTTCCCGGGTCATATGCTGCGCGTACTGTTTCGGGTGCTTGTAGAAGAACTCCATCACCGGACTTTGCGCGACCAGCGGCGTAATGCTGTCCGCCTCGTACGGCACAAATTTGAGCGCGCCGATCCACAGAAACACGATCGCCAGCGCCACACGGATCAGGTTGACGCCGAGGCTGCCGCCACGGCTCGTCACTTTAAGAAGGTCGGTGTACAGATTCATGATGAACTCCAGATAATGCATTGACAGGTACGCGGCGCGGTCCGTGCGGCTCGTCTTGCGCGGCGCTCGCGGCTAAGCTGAAGGCGAGCACGGCTGCACCGATCAGCGTGGTGGCAAAGCGGTTCTTCGTGATCTTCTCCAATGTGCAATAATCTTGCATATGCAAGTAAAACGGTTTGCATATGCAACAGTCAGGATCGCAACCGTTAAGCGGCGCGTGGCACTGCAGGGTCGCTGCAAGCCGCGGTGTTGCGGTTGCCGGATCGCTGCGCCGTCGGTGGCGTAAGTCCACTGTAGAAGTCGGGCGGCGTATCCCTGAAGCTCGCGCGACTCAACAACATGCTTATTCGGCTCACGCGTGCGGTACGGGGGCGTAAGGGCGCTACACACGGTCTGCAACGTGCGGCGCGAGGCCCGGCAGGTGAGCGATCATCGGTGTTCAGGCGGTGTTCAGGCTGCGCTTCGGCACATCAGCCATGAATCTTTTGCAGATGCAAGCTGCTCGACAACACGTCGCATTCGCCATGGAAGGCTTCGCTTGTTGCAAGCTGCTCCGAAAGCTGGCTGTAGCGGTCTGCCAGGATGGCTTGCGCAAACCGATACAGCATATCGCGCCGCCATTTCCGCCCATTTCCGCCCATTTCTGCGCGTATCCGTTCCGGCCGTTTTTGCGCGATCCCGCACGCCGATCAAAAGCCTTGTTTATACTGGCGCGGTTCTGTCGAACCGCAATCACACCGTGGGCAGGTTTCGAATTGCCCTACATGCATGACACAAACGCGCGCGCCACTGTGGCAGGCAATGCAGCTTGAGGCGGGGCACGCAATGTTCGGCGCGTGCCTTAGGCCGTCGTTCAGCAACCAGGGAAGCATTGATGCAGTCAGTCATGTCGCCACAGAGCGCAGCCGCCACGCAAAAACCGCTGGTGTACATCGTCGATGACGAAGCCTCGGTGCGCCGCGCGCTCGGCGCGCTGCTACGCGCCGAAGGGTGGCTGGTCGAGGCATTCGCCACGACGCAGGAATTTCTCGATTTCGCCAAGCCGCAAGCGCCGAGTTGTCTGATTCTGGACGTGCACTTGCCGGGCGTAAGCGGTCTTACGTTTCATGCGCAGATGCACGAAGCCGGCCTGTACATGCCGGTACTGATCGTGACCGGCTATGGCGACATGGAAATGTGCGCGAAGGCGATGCGCGCCGGCGCGCTGAATTTCTTTCCAAAACCATTTCGCAATCAGGACATCGTCGCCGGCGTGGCAGAGGCGCTGGCGAGCGACGCGAAGCGGCTCTCCGCCGAACGCGAGGTAGCGCCGTTACGCGCCGATTACGCGTCGCTGACGCAGCGCGAGCAGCAGGTGATGGCCTATGTGGTGGCAGGTTTGCTGAACAAGCAGATCGCCTTCGAATTGAACCTGAGCGAAATCACCGTAAAAATTTACCGCGGCCAGGTGATGCGGAAAATGAAGGCCCGTTCGGTGCCGGACCTGGTGCGCAAGGCCCAGGCGCTCGATCTTCAGTTGCCGGAGCACGCGTCGCGCTGACGCGGACGTCGATGCCGATGTTGACGCGCGCAACGTGCTCAGCCGGGCGCGACGGGCGCTAAGCCGCGCACAGGTTCCGCAGCCTTCGACGGCCAGCCTGCCCGGCGTGCGGATCAGCTTGTCGGCGGCCTAGCAACCGCTGCGATATTCAGCGGGCGTCGCGGTGACGTCGGGATGCCCGGCCAGCGACACGAACTGGCGCGTGGTGCCGTCGAGCGCCTCGATCGAGCCGGTGCCGATGTCGTACACCCAGCCATGCAGCTTCAGGTGCCCTTGCGCGAGGCCTAGCGCAACGGACGGGTGAGTGCGGATATTGTTCAGCTGCGCGATTACATTCTCGCGCACCAGCGAATTGACGCGCTCGCGGTCCGACGCATGTTCGCGCGATTCGTTGACGAGCCGCGCCGCATCCGAATAGCGCAACCAGTTGGCGACCGCCGGCATATGATCGAGACACCGACAGGTGGCGATCGCCGTCATCGCGCCGCAATCCGAATGGCCGCAGATCACGATATCGGACACGCCGAGCGCCGCCACCGCATATTCGACGGTGGCCGACACGCCGCCCGGCTCCGGCCCGAAAGAAGGCACGATATTGCCGGCGTTGCGGATCACGAACAGGTCGCCCGGCTCGCGCTGCGTGACGAGTTCCGGCACCATCCGGCTGTCCGAGCACGAAATGAACAGCGTGCTCGGCGCCTGGCTGGTGGCCAGCTTCTCGAACAGCGCCTTGCGCTTCGGAAACTCTTCCCGTTGAAACTTCAGGAAACCGTCGATGACGTCCTTCATGACTTGCTCCGCGCTGGTTTTTGACTGGATGGCGCAAGGATGGACGTTAACCGCGATCGCGTCAAAGGCTGTTCAGGCGGTTTTGAGCGGGCTCGCAGGCGGTCGCGGACCAGGCGGGCGGGTGCAGGGCGCGAGCCGCTGTGCGATCGACCTAGCGATCCGCCAGCGCGACGCCGATCCAATGCGCAATCGCCGACGGCGCGCAGGGTTTTTCCAGCAGCACCAGCGCACCCTGGCGCGTGAGCTTCGCCTGCAACGCGTCGGTCGGGAATGCGCTGACGAAAATCGTCGGGCACGCGTTGCCTTGCGCAACCAGACGTTCGTGCATCTGGTCGCCGGACATGCCCGGCATCAGCACATCGGAGATCATGCACGAGGTCTGTGCGAAATGGCCGGATGCGAGATAGGCTTCCGCCGACTCGAACATCATCACGCGATAACCCATCGAGCGAACCAGATTACCCAGGGCGGTGCGCACGGCTGCATCGTCTTCGACGATCGATACGACAGGTGAGGTACGCACGTTGGAGAGAAGCCTTTCAAGTTGAGCGAGAGTCGACACTCAGCGTTCGCGCACGGCCAACGGGGCTTCGTGCATATGAAAAACACAGCAGCCGATCGCGCCTGAAGCGCGCGTTGCGCGCCATACGCGACCAGGCACGCCGGCTGTGCGCTGAACGACCGCGACAAGCTTGCGGCAACAGCCAGGGGTTGCGCCGTGCGCGATGCGACGACAGAGCGTGCGATCCGAACCGGCCGGCGGCAACTCAAACCAAAGTATGTTGTCTGCGCATTGCGCGCTTACTACCATCGGATTCGAAAAAAGCCACGCGCAAGCACGCGTTACGCCGGCTTGTGCGCTGCCCGCCGATCGAAGGCCCGGAACACGACGATGCTAAGCCCGCACGAATACTCGACTTTGATGCTGATCAAACACGCCGCTTTCCCTGGCGATTTCACGCGCGACGAAATTCGTCCGTTGATGCAACGGCAACTGATCGCCTACGACAAACGAGACCGGTCGATGCACGTCACCGCGTTGGGCGAGCACATCCTGCATTCGCTCGCGTCGATGATGTGCGAGCCGCGCCGATATTGATGCGATGGCGCGGCGAGCGCGCCCAGGGAGCTGGTGGTGTGGTAGCGCTCAAGCCGCCGCAAACGCGCTGTCGTCGTTGCTCGGCACAGGTACGGGATTCGGCCAGCCGGCCAGATTTTCCAGGGCGATTTCGCCCAGCATGTCGATAAACGCAGGTGCTTCGTTCACGCATTCGATACGGTGAAATTCCTTGCCGCCGTATTGCAGAAAAATGTCGCGCACCTCAATGCCGATTTCCTCGATTGTTTCGATGCAGTCGGCGGTGAAGCCCGGGCAAAACACGTCGACGCGCGCCGTGCCCATCGCGCCGAACTCCGCCACCGTGTCCGCCGTGTACGGCTCGAGCCATTTCTGGTAACCGAATTGCGACTGAAACGTCACGCGATAGTGACTGGCGGCGAGGCCGAGCGCCTCCGCGAGCAGCGCGCCGGTCTGCATGCAGTGCTTGTAATACGGGTCGCCGAGTTCGGCCGAGCGCGACGGCAGGCCGTGGAAACTGAACAGCACCTTGTCGCCGGCACCGAAGTCGGGCCGCTGGTTCAGGTCCCAATACTGCTGCACCTGGCGCCGCAGCGCTTCGATATAGCGCGCATCGGCGTGATAGTGGCTGACGAAGCGCAGCGCCGGCTGATTGCGCATCTGCCGCAGTGCCAACGCGGTCTGGTCGAATGCGGTCGCGGTGGTCGACGCGGCGTATTGCGGATACATCGGCAGGATCAGGATGCGTCGCGCGCCGTTCGCACGCAGCCGCGTGATCGCATCGGCGATCGAAGGGTTGCCGTAACGCATGCCGTATTCGACCGCGACGTGCTTGCCGCGCGCATCGAACCATGCTTGCAGATCGCGCGACTGCTTGTCCGTATGGACCCTGAGCGGCGAGCCCTCCGGCAGCCACACCTGTTCGTATTTCCGTGCCGATGCGCGGCTGCGCAGCGGCAGCACCAGGCCGTGCAGCACCGGTTGCCACAGCCATGCAGGCAATTCGACTACGCGCGGGTCAGACAGAAACTCGGCAAGATAGCGGCGCACGTCGCGCGGCGCCGGCGTGTCGGGCGTGCCGAGATTGATCAGCAGCACGGCCGTATCGGGCCTCGAAGTGCCGCTACCCAGAGCGGATCGATGAGCGGAACGCATAGCTTGACTCCTGCGGGAAAGGCCAATGGCAAACGGTCGAATCGGGCTAGTCGCGTGGTCGAGCAAGGATGAATGGACCCGAACGGCAAGTCCAACACCGATTTCCAAATAGCGCGATTTAACAAAGCTATGGAGAAAGCAGCAGGGGCCATTCGCCATGGGTGTCCCTCAGGCGGAGCGCCCGGTTATCTGGCAGTGCGCCGCGGGATCTGGCTGTTGCTGCCGGTTGCGCGCCTGCATGCATCGTCCACGTTTCGAGTGTGGCATCGCGCATCCGCGGCTTCAACGGCGGCGCGCCGTTGCGACGTGACAAACATACTTCGTTTTCTGCCAGTGCCAGTGCCAGTGCCAGTGCCAGTGCCAGTGCCAGTGCCAGGCCGGCTGTCGCGACGTGCTTTGAGCGTGATCGCGGCAGGCCGGCCGCACAGCGAGGAAGTGCGGCAAAGCCTCGCCGTGCAGGGCGGCAGGCTTTAGCCGTTGCGGAAGATAAAGCTATAGGCGCTTAACGCCGCCACGCCGCCCAGATGCGCATAGAGCACCTTTGCGCCACGCGGAAATTCGCCGCGCCGCACCTTGTCGATCATGCCGTGCATCGACTTGCCTTCATAGACAGGGTCGGTCAGCATGCCTTCAAGACGCGCACACAGCCGGATCGCCTCGAGCGTGCCGTCGTTCGGCAAGCCGTACTCGGGGCCGCCGTAGCGCGTATCGAGCACCACGTCGGTTGCCGCGATGGACCGCCCGAGGTCCACCTGTTCGGCGGTACTGCGTGCGATACGCAGAATCTGCTCGCGCGTCTGCTCAGGTTTGGCCGACGCATCGATGCCGATCACCCGTTCGGCTCGGCCGTCCGCGGCAAAGCCGACCACCATGCCCGCCTGGGTGCTGCCGGTCACCGAACACACCACGATGTAGTCGAAGCGGAACCCGAGTTCCTGCTCCTGCTGCCTGACTTCCTCCGCGAAGCCGACGAAACCGAGTCCACCCAAAGGATGATCGGAGCAGCCGGCTGGAATCGCATAAGGCTTGCCGCCTTGCTGACGCACGCTTTCGATCGCCTCTTCCCAGCTCTTGCGAAAGCCGATGTCGAAGCCGTCCGGTACCAGCCGCACGTCGGCTCCCATGATGCGCGACATTTCGATGTTGCCGACGCGGTCGTACACGGCGTCGTAGTAGTTGACCCAGTTTTCCTGCACCAGCACGCACTTCATGCCCAGATGCGCGGCGACGGCCGCTACCTGACGCGTCTGGTTCGACTGGATGCCGCCGATCGATACGAGCGTGTCGCAGCCTTGCGCAAGGGCCTCCGGAATCAGGTACTCGAGCTTGCGGGTCTTGTTGCCGCCGAACGCAAGGCCGCTGTTGCAGTCCTCGCGTTTTGCGTAGAGCTCGACGTGTCCGCCGAGATGTTCGGACAGGCGCCGCAGCGGCTGGATCGGCGTCGGACCAAAAGTCAGCGGATAACGGGGAAATCGTTGCAGGTTCATGGTTCGCTCCGGAAGGGATCGGGGGGCGGCGCAGACGCGCGGCCATGTCGGGCAGCGCGCCGCTGCGCGTCCCGACATCGAAACCATGATAGGGAAGAGTAAGCGAAACAGGATTGCGAAATAAAATTCGCTAACACAAGATAGCGACGATAATCGACGCACCACGTTAATATTACTGTTTAAAAGCCCGCCTGAAGGTAACGAAATTGCGTAGACCAACTTCGACCGTCCCATCGCAACGCGCGTCGGCCCCGGCATCGCTGGACCGTATCGACCGCGCAATCCTGAAGCAACTACAACGCGACGCTTCGATTTCCAACGTGAGCCTCGCCGCGAAGATCAAGCTGAGCGCGCCCGCATGTCTGCGCCGCGTTGAGCGCCTGAAGGAGATGGGTTGGATCCGCGGCGTGGTCGCACTGCTCGATCCCGCCGCGGCGGGCGCCGGCATGCTGGTGCTGATCGGCATCGTGCTCGATCGCTCCACTCCCGAAGTGTTCGCCGAGTTCGAAAAGGCCGCGCAAAAGGTGTCCGGCTGCATGGAGTGCCATCTGGTGACCGGCGAGTTCGACTATTTCATGCTGGTGCGCACACGCGACAGCGAAAGCTTCAACCGCCTGCACGCGGAGCAACTGTTGTACTTGCCGGGCGTGCGGCAGATCCGCTCGTTCATGGCGCTCAAGCAGATCGTTTCGACCACGCAGTTTCCGCTGTAGCGCGCGGCGCGTGGCCGGCTTGCCGGCCGCGCCGCTTTTCTGCTACCGTGCGGCGCTGTGACGAATTGCGCCGTTCCACCCGCCCAAGCCTGATTCCGGCCGTCGATGCCCGAGTTCGCATGTCCACGCCCAACCCGTCTTCGCGTCTTTCCGGTCTGCTGTTTCTGCTCATCACCGCGGTCGGCTGGGCCGTCAACTGGCCGGCGATGAAAGTGCTGCTGCGCGAGTGGCCGCCGCTGTTCTCGCGCGGTGTGGCGGGCATCGCCGCTGCGCTGCTGCTGTTCGCGCTGGCGTTTGGCCGCGGCGAGGCGATCGTGGTGCCGCGCGCCGCGGTGCCGCGGCTGTTGCTTGCGTCCGCAACCAATGTGCTGGCGTGGATGGGCCTGTCGACGATGGCGATGCAATGGCTGCCGGTCAACCAGGCCGCGCTGCTGGTCTATACGATGCCGCTGTGGGCGATGCTGTTCGCGTGGCCGATGCTGTCGCGGCGGCCATCCGCAGGCGGCTTTTGCGCGTTGCTGCTGGGACTCGCCGGCGTTGCCGTGCTGCTCGGCGGCCATGGCTTTTCGCTCGATGCGGGGCGGCGTGCGGGCATTGTGTGCGCGCTCGGCGCGGCCGTGCTGTTCGCATTCGGCACCGTGGCCAACCGCAAGCCGATGCCGGTCGCACCGCTCACGCTGGTCGCATGGCAGGTCACGCTGGGTTGCATACCGATGGTGCTGATCGGGCTCGCCGCCGAGGCGCCGCGCATCGGCGCGCTGCATGCGGACGGCTGGGCCGTGCTGGTCTATATGGCGCTGGTGCCGATGGGCGTGTGCTATCTCGCCTGGTTCGAGACGCTACGGCGCCTGCCTGCCGAAGTTGCGTCGATCGGCATGTTGCTGGTGCCAATTCTTGGCATCGCCGCTGCGGCGTTATCGCTCGGCGAACCGCTCGGCGCGCGCACCGGCATTGCGATGGCGCTGACCTTGAGCGGCGTCGCGCTGGCACTGCGGCAAAAGCGTGCCGATAGTTGACGGCCGAACCAAATAATCACGAACCTTTCCGGGCATGTGCCGGCAAGCCGGACGCGGCGTGCGCCGCATCCGCTGCGAAGCGCGCGAGCCAGCAGCGAAGCCGCTGCCCGCCCGGGCTTCATGTCGCGCGCGGATCGACGCTACTATCTGAACCCTGACAGTCGACAGTCGGCCGCCGCCTGTACGCACGAATCAGGAATCAGGCTGCGTTGAGCTTGCGTGCCGCGCGCGCGAGGGCGGCGCCCACCGCGCGCACGCCGGCATCGGCGCCGGCGTCCTTGAGCTGATGGTCTTCGTCGAACGCCTGATGAACGGTGCCGAGCGCAAACGACTGCGGAATCACGATCATGCCGAGCTTGTCGAGCACGCCGCGAATCGCGAGCTGACTGCGCGTGCCGCCCATCGGACCCGGCGATGCGCAGACGATCGCCGCGACCTTGTCGGCGAGCAGCACGATGCCTGCGCGGCCGGTTTTGTTGGGCCGGCTGATCCAGTCGAGGGTGTTCTTCAGCAGCGCCGTATAGCCGCCGTTATACTCCGGCGACGCAATCAGCAGCGCATCGTGCGCAGCGACGAGTTCTTGCAGTGCCTCGGCGTTGGCGGGCAGGCCTGACTCGCTCTCGAGGTCGCCGTGATACAGCGGCAGCGGATAGTCATTGAGGCTGATGTGCGTGATGTCCGCGCCGGCTTCGGCGGCGCCGCGCGCCGCGATGTTCAGCAGTTTCTGGTTGAACGAGTGGCGTCGCGCGCTACCCGAGAAGGCAAGGATCTTGATGGTCATAAGTCACACTCGAAAGTTAAGGGCCTACCACGTCAAACAAAATTCGTGCGCGCGGCATCGACGGTCCGTGACAGCGCAATGCAACGCGCTGCGCCGAATGTGTCGGCCGTATGACGTGCTTCGACACGCTTCGCATTGCCAAAGCCTCCGCTGCGAAAAACAGCGCGCCGCATTATAAACACGGCTGTCGTGAGTGAAGGCGAACAGTGCGCGGCTGCTGCAGCAGCGCATTATTGCGCAGCTGCAGCGGAATTGCAGAAATGGGTGAGTTGGGTAAATTGGCGGATCGCCGGTGGTCGAATTGGGGCTAATGCATGACGGGCACTAAGCGCGCGGCGCACGAAGCGGCCGACGCCGCGAGCGAAGACGGCTGGCTGGCCACGCCCGACGCGCGCGCGGCGTTGCCGGTGCGGCGCAAGCCGTATTGGCATCCGCTCGATATCGGCCGGCACCTTGGCTACTACAAGGGCGCGCGCTGCGGCACCTGGCATGCGCGCATTTTCATCGGCAACGGGCGCTACGAGGAAACGCGACTCGGCAAGGCGGACGACAGCCGCGATGCCGACGGCATCGCGATTCTCGACTATCCGCAGGCGGTCGCGCGCTCGCACGCGTGGTGGGACGGCAGGACGACACATGCGCCGCGCGCTGCGGGTGTCGGGCGCAGGCCGAGTGATTCGTGGCAAAGCCGGGTCCGTACGGACCAGCTCGACGAAATCGCGCGTGCGTGGCAGCGCGAGCGGCCCGACCTCGATTTGAGCCTGGTGGGCTTTTTCATACGCCTGAGACAGGTGAATTACCTGCACGAACGCCGCCTTGCCGGACTGGCGGATTCGCTTGGCCTCAACGTCGGCGAGCTTCATGTGGTGATGGCGTTGCGCCGCGCCGGTGCGCCGTATGCGATGCGTCCCACCGATCTGTTCACGACGCTGCTCGTGACGTCGGGCGCAATCAGCAAACGCATCGGCCGGCTCGAAGAGATGGGCATTGTGACGCGCGTGGCCGGCGATGACGATCTGCGCTCGTGGCACATCATTCTGACGCGACGTGGTGTAGCGCTAGCCGATGCGGCAATGGTTCGCATCGCGGACCGATTGGCGGCGGTGCGCGCGGCAACCGGCCTGACAATCGAAGAATTCGCGGCTGCGGACGCATATCTGCGCATCCTGCTCGGCAACACCCGATAGATTGTCGCAGGTATTTTCACAAACGCACGGCTGACGCGGCGCACCTGTTTGATTTAATCATTCAATCCTCTTGACTCATATATCTTCTCAAGAAGATACTCGGACACGGCGGTAACGGCACGGGCGCACGGTTCGCTCCTTCCGTCTTACAGAATTATTGCGGACCGATCGGTCCGCAAAAGCGCGTGTCGCGACGTGCGGTCGCGAGGTTCGGTCTTTCGCAAATCCACTCAACTCCGCTGTCGAGAATTGCAGATTGCCGATGAGCACGTGCCGTTGCGCGCGACGGTGTTCAGCGGCGCATCACGCACCAATGACGTAATCAAGGCAGTGTGGAGGCTCAAGGTGTGCTTGAATGACCCGTGGCTCGAGATACTCGGCGAACTGTACGGATCCGGAACGGCGCTTGACCGGCTCACCCGCAACAGCGCGAGAGACGGGCTTCCATGCAATGCGCAAGGCGGTCTCGTCATCAGCCGCATCGAATGGCAGACCAGTTGCACGATCCTCGTGTCGTGGAGCGATTCGACGCGCGGCCGCTATGTCGATCAGACCTGGCGGTTGGGTTACGCGCGCACGGCCGGCGTGTGCCGGCTGACCGGCGTGCCGGTGCGGCGCGGCGACCCGGTGTTTCGCCCGCTATACCGCAAGGATGCCGAACCGACGAATGCGCGCGACATGATCCTCGCGTCGGGAGTGACCGCTGCGTAGTGTGTCAGCACGACTCGAGTTTCAGCACGACTCGATTCGTGGCATGCGCAATGCTATGCTTTGCGAGTCGGCTCTACGTGTATTCAGGGCCGAATCGCGGCGGCCACCCGAGGCGCCGGTCCCTGCCCAGAGCCGGCGCGCTGCTGCCGGCTTGCGAGGAGAAGCATATGCCCGCACGTTCGATCGCATCGCTGTCTCTTTCTTTCGGCCTTGTTTCCATTCCGGTCAAGCTCTATTCCGCCACGGAAAGCGCGGCGGACGTGCGCTTCAACCTGCTCGCGCCGGACGGGTCGCGCGTGCGGCAGCAGTACGTGTCCGAGGCGACCGGCGAGGTCGTCGAGCGCAGCGCGATGAAAAAGGGCTACGAGTTCGAGAAGGACCGTTTCGTCGTATTTTCCGCCGACGAACTGAAGGCGCTCGAAGAGAGCGCGAGCCACGTGGTCGAGATCGTCGCGTTTATCCCTGAGAAATCGGTCGATCCGCTGTACTACGACAAGACCTATTTCATCGCGCCGGATAAACGCGGCGCCAAACCGTACAGTCTGCTGCAGCAGGCGCTGTCCGACAGCCAGCGCGCCGCGCTCGCCAAATGGGCATCGAAGGGCAGAACGCATATCGTGCTGATTCGTCCAGCTGAGGACGGCCTGATTTTCCAGCAACTGCTTTATGCCGACGAAGTGCGTTCGCTGGCGGACCTGCATATCGAGCACGTGCCGGTCTCCGCGGCCGAGCTGAAACTCGCGCTGCAGATCATCGAGCAGGGCACCGAAGAGGCGTACGATCCGGCGGCTTATGAAAACGAAGAGAAGAAGCGCATTCTCGCCGCGATCGACCGCAAGATCGAAGGCAAGGAAGTGGTCACGCACGAGCCTCAGGATAGCGACTCCGGCGGCCAGGTAATCGATCTGATGGAAGCGTTGCGCGCGAGTCTGTCGAAGAGCGGCGCAAAACCGAAGGCGGCACCGCGCAAGGCCAAGGAAGCCCCGGCGGAAATCGCCGAGATCGCTGCGCCGCGTGCCAGAAAGCCCGCGCAGCGCGCGGAGAAAGCGGTGGCGCCGGCGGCCGCGCCGAAGGTGCGTGCCCGCAAGTGAAGCGCGCCGGCCACCACGATATCCCGCTACGCAAGCTCCAGTCGCTGCTCGGCGTATCGCGGCGCGTGCTGACCGGTCTGATCGACGCGGGCTTCGTCACGCCTGCGCGCGGACCGCGCAACGAATTGCGCTTCACGTTTCAGGACGTCGTGCTGTTGCGCACCGCATTCCAGCTGCAGTCGGCGCGGATTCCCACACGGCGCATCCTGCAGGCGCTGTCGCGGCTGCGCGCGCAATTGCCGGACCAGTTGCCGCTTTCGGGCCTGCGCGTGACGGCGCTCGGCAACACGATCGCGGTGCGCACCGGGCCCGAGCAATGGGACGCGAATACGGGCCAGCTGTTCCTCGATTTCGAAGTGGCCGATATTCAGGGCGACGTGGTGTTCCTGGAAACTGCGCCTGCGCAAAAGGACGCACGCAAGGAAGCCGAAGAGTGGGACGCGCTTGGCGACCAGCTGGCGGCAAGCGATGCCCATGGCGCGGAACGCGCGTATCGCAAGGCGATCGAGCTGTCGCCGCAGCCTTTCTACGAGGCTTACGTGAATCTCGGCGCCTTGCTGTGCGACGACGACGCACGCGGCGCCGATGCGCTCGCGGTGTTCGACGCGGCGCTCGTGCATTTTCCGCAAGATGCCGTGCTGCATTTCAATCGCGCGGTAGCGCTGGAACTGGCCGGCCGGCTGGCCGAGGCGATCCAGAGCTATCTGCGCTGCCTCGAATTCGACCCGCAATACGCCGATGCGCATCACAATCTCGCGCTACTGAAAGAACAGCTCGGCGACAGGCAAGGGCTGGTGCGGCATCTGAGCGCTTATCGCAGGCTCGGCGGCGATCAGTAAGTGGTTGGACCACTGGCTGGGTCGGGCATAGGGCCCATATCCTGCCCCATAACCTGGCCAAGACACCTGCGGTAACCCCGCCGATACACCGGGCGTGCCGCGTCAAACCGCCTCCACGTCGCGCCCCACATGCTGGCGCACGAAATCGATATGCGCATGCATTGCCGTGCGCGCTTCTTCCGCGCGACCGGCGCGATGGCCGCGCCAAGCGCGCGATGCTGGTGCGGCCGCGTCAAAACCCGTACAGCTGCGCCGGATTGTCGACCAGCACGCGTCGGCGCACGTCTTCGGCAGGCGTCCATGCCGCGAGCAGATCGAACAGATGTGCGTCGGCCGGCATCTGGTCCTGCAGCCCCGGATGCGGCCAGTCGGTGCCCCACACACAGCGTTCCGGTGCGGCCTCGAGCAACGCGCGCGCCAGCGGCGCGACGTCGTGATACGGATGGCCCGCCGCTGATGCGCGATAGCCGCACAGCTTGACCCACGCGCGACCGGTACCGAGCAGCCCGCGGAGTGCATCGAGATGCTGCGCATAGCCGGCGCTGCCCGGTATCACGAGCCCCATGTGATCGATGACGACCGGTGTGGCGAGTTGCGCCAGCACGGAGCGCATGTCGCTGATCTGCCGGCCCTGCAGAAACAGCTGCACGTGCCAGCCGAACGGCGCGATGCGCCGCGCGATCGCGCTCAATTGATCCAGCGACGGGCCACCGGCGTTCACCATGTTGAAGCGCACGCCGCGCACGCCGGCGTCGGTCATTGCGGCGAGGTCGCTATGCTGTATCGCTGCTTCGTCGAGCACGACCACGGCACGGCTGTGCTCGCGCCCGAGCGCGGCGAGCGCATCGAGGGTGCAGCTGTTATCGGTACCGTAGACGCTCGGCTGCACGATCACATGACGCTCGAGGCCGAGTTGCGCGGCCATCGCGCGATACGCGTCGAGCGGCGCCTCAGGCGGCGTGTAATCGCGGCGCGGCGTGAACGGGTAATGCGCGGCAGCACCGAAGATATGGAAATGACAGTCGCACGCGAGCGCGATTCGACTGGCGCGCGGCGGTTCGGTAACGGGGCGGGCAGGCAGGCACGGAATGGTCATGGCAGAGGGCGTTTGCGTCGAACCGTTCGGCAGGCAGTTGAAAGGAGGGCGGTTTCATATCGCGTGATACTTCGTGAAACCGCTGGAATTCAGGCAGCAAATTGAAAGGCGAGCGGTTGCGCATGTCGTGATCGCGCATCGAACCGCCCGTGTTTCACGCACGCAATCTAAAGAAGCGCCACGGCGCTGTCAATCGGGTTGCGCGGCGCTTTGCTGCAGCAGGTCGAACAGCCGCTCGCGCGACATGTCGCCGCTGTCGACGATCACGTCGAACAGGCTGCGTTGCGTGGCCACTGCGGTTTTCACCAGTTCCGCCGCGCGTTCATAGCCAACCTGTGCCTTCAACGCCGGCGCGATCGCGGTGGATTCGAGCAGATTGCGTTCGTTTGCGCCGCGGTCGGCGGCGAGCGGCTGGATGCAATGCTCGTCGAATGCCGCGACGGCACGCGTCGCGCTCGACATCGCGTCGAACAGCGACACCGCGATCAGCGGCATATAGTTGTTGGTCTCGAGTTGTCCGCCGGCGGCGGCCAGCATCACGCTCTGGTCCGCGCCGGCCACGTAGTAGGCGATCTGCGTCAGGCCCATCGCATGCACCGGGTTCACTTTGCCCGGCATCATCGACGAACCGGCCTGGCGCGCGGCCAGCTGCAGTTCGCCGATGCCGCCGCGCGGGCCCGAACTGAGCAGCACGAGGTCGTTCGCCACCTTGGCGAGCGCTAGCATGGCGTGCTTGACGGTCGACGACAGCGCGGCGAATTCGTCCATGTTCTGCACTGCGTCGAACAGGTCGGCGCTTTGCGTCAGCGGTCGTCCGGCCAGCTCGGACAGCGTGGCGATAGCCGCGTCGCGATAGCCGTCATAGGTGCCAAGACCGGTGCCCACCGCGGTCGCGCCGAGCGGAAGCGCGCACAGGGCGCCGCGATGTGCGCGCAGTGCGCTGGCCATGCGCTCGGCAAGCGATGCGTAGCCGCCGAATGCCTGGCTAAGCCGCATCGGCAACGCGTCCTGCAAACAGGTGCGGCCGATGCGCAGAATGCCGTCGAATTCGCGTTCCTTCGCGCGTAGCGACACTGCCAGACCATCGACGGCCGCGGCCAGTTCGAGCAGCTCGTCGACGAGCGCCAGCTTGACGGCGCTCAGCAGCACGTCGCTGGTCGATTGCGCGTGGTTGACGTCGTCGAGCGGATGCAGGAACTCGTATTGACCCGGCGCATGGCCCATCAGCTGCAGTGCGCGATTGGTCAGCACTTCGTTGATGTTCATGTTGATCGACGTGCCGCACGAACCTTCCAGCGGATCGACGATCAGCGCGTCCGCATGCTGACCCGCGGCCAGTTCGACACAGGCGGTTAGCAAGGCCTGCCGCTGCAGTTCGCTCAGCTTGCCGTGGCTCGCATTGACGTGCGCGATCGCCATCTTGATGCGCGCGAGCCACGCGACGAAGCGCGGGTAGTGCGCAAGCGTTTGCCCCGAGTACGAAAAATTGCGCTTGCCGCGTAGCGAATGAATGCCGTACAGCGCGTTGGCGGGCAACTGGCATTCGCCCAGTGCGTCTGCTTCGATTCGGTGAGAGTCCATATTGGCTGCGTTCGGGTAGTTCGGGTATTACGCTTCGAGCGACGCATGGCGGGTTTCCGGCGCCCACAGCGCGCAGCACACGCCACCGGTCAGCAACACCGCGACGCACAGATACACGGCGCTTTGCCCGCCGTACAGCGCGACGATGCCAGGAAACAGAAAGGTGGTCAGCGCGGAGCCGATGCGGCTGGCGGCAACCGCCAGCCCGAGGCCGGTGGCGCGCAGTTCGGTCGAGAACAGCTCCTGCGGATACAGGAAGCACAGGTTGTTGGTGCCGCTCAGCACACAGGCGAACACGGCGAACAGGCCGACGATCAGCGCACCGGGAAGTTGCGCCCCCAACGAAAGGCACGCGAGCGTCGCCGCGGACAGGAAAAACCCCGTCAGCAAAAACGTGCGCCGGCCGATCCGGTCCACCACCAGCGCGCCGACGATCGTGCCGAGCAACAGAAACACGTTGTAGATCAGGCCGGCCAGAAACTTGTCGTGGATATGCAGCGAATCGAACACCAGCGGCGAAAAGGTGCCCAGCGAGAAATACGGAATCACAAGGCACATGTAAAAGAAGCATGCGATAAACAGGCGCATGCGCCATTGCTTCGAGAACAGGCTGGCACCGGCCGCAGCGGGCTGCGCCGTGTTGCCGCTGCCGTTGCTGCTGCCGTTGGTGTTGAGCACCACATGCGGCCCGATATGGTCGCGGATAACCTGGATCGCTTCGGCAGTGCGGCCTTTGCGCTGCAGCCACAGCGGCGATTCGGGAACGCGCACGCGAAACAGGAATACCACCGCCGCGGGCAGCGCGCTCGACAGCAGCATCAGGCGCCACACGTCCGGGCCGCGGTCTTTCAGCAGATAGCCGACCACATAGGCACTCGCATAGCCGAGCGCCCACGCGATCGCCAGCCAGCTGAGCAGCCTGCCGCGCAGCCGGCGCGGCGAATACTCGACCACCAGCGCCTTGCTGACCACATAATCGAAGCCGAGCGTGACGCCGAGCAACAGGCGCAGCACCAGCAACTGCGTCGGGCTCTCGACCCAGAACTGCAGCAGCGAAATCAGCGCGAACAGCGCCATGTCGTAGTTGAACAGCGCGCGGCGGCCGAAGCGGTCGACGAACGGCCCGGCAATCAGGCTGCCCGCAAACAGGCCGGCCAGCGAAGCGGCGCCGAGAATGCCGAGCCATAGCGCATTCAGATGCAGTTGCGGCGTGGCGATCGCCAGTGCGATTCCGACGATGCCCAGCACGAAGCCGTCGCTGAACTGGCCGCCGGTGCCGGCAAAGGTGACGCGCAGATGGAACGGTGTGAGCGGCGCGTCCTCGAGCGCGACGGTGGATGATTCGAGCGTGGCTGCGGCGCCGAACGCTGCGTCGCGAGATGCGTTCATGGTCGACGGTCTCCTTACGATTGCGCGTTTAAAATTGTCTGTGCGGGTTTTACCGGGCGAATTTTAGGTGCACCGCGGCGCCGGGCGGCGCGGCTGCGGTCCAAATAAGGAATTCTTATGCTGAGTTTTCGAATTGCCGATGCGGCGGAAACCCCGCGGTGCGCCGGTGTGCGCGGTATCGTCTGCGCGCTCAGGCTCGCTGCGAGGCCGCAATGAATCGTCAGAACGAGCGCCCGGTCGATCTGTACCAGCTCGACGTGTTCATGACTGTGGCGGCGACGCGCAGCATGTCGGCCGCGGCCGGCGTGCTCGGCATCAGCCAGTCGGCGGTGTCGCAGGCGCTGGCGCAACTCGAGCAGTCGCTCGGGCTGACGCTGATCGATCGCTCGCGCCGCCCGCTTGCGCTGACCTCCGGCGGGCTGTACGTAGCGCAGAACGCCGAACCGTTGCTCGGGCTCGCGCGCCAGCTGAAAGCCCAGGCGCTCGAAGCGTCGCAAAGCGAGGGCGCGTATCTGCGCATCGGCATGATCGATTCGGTGGCCAACACCATCGGCCCGGCGCTGATCAAACAGCTGATGGCGCGCACCAACGGGCTATCCGTGCAGATCGGCATGGCCACCGCGCAGGAACAGGCACTGCTCAATCGCGAAGTCGACCTGATCGTGTCGACGAACGCTTTCGTCGACACGCCGGAATTCGAGCATCGTCTGCTGTATCGCGAGAACTTCGTCGCGATCGTCGCGAACGGCGCCGCCGCGGGCCGCGAGCCCGCGGCTCTGCGCACGCTTGCGCAGAGCCAGCCGTTTATCCGCTACAGCCGCACGTCGACGCTGGGAATCCGCGTCGAGCGCGTGTTGCGCTACAACGATCTGAACCCGGCCCGCAAGCTCGAGGTGGACCACGCGGACACGCTGACGCTGCTGGTCGCGCAAGGCCTCGGATGGGCGATCACCACGCCGACCTGCCTGTTGCAGACAGGGTCGCGCTTTGCTGCGGAAATTGCGCTGGTGCCGATCGTAAAAGGCAACTCGATGCGCTCGATCTACCTGGTGAGCCGGCGCGGCGAATTTGCGGAGTTGTCGCGCGCACTGGTGGACGATGCGCGTCACGCGCTGTTCGCGCTGCTCGACGCGGATCCGGCGCTGCGCCGTTATGTGCCGGACGGCAGCATCGATTTTGCGGAAGCGCCGCGCACCGACGAGTAGCCGATGTTACCTGGTGCCCGCGGTGCGCTGCAAAAAGCCGCACCCCGTAGCGGCGATAAGCGTGCAACCTGACTGGTTCGACGCGTTGCGAGGTGTTAAACTTCGCACGATTCCACGTCTTCACACTATGACTCTTCACGCACGCAAACGGCTCACGGCATGGCTTGGCATTTTCGCCATGTGGCTGATCGTATGCGTGCCGCTGATCAGCCAGCTGGTGATGGCGGCCCATGCGGACGAACCCAACGCGGTGTTCTGTTCGGCAGTTCAAGCCGATGGCCACGGCGGCCATCAGATGAGCGCCGATCCGCTCGCGGCCTGCGGCTATTGCGATCTGTTGTCGAATCACGTCGCGGTGCCAGGCGTTCCGCCACTGTTGCCGATGCTGCTCGTGCTGCTGGTGTTCGCCGCACCGGCCGTGCTGTCCACGCGCTTTACGCCACTCGGCGCATTCCCTTCCGGGCGACCACGCGCGCCTCCGCATTTCTCCGTGTCGAGCCTGTAAAAGCGTCGTCGTTACGCCGCGCCGGCGTAACGCGCGATCCTGCCGCGTCTTCATGTGAAGCCGCGCGGCCAGCCTTGCATCGAGAGATCTTTTTCCATGTTCATCCCGCGCCTTGCAGGCACGGTATGCGCAGTGCCGCGCACGCTCGCTGGAGCGCTGGTGCTGTTCGCTACCGTTGGCCTGACCAATGGCGTCGCCATCGCGGCTGGCGAGCCGCAACCGGTATCGGCTGCCGGTAAAGACGGCGACGCCGCGCAACCCGACGCGAGCGGCGCGGCTGCATCGGCGGCCGCGCAAACCGGCGCTGACACGCAGGATCTGCCTGCGGTGCAGATCAGCGGCTCGCGCTCGTATGCGGAAAAGCACCGGCTGCCGCAAACCACCGAAAGCGTTACCGCCAGGCAGATCCGCGAAACCATCAACGCAACCGATTCGTCCGACGCGTTGAAGTATCTGCCCGACGTACTGGTGCGCAAGCGCTTTATCGGCGACACGCAGGCGCCGATGTCGACGCGCACCACCGGCATCAACGCCAGCGCGCGCAGTTTGATCTATGCGGACGGTGTGCTGCTCAGCACGCTGATCAACAACAACAACCAGAACGGCTCGCCGCAATGGTTTATGGTTTCGCCGCAGCAGATCGAGCGGGTCGACGTGCTGTATGGGCCGTTTGCCGCGCAGTTTCCGGGCAATTCGTATGGCGCGGTCACGCAGATCACCACGCGCATGCCGACAAAGTTCGAGGCGAGCGTCGACGTGCTCGGTTCGATCCAGCATTTCGGCCTGTACGGCACGCATGAAAACGAGCCGGCGCAACAGTACAGCGCGACGCTCGGCGACAAGATCGGCAAGCTGTCGTGGTTCCTCAGCGCGAGCCATCTGGACAGCTTCAGCCAGCCGATCACGATAGGCGAAGTGACGCAATCGACCACGCCCGCTGGTGCGAATCTGCCGGTCGTCAGCGGTGCGATTGCCGATCGCAACCGCACCGGCCAGCCGGTCCAGGTGATCGGCGCCGGCAATTTCGTCCATACGATTCAGGACAACGCCGCGCTGAAGCTGGCGTACGACTTCACGCCGACGTTAAGCGCGACCTATGCGCTCGGCTACTGGCAGAACACGCAGAAGGCGCGCGCGCAGACCTATCTGCAAACCGCCAATGGCACGCCGTTCTATGGTGCAGCGAGCGGCAGCGTGAACCTTGGCGGCTTTGCCTATAACGCGTCGACGATCGCCGGGCAGTTCACCGCGAACAATGTCGAGCAGGAGCGCCTGATGCAAAGCCTGACCGTCGACAGCCATACAAAAGGGCGGTTCGACTGGCAGTTGATCGTCAGCAACTTCTATTACCTGCAGGACCTGAGCGGCTTGTCGAGCGGCGTGTATCCGGCTGCGCTGTCCGGCGGCCCGGGCCGTACCACCGATATGGGCGGCACCGGCTGGACCACCGTCGATCTGAACGGCACGTGGCGGCCGCAGGGGGTGAACGGCGCGCACATCGTCGGCTTCGGTGTGCACTACGACCAGTTCAAGCTGGTGAGCCCGACCTTCAATACGGCGAACTGGGCGTCCGAAGGCGAAGAGGGATCGTTGTTCAGCAACTCGCTCGGCAAGACGCAAACCTCGGCGCTGTGGGCGCAAGACGTCTGGCGCATCACACCGTCGCTGCAGGCGACGCTCGGCGGTCGCTACGAAATGTGGCGCGCGTTTGACGGCTTCAACTTCGCCACCGGCAGCAATGGCGTGGGCGTGGCAGTGAACCAGCCAAGTGTCAGCCGCAACGGTTTTTCGCCAAAGGCGTCGCTGCGCTGGGATCTGACCGACATCTGGTCGATCACGGGTTCGATCGGTAAGGCACTGCGCTTTCCGACCGTCGGCGAGCTGTACCAGACGGTGCAGACCGGTACCACCTTCGCGCAGGCCAATCCGTTTTTGAAGCCCGAAAGCGTATGGTCTGGCGAACTCGCGCTCGAACGCGACGTCAGCGACGGCAAGCTGCGGCTATCGGTGTTCGACGACTATGTGTCGAATGCGCTGATCTCGCAGACGTCGACGGTGCCCGGTTTCGCGACGCCCGTGTCGGTCACGCAGAACGTCGGCCGCACCCGGGAAACCGGCGCGGAGATCGCCGGCACGCAGGACAACGTGCTGATCAAGGGGCTGTCGCTGACCGGTAACCTGACCTACGTCAATGCACGCATCCTCGAGGACGACGGCTTTATATCGACCACCGGCAGCACCGCGGTCGGCAAGCAGGTGCCGTACGTGCCGACCTGGCGCGCGACGCTGGCGGCCACCTACCGGCCCGACAACCGCTGGGCATATACGCTGGCCGCGCGGTACAGCACGCGGCTCTTTGCCACGGTCGACAACAGCGACAGCAATCCCGCCACCTATCAGGGCTTCCAGAGTTTCTTCGTGATGGATGCGCGCGTGCATCTGCAAGTGGACAAGCATTGGGGCGCGGCGTTGGGCGTCGACAACCTGAACAACCGCAAGTACTTCCTGTTTCACCCGTTCCCGCAGCGGACCTTCTACGCGGAACTGAAATACGACCTTTGACGAATCAAACCCTCTACAACAGCGAGTATCCGACGATGATGAACGCCATACGACTGAAACTGCCGCGCGCACTGGTTGCGGCTGCAACCTTGTGTGCGGTGCAGGGTGCGTTTGCGCATGCGCATCCGCAACAGCTGGTGCCGGCTGCGAATGCAACGGTGCCCGTTACGACCCATCAGGTAGCGATCGACTTCGACGAGGGCCTCGAGCCTGCATTCAGCTCGATCACCGTGACGGCCGCGGATGGCAAGCCGGCCACGCAGGGCAAATCGACGGTGTCGGCCGCCAACGACAAGCATATGTCGGTCGATCTCGCGCCGCTTGCGCCGGGTGCGTATACGGTCACGTGGGTCGCGATCGCACTGGACGGGCACCGCACCGAAGGGCGTTACAGCTTCAACGCGGTAGCGAAGCCTTAGGCGAGTTCGCAGAAGAACGATTTCGCGGAGCCGGCGCTGGCGCCGTTATCGACCACCTTGAAGTTGTGCACGCAAAGCTGCTCCTGGAAGGTGGTGCCGGACGTCATCTTGTAGACCGATGAGTGCTTCGAATCGGCATGCACGATGAATCCGCCGGTTCTAGCCGCGGATTTTTTCGCCTGAGCCGGGATGCTTGCGGACACGATGATATGAAAATCCAGATCTGCCGCTGTTTCGAACGCCGTAGGTCCCACATCGTGTTCCGCGCAAATTTCGAGGCCGAAGCTCATGTTGCCGAAATCCGGAATCGGCGAGGTGCCGCCGGGTATGAAGATCGTATCGGTCCAGTCGACGTTCTGATCGGGCTCGGCGAGTTCCTCGACGAAGTTCTCATAGCGTTTGTGTTGCGTGGTCACGCTATGCGCGGTAATGAAGAAAGCGCTGTTTCTGGCGAAACGTCGGGTCTGGTGCGGCTGCCCATCGAACCAGCCGCCGACTTGCTGGAAGAACCGTTGGCGGTAGCCGCGGTACACCCGCTCATTGCTGGGCAGATTCTCGAGCGTCTGGTCCGATGCGGCCTGGTACTTCTGCAGCCGGCTCGCATCGTTGCGCGGCGTTTGCTTGAGCTGGCCGGTGCGACTGGTCGCTCGGGTTGGCGGCCTGATCAGCGATTTCGCCCACAGCACGGTGCCGGGAACCAGGATCGTTGTGACGTTGGTATCGATAAACGCCTTGCAGCGCGCCCTGATCAATTCCTTGCTGTCCTCGTCGAGGTACGGCGATGCGCCGGTTTTCATGAACAGGTACTCCGGCGCGACGACCAGGTGGTAATCGGGTTTGAAATTCGATGACGATATGTTTTGCATGGCCGTTGCAGCCAGCCCCGTCAGACAGATAATGCGGTTTTCGATGGCCGTCTGCAGCGTGCCGCCCTCGGGGAGCCGGCTTGCCAGCTCATTGGTATCGCGTTCCCAGACCGTCACGAGCACTTTTTTGGTCATGTTTCCTCCTGTCCGTGCTTGGGGGCTTTATTGCGGTTCGTAGCCGACGGCTGTATAGCCGACGCGTGCTAGCCGATTTATGCGCGCAGCGCCGCAGTGGAAACCGGCCGCACCGACCGATACGTCTGCGCCCGTTGCGGATGCGTCAGCACCACCTGCCAAAGCTGTCCTTGCCGCGACCTGAAGAAACCCGCGCAGCACATCAGATAGTATTTCCACATCAGATAGAAGCGCCGGTCGTAATGCGCGGCGAGCTTCGGCCACGCGGCGTCGAAGCGGTGCCACCAGGCCATCAGCGTGCGGTCGTAGTCTGCGCCGAAGTTATGCCAGTCTTCGATAATGAAGTGACCTTCGACCGCAGTCGCTATCTCGACCGCCGACGGCAGCTTGCCGTTCGGGAAGATGTAGCGGTCGATCCACGGGTCGGTGCCCGCGCTGGTCTCGGCAATGCCGATCGAGTGCAGCAGAAACACGCCGTCGCGCGCGAGCAGACGGCGCGCGGTGCGGAAATAGATGTCGTAGTTCTTCGGCCCGACGTGCTCGAACATGCCCACCGATACGATCTTGTCGAAGCTGCCCTGCAGCTCGCGATAGTCCTGCAGCAGCAGTTCGACCGGCAAGCCCACGCAGCGCTCGCGTGCCAGTTCGAGCTGCTCCTTCGACACGGTGATGCCGGTCACGCGCACCCCATAGTTCTCGGCGGCGAAGCGCGCGAGTCCGCCCCAGCCGCAACCGATGTCTAGCAGCGTCTCGCCAGGCCGCAGATCGAGCTTGCGGCAGATCATGTCGAGCTTGTCGTGCTGAGCCTGTTCGAGATCGGCGGCGCGTTCCCAGTAGCCGCACGAATAGATCATGCGGCTGTCCAGCATCGCCTGAAATACGTCGTTGCCGGCGTCGTAGTGCTGTTCGCCGACCTGAAACGCGCGGCGCGACGACTGCAGATTGAACAGCCGGTGCCGCAGATGCTCGCCGATCAGACGCGCCTTTGCGATGCCGGTGGCCGCCGAGTCGAGGCCGGTGCGCAACACCCGGGTGAACAGCTCGTCGAGCTGCTCGCATTCCCACAGGCCGTCCATATACGCTTCGCCGAGGCCTAGCGACCAGCTGGTCAGCACGCGCCGGTACACGTCGCTGTCGTACACGCGCATATCCCATGGGCGATCGCCATTGACCCTGACGTCGGCGTGCGCGAGCAGTTCGCTGATGACCTTCGGGGCGGGGGCTTCGGCCTTCGGTTGAAGCCGGTCTGGAGCGTCGAGGGGGCGTGTGTCGTTGCGCATGCGGATCCGTTCCTCTCTTGTGTATTCGTTGTCGTCGGCTAGCGCGGCCCAATATAGCGGCAAAGACCAGCGGCGGGAAATTCATTGGCTAAATGCCGCCGATAGCCGCATACCGGATGCCGATGCCGCGCCGCGACACCGCCCGGAGTCGCGACGACACCGTCTTATTCTGCGTCAAGACGGGCGCGCATGGGGCGTTTGGTCGCTTCGCGCTTCGCTTGTCGGACTTGCGAACATGAAGGCATTTTGTAATATCCTCGGCGGCCAGCGTACCCATTACCGCACGGAATAAGCGTGATTCCCGGCCCGCTACTACCGGGCTTTGCCCCTCCCGCCTAAATTTGCGTCAACCCGGCTGCGCGCCGGGAAGCGCCCCAAGCCGATGCCGCCGCCTGTACAAGGTCGGCATCGGGCGGGTTCGGGCCGAGCCAGATATGACGAAAGCCGGAGGAAGGCATGAGCAACGGAAACAAGGTGCTGGTAGCGGGAGCGAGCGGGCTGATCGGCGTAGCCGCGATCGAAGCGTTTCTGTCAGCGGGGTGGAACGTGGTGGGCGTGTCGCGGCGCAAGCCGCAGCTGCGAAGCGGGCGCGATTTTCAGTTCGTGCCTCTGGACCTGCGCGACCGCAAAGCAGCACACGACACCCTGTCTGCGCTTACCGGCATCACGCACATCGCGTACACGGCGATCCATGAAAATGCCGACGACCTGGTCAGCGGCTGGTCGAACCCGGCGCAGATCGAAATCAACAACGCGATGCTGCGCAACGTGATCGAACCGCTGGTTGCGGGACAATCGCCGCTTCGGCATGTGTCGATCCTGCAGGGCACCAAGGCGTACGGCGTGCACTTGCACCCGATTGCGGTGCCGGCGCGCGAAAGCGACCCGCGCGACGATCACGCGAACTTCTTCTTCGACCAGCAGGACTATCTGCGCGACGCTGGTATCCAGCACGGTTTCAGCTACACCGTGTTGCGCCCGCAACTGGTGACCGGCAAGACGCCCGGCGCGCTGAACGTGCTGCCGGCCATCGGTGTGTACGCCGCGATCCGTCGCGAGAAGGGCGAGCCGTTCAGCTTTCCGGGCGGCCCGTCGTTCGTGTGGGAGATGGCCGATGCGGATCTGGTCGGCCAGGTAATGGCGTGGGCGGCCGACACGCCGCAAGCGGCCAATCAGATCTTCAACATCACCAATGGAGATGTGTTCGCGTGGCGCAGCGTATGGCCGGCGCTGGCGCAAACGCTTGGCGTCAAGACCGGCGACGATGCGCCCACCAGCATCGCGCAATACATTCGCGATAACGCCGACGTGTGGCAGAAGATCGTCGCCCGATATGGTCTGGCGAGCGGCGATCTGCAGGCGTTCGTGGGGCAGGGCGACCAGCATGCGGACTTCGCGTTCGCGTATGGCGCGCCGGCGGGTCCGGTCGCGTTTGTCAGCACCGTCAAGCTTCGCAAGGCCGGATTCAATGCGGCGGTCGATACGCGCGACGCGTTCTGCGAAGCGCTGCAGTCTTTTATCGATCGCAAGCTGTTGCCGCCGGCGCTGTAACGCGCGGGGACGCAGCCACTGCAGCGGGTACAAGTGCGCGTTTGCGTGTCTGCTTCGTTGCGCGCTTAAAGCGCGCGTTTGAGCGCCTGTTCGAGCAGGGTCAGGCCGAGATCGATTTCCGCTTCGCTGACCGTCAGCGGCGGCGCGATCCGGAACACGCCGCCCATGCCGGGCAACTGCACGATATTCATGCTGAGGCCGAGCTGCATGCATTCGCGCGTGATCTTTGCGCCGAGCCCATCCGCGGGCTCTTTGCTGTGCCGGTCCTTGACGATCTCCACGCCGAGCAGCAGCCCGCGGCCGCGCACGTCGCCGATGCAGTCGAAGCGCTCCATCAGATCGTGCAGGCCGCGCTTCAGACGCTCGCCCATCAGGGTGGCGCGCGCCACGAGGCCGTCGCGCGCGACCACGTCGAGTACCCGCAGGCCCACTGCGGCGGGCAGCGGATCGGATACGTGCGTCGTGTAGAACAGATAGCCGAGCTGATGCGCGCGTTCCTCGATTGCCGCCGAGGTCACCACGGCCGCGAGCGGCAGGCCGGCGCCGAGCGTCTTCGACAAGGTCAGGATGTCGGGTGTCACGCCGTCGCGCTGGCATGCGAACATCGTGCCGGTGCGGCCGACGCCAGTTTGCGCTTCGTCGAGGATCAGCAGCATGCCGCGCGCTTCGCATTTGCGCTTGAGCGCCGCCATATAGCCGACCGGCAGTTCGATGATGCCGCCCGAGCTCAGAATCGGCTCGGCGATAAACGCTGCGAGGCTGCCGCTCGATTGGCGGTCGATCAGGTCGAACGCATAGTCGAGTTCCGCCAGCCAGTCGTACGCGCCGTTGCGTTCGAAGCGTGGCCGGTAGCTGAACGGCGCCGGGATCGCAAACGAGCCGACTGCCGCAGGGCCCACCCCTTTGCGCCCGGCGCTGTACGTGGCGGACGCCGCAGCGCCGGTCATGCCGTGCCACGACTGCGCAAAGCCGACGATTTCGTAACCACCGGTGACGAGCTTCGCCATCCGGATTGCCGCTTCATTCGACTCTGCGCCGGTACTCAGCAGCAGTGCGCGGTCGAGCCCGGCGGGCGTGATTTCGGCGAGGCGCGTGGCGAGGTCGACTACCGGCCGCGACAGCATGCCGCTGAACAGATGGTCGAGCTTGCCTGCATATTCGTTGATCACCGACACGATTTCCGGGTGGCTGTGCCCGAGCACTGCGCTCATCTGTCCCGAAGTGAAATCGAGAATCGGGCGGTCGTCCGCGTCATAGACGAAGCTGCCCTGCGCGCGCTCGATGATCAACGGCTCGAAGGTGCCGCCGTAGCGGATCAGATGCTGTCCGGCATTGCGCCAGAACGTGGCGTCCCGGTTTCGCGACATACGGTTCTCCCTTCAGCGAGACAAGTTTGACTTGCAGTCTAGCGGCTCGTCTGGTTTTATAGAATCGAATAGTTCTGATGCAAGCTAGAAACGACGCTTATAGCTGAGGGCAAATATCGTGAGCCTGTCGCTCGAAATCGATCTGCTGCGCTCGTTCGCGGCGATCGCCGAAGTACGCGCGCTGAGCCGCGCGGCCGCGCGCATCGGCCGCACGCAGTCCGCGCTGAGCCAGCAGATGAAGCGGCTCGAAGAAATCGTCGACCAGCCGCTGTTCCAGCGCACCGGCCGCGGCGTGGTGCTGACGCATCCGGGTGAACGGCTGTTGATGCATGCGCAGCGCATCTTGCGGCTGCACGACGAGGCGATGGCCGACCTGTGCGGCAACGGGCTGTCGGGCAGCATCCGTTTCGGCTGTCCGGACGATTACGCCGCGGTGTTTCTGCCGGCGCTGCTGCGGCAGTTTTCGCGGCAGCATCCGCATGCGCAGGTGGAGGTGGTGTGCGGGCCGACGCCGCGACTGATCGAACAGTTGGACAAGCGGGCGGTGGATCTCGCGATGATTTCGCTGCCCGAGGACGGCACGGACGAAGGCGCAAACCACGGCGCAAACCACCATGCGGACGACATCATCCGCCGCGAGCCGCTGGTGTGGATCGGCTACCCCGGGCTCGATGCCGCGCAATTCGACCCGCTGCCGCTTGCGCTATCCGACCCGGATACGCTCGATCACATTGCGGCATGCGCGGCGCTGCAGCGTATGGGCAGGGCTTACCGGCTGGCGTATGCGAGCAGCAGCCTCGCCGGGCTGACGGCGCTGGTACGCTCGGGGCAAGCTTTCGCGGTGATGACGCAAACCGCGGTGCCGGCGGATCTGGCGATTCTGGGCGGCGACGCCGCACTGCCTGCATTGCCAGCGGTCGGCATTACGCTGCGGTTCGAGCGCAAGCGGCCGTCGCTGCTGGCCGCAGCGTTTGCCGAGCATATCCGGCAGACGCTGCCGCTGCTGTAGCGGCAGCAGTGGCGGCAGCGGCGCGGTGCCCCTGCCGCGACGTCGCGCGCGCTGCACGGCGATCGCCTGCCAGGCCCGCATCCGGTTTCCACGGTCGGGCGTTTCGATTGTGCGCGGATTCGCGCACCGGGCGCGCAGCTTGCTGACGTCATACGCAGCGTCAATGCACGCGTGGCATGGCCGCAGCACCCGCCGCGCACCGCGTACCGCACCGCACTGTCTGCTATCCGCTGCCCGCCGCCCATTGCTCAAGACCCTTCGCCCACGCACCGACATGGATGCCCTCAACCTCGCGCTCGCGATCCTGCTCGCGCTGATCGTCTGCCTCACGCACCGTGAAATTCCGCGCTTCACCGCCGCGCGCGCCAACGCGGCAATCGCACATCTGCTGCTGATCGCCGTCGGTTGCGCGGTCGGCCTTGTGTACAGCCGCTGGCCCGACGCGCCCGCACCGCATTGGGCCGCTTTCGCGACCGGTTTCGGCGTGGTGCACGTGCCGGCCTTCGCGATCCTCGTGATCAAGCGGATGCGCGGCTCGCGGCCATCGTGACCCGCCGTGCGCCGATCCTTCCCGCGCACCGCGCGCGGCCCTGTTTTCGCACGCCGCTACGAATGGCAAGGACGCACGCGCGTTGACATCGATCAAATGAAAACGCGCAACGTGCCTCCTATGATAGGAATGGCCTGCGTGCGGGCCGCCGCGCCGCGGGCCACACCGGCGCGCATTCGCGCGCCGTCGAACATCGCCTATGGAGATTCCCCAAATGGCCGACGTTGCTCTCGACTCCGGTTCTGCCACGCCGCCGGGCGCGGAAGAACTGCGCAACATGAACCGCTACTGGCAGGCCTGCAATTATCTGTCTGCCGGCATGATCTATCTGCGCGACAACCCGCTGTTGCGCGAACCGCTGCAGGCGCAGCACATCAAGCGCAGGCTGCTCGGGCACTGGGGCTCGGACCCCGGCCAGAGCTTTCTGCTGGTGCATCTGAACCGCGTGATCAGGCAGCGCGATATCGATGTCGTGTATATCTCGGGCCCGGGCCATGGCGCGCCGGCCGTGATATCGCATAGCTATCTGGAAGGCCGCTATTCGGAGATCTATCCGGACCGCGCCGAGAACGAGGAAGGCATGGCGCGGCTATTCCGCATGTTCTCGTTTCCCGGCGGCATCGGCTCACATTGCACGCCTGAAACGCCGGGCTCGATCCACGAAGGCGGCGAGCTAGGCTACAGCCTGTCGCATGCGTACGGCGCGGCGTTCGACAATCCGGACCTGCTCGTCACCGTGATGATCGGCGACGGCGAGGCCGAAACCGGTCCGCTCGCGACGTCATGGCATTCGAACAAATTCCTGAACCCGGTGCGCGACGGCGCGGTACTGCCGGTGCTGCATCTGAATGGCTACAAGATCGCGAATCCGGCGCTGCTCGCGCGCATTCCGCACGAAGAACTCGAAGCCTTGCTGACGGGTTACGGACACAAGCCGTATTTCGTCGAAGGCGACGATCCGCAGACCATGCATCAACAGATGGCGGCCACGCTCGACCGCTGCGTCGACGAGATCCGCGCGATCCAGGCGCGCGCCCGCACGCAGGGCGATCAAACGCGGCCGCGCTGGCCGATGATCGTGCTGCGTTCGCCGAAAGGCTGGACCGGGCCGCGCGAAGTGGACGGCCATCAGGTCGAGGGTTCGTGGCGCGCGCACCAGGTGCCGATTGCCGACCCGGCGACCAACGAAGCCAGCCTGAAGCAGGTCGAAACCTGGCTGCGCAGCTATCGGCCCGATGAACTGTTCGATACGTCGGGCCGGCTCGTCGAAGCATTGCGCGCGCTCGCGCCGCAGGGCGCACGCCGCATCAGTGCGAATCCGCATGCGAACGGCGGTGCGCTATGCAAGGCGCTCGACCTGCCGCCGTTCGAACACTACGCGGTAGACGTCGCGCAGCCCGGCGTGTCGTACGTCTCGCCGACCGGTGTGCTCGGCACGTGGCTGCGCGACGTGATGCGCCAGAACATGACGAACTTCCGCGTGTTCGGCCCCGACGAAACCGCCAGCAACAAGCTGACCGCGCTCTACGAAGCGTCGCCGAAAACCTGGCTCGCGCTGACCGAGCCGAACGACAGCGACGGCGGCGAACTGTCGCGCGACGGCCGCGTGATGGAAATGCTCAGCGAGCACACGCTCGAGGGCTGGCTCGAAGGTTATACGCTGACTGGCCGTCACGGTCTGTTCGCCACCTACGAGGCGTTCGTGCACGTGATCGACTCGATGTTCAACCAGCACGCGAAATGGCTTGAAAAAGCCAAGCGCGAATTGCGCTGGCGTGCGCCGGTGCCGTCGCTGAACCTGCTGATCACGTCGCTCGTGTGGCGTCAGGATCACAACGGCTTCACGCACCAGGACCCGGGTTTTCTCGACGTGGTGACCAACAAGAGCCCTGACGTCGTGCGCATCTATCTGCCGCCCGATGCGAACTGCCTGCTCAGTGTTGCCGATCACTGTCTGCGCTCGCGCGACTATGTGAACGTGATCGTCGCCGACAAGCAGCCGCATCTGCAGTATCTGGACATGAAGGCGGCGGTCACGCATTGCACGAAGGGCATCGGCATCTGGGAATGGGCTTCGACCGACCAGGGCCACGAGCCGGATGTCGTGATGGCCTGCGCGGGCGACATCGCGACGATGGAAGCGCTCGCGGCCGTCGAGATTCTGAAAGGATTGTTTGCCGACCTGAAGATACGCTTCGTCAACGTGGTCGACCTGTTCAGGCTGATGCCGGCGTCGGATCATCCGCATGGCCTGTCGACGCGCGATTTCGATTCGCTGTTCACCACCGACAAGCCGGTGATCTTCAACTTCCACTCGTATGCATCGCTGGTTCACAAGCTGACCTATAGGCGCACGAATCACGAGAACATTCACGTGCACGGCTATGCGGAGAAGGGCAACATCAATACGCCGCTCGAACTGGCGATCATCAACGGCATCGACCGCTTCACGTTGTCGATCGACGTAATCGATCGTGTGCAGCGGCTGCGCGGGGTCGGCGATCATGCAAAAGAGCGGCTGCGCGATCAGCGTCTCGAGCAATTGGCTTATGCGCATCAGGAAGGAATCGATCGCGACGAGATTCGCAACTGGCACTGGACGCCTTGAAATAGAGCATTACAGATAATTCGCGTTGCATAATAAAAATGCCGCCCGTGCGATTGCGCCGGACGGCATTTTTTATATTTGCGGCGCAACGCGCTATTTATGTCGATTGAATGTCGCCAAACGAATCTTTCAATAAACTTTCAAATAAACATTCATTGCAAATGATGCAAATTAGTTCGTGTGCCTTTGCAAATCAGCATAAGTTTCCGTTGCGCAAATCCCATTGTCTGGAATAACATCGCTGCGCATACAACGAACTAATAATTTTCTTTGGCGATCCTGAAGCACCTGTTCGACATGAAAACGTGCGCGGTCGTCCCGCTTGAAACACCTTGCATGCCGGCGCTTCCGGCAGAGGGCGACGCTTTGCGGCGCGGCCTTGTGCTGCGCGCGTCAGCGCCTGACGACCGGAATTTTTTGCAGCAGGTTTTTATCGGCACGCGCGCGCCGGAATTCGCCGCGGCCGGTCTCGATGCGGATGCGATCCATGGCTTGCTGGTACAGCAGTTCACGATGCAGGACGAGTATTACCGGCGTCACTATCCGAAAGGCCGCTTCGACGTGGTGCTGGACGGAGCGTGCCGGATCGGCCGCCTGTATCACGATTGGCATAGCGGTGAAGCACGCATAATCGATATTGCCTTGCTGCCTGAATATCGCGGTGCCGGCATCGGCACGCGCCTGATGAAAACGATCGTGGCTGAAGCGGCGCGCCGGGCGCTCGCAGTCAGCCTTTATGTAGAACTCGATAATCCGGTGCGCGGCTTTTATCGGCGGCTCGGATTCGAGGCAATTGGCGAAGACGGTGTTTACGAACGGATGCGTCGCAAGGCCGCGCCGTTCCACGACAGGGAGTTCGAGCCGGCAGCAGGGCTGACGGAGGCCGTCGCGGCATAACGCGGCGGTTCCGGCAGGCAGCGCTGCCGCGCCCGAAAAGCGGAAACAAGATGGACAGGCGCGGGCCGGCATACGGATACCGCCGGGGGAGCAACGTGCAGTTGATACCGACTCACGCCGAACTGATCGCAGCGATCGGGCGGCCGTTTTCGTTCGGCAGCGCCGACGGGCACACCGTCGAAGCGCATCTGATCGCCGCGCCGGCCGGCATTCCCATGGACGACAGCTACACCTGCTATTTCGCGAGCTTCGCGTTGCCGGCCGGTGTGTCGCTGCCGCAGGACACTTACCGGATTACCTCGCCCGACGGGCACGCGTGGGATCTGCTCGCCACGCCGACGCGCCCGCAGCCGGACGGCCGGGCCACGCTCAGCTTTGTTGTGCATTCCCGGCTGGCTGATCCGACCGACCCGGCCGGCACCGGCGCTGTTTCGTAGTTCAACTTTTGACTTCGACAGAGAGAGGCTTCGATGAGTGATCCATATCTTGGTGAAATCCGTATGACGGCGTTCAATTTCGCGCCGGTAGGCTGGGCAATGTGCCAGGGCCAGACGGTGGCGATCTCGCAGAACCAGGCGCTGTTCGCGCTGCTGGGCACCAACTTCGGCGGCAACGGCGTGAGCAACTTCATGCTGCCGAACCTGCAGGGCCGCAGCCCGGTCGGCTGGGGCTCGGGCCTCGGGCTCGCGCCGATCCAGATCGGCGAGCAGGCCGGTGTTGAGAACGTCACGATCACCACCGCGAACATGCCGGCGCACACGCACGTGGCGACCGTGACGGGCGGCGTCAGCGTCAGCGGCCAGGTGTCGATTCCGGCCAACAGCGCGGCCGCCGAGACCAGCGTGCCCGGCCCGACCACGGTGCTCAGCAACCCGTCGGCCGGTGGCCGCGGCACCAGCATCTACACGGCGGCCAGCTCGAATACGACGCTCGCGCCGTTCAACGTGACGCTGACCGGCGGCGCGCCGACGATCCAGAACGCGTTGACGGGCGGCACGCAGCCGATGGCGATCCGCAATCCGTATCTGGGCGTGACCTTCATGATCGCGCTGTCGGGGGTTTTCCCGTCGCGCTCGTAAATAGAACACCCGACTGCGGGAGCGTGCGGCCGCCACATCGGGCCGCGCGCAACCCGAAGGACACACCACGATGAAGTTTGCCGCCGCTCTGATCGATGCCCTGCGCCGCCGGCGTGCGCACGGGGCCGCTGCCGCACCGCGCGCCGCCATGCCGGCCGCGCTGCCCGCGCCGCTGATGCTTGCGCTCGAACCGCGCATCGTCTATGACGCATCGGCGGCGGCGATCGGAGCCGGAGCCGGTGCCGCGGGCCATGCCGGCCCGGCGGCGCAGCAGCATCACGGCGCTGAAGCGCATCCGGCCGATACGTCGGTGGCGCAGCCCGGGTCCGGCCACGGCGCCGACACGCCGGCTGCGGCGCCTGCCGCGCAGCGCGCCGACACCGCGCAGCCGACGCAGCGCCAGACTACCCAGGTCAACCCGCAGGTCACCCCGCAGGTCACCCCGCAGGACATGCAGACCGCCGCCGCGCCGGAAAAGCAGGTGGTATTCATCGACCCGAGCGTCGCGAACTATCAGCAACTGGTGGCCGGCCTGCCCGCGGGCACCGACTACGTGCTGCTCAGCTCCAGCAGCGACGGCCTCGCGCAGATCGCGCAGTATCTGCAGCAGCATCCGGGCGTCGATGCGATCCATCTGGTGTCGCACGGCATGAACGGCGCGATCCAGGTGGGCGACGTATGGCTCACGCAGTCCGATATCGCCGCGTATAGCGGCGAGCTCGCGCAGATCGGCGCGGCCATGAAGACGGGCGGCGATTTCCTGATTTACGGCTGCGACGTCGCCGAGAACAGCAGTGGCCAGGCGCTGGTGCAGCAGATCGCATCCATTTCGCATCTGAACGTCGCGGCCTCGACCGATGCAACCGGCGCGGCGGCGCTCGGCGGCGACTGGACGCTCGAATACGACGTCGGCGCGGTGCATACCCAAACAATCTTTTCGGCCGCGTCGGAACAGCAATACGACGCGCTGCTCGGCGTCACCGTCGAAACCTACGACAGCGCCGCCGATCTGGCCTTCGACTCGACCGGCACCAGCTTCACGCTCGACGGCATCACGTACACGACCGATGCGGCGGCCGAGTTCCAGGTCCAAACCACCGCCAGCAACCCGTCCAATCCGCCGGCCTTGTCCAGCGGGACGGGCGATGGCGTGCTGTTCGGCAACGTGTCGGGAAACGCGCCGATGACGTCGTTGACGTTGACGCTGCAGAACGGCGACGCGATGGCCGTGCAGAGCTTCGACCTCGACATCTATTTCCCGTCGACCGTCAACGTCGAGGCGCTGGACGCATCCGGCAACGTGATCGGCTCGGTGACGCTGCAGTCGCACGACGCCAGCGACTCGTCGTTCCACGTCGACCTGTCGGGCAACGCCGCGTTTGCCGGCGCCAAAAGCCTCAGGATCCGCGAGACCGACGGCGCCTTTCTGCTGCCGATTCTCGACAACTTCAGCTACGTCGACCTCAGTTCGCCGCCGGCCTTGACCGCGAGCGGCGGCAGCACGTCGTTCGTGTCCGGCGACCACGCCGGCGGCCCGGCGGTCGTGATCGACAGCGGTATCACGCTGGTCGACGGCGATGCGACGACCGCGCGGCAGGCGGTGGTGGCGATTACCGGCAACTTCCACAGCGGCGAAGACGTACTCGGCTTCGCCAATACCAGCACCGCGCTGTACGGCGACATCGTGGGCACGTACAGCAGCGGTACCGGTGTCCTGACGCTGACGTCGGCCAGCGGCACCGCGACCGTCGCGCAGTGGCAGAACGCGCTCGAGCACGTCACGTATTCGGACAGCCTGGCGCTGCCGAACACCGCGACCCGCACGATCAGCTTCACGCTGACCAGCGACGCCTACCTGTCGCCCAGCAACACGGTGCAGAAGACGGTGACGGTTACCGCCGCCGAACAGTCGCCGACGCTGACGAGTTCGGGCACCACGTCGGCGTACGGGTCCGGCGCGGCGGCCACCACGATCGATACGCACATCACCGTCACCGACACCGACAACACCACGCAGGCAAGCGGCAGCGTGCGGGTCAGCGCCGGCTTTAACAGCGGCGATACGCTGAGCTTCAACAACAGCAACCCGGCAATCTTCGGCAATATCATCGGCGCCTACGACGGCAACGGCACGCTGACGCTGACGTCGGCCGGCGCCACGGCCAGCGATGCGCAATGGGCTGCCGCGTTGTCGGCGGTGACCTTCTCGAGCACCAGCAACGTATACGGCAACCGCATCATCTCGTTTCAGACCAGCGACGGCACGAAAACCAGCACGGCCGTCACCGATACGATCACCGTGACCAACCCGGTGCAACTGGTCGCGAGCGGCGGCTCGACGGCGTTCCAGGCGGCCGACAACGGCACCTCGGTGCCGGTCGCGATCGATCCCGGCATGACGGCGGGCGACACGGCCGTGACGACCGCCAAATCGGCGACCGTGTCGATTACCGGCAACTTCCAGTCCGGCGAGGACGTGCTGGCGTTCACGAACACCAGTTCGAGCACGTTCGGCGACATCGCAGCGACGTACAGCGCCAGCACTGGCCTGCTGACGCTGACCTCGGGAAGCGGCACGGCGACGCTCGCGCAATGGCAGGCCGCGCTGCGCGCGGTGACGTATACCGACACGCTGGTCACGCCGAACAGCGCGACGCGCACCATCAGCTTCAAGCTGGTCGACAAGAACAACAATACGAGCAACACGATCACCCGCACGGTGACGGTGACCGACACCGACCAGACGCCGCTTTTAACCACCAGCGGCACGACCACCGGCTACGTCACCGGGCACCCGGCGACCGCCATCGACGGCAGCGTCGCGATCAGCGATCTGGACAACACCACGCAGTCGAGCGGCACGGTGTCGATTACCGGCGGCCTGCAAGGCGGCGACACGCTGTCGTTCATCAACACCAATTCAGCGCTGTTCGGCAATATCGGCGCCAGCTACAACTCAGCGACCGGCGTGCTGACGCTGACCTCGGCCGGCGGCGTCGCGACCAACGCGCAGTGGGCCAATGCGCTGTCGGCGGTGACGTTCTCGAGCAGCAGCGTGGTGGGCGGCAATCGCACGATTTCGTTCGCCGTCAACGACGGCACCAAAACCAGCGTGGCCGGGACCGATACGGTCAACGTAGTCGCGCCGCCGGTAGTGACGACCGATAGCGGCTCGGCCGCGTTCGTGGCAGGCGACAACACCGCAGGGACGCCGGTCGCAATCGACAGCGGTCTGACGGTCACCGATACCAGCAGCCCGACGCTGCAGTCGGCCACCGTATCGATCACCGGTAACTTCCACAGTGGCGAAGACCTGCTGGGCTTTGCCAACGACGGCACGACGATGGGCAACATCGCCGCGTCGTACGATGTCGGCACTGGCGTGCTGACGCTGACTTCGGTGGGCGGTACCGCCACGCTTGCGCAATGGCAAAGCGCGCTGCGCGCGGTCACGTACTTCGATTCGGCGGTCACGCCGAACAACGCGACCCGCACGCTCAGCTTCACGGTGGTCGACGGCGCCGGCACCAGCAGCAGCACGGCCACCCGCACAGTGACGGTGACCGATACCGACCAGACGCCGATCGTCGGCAGCAGCGGCACCACGACGGACTATGTCGGCGGGCATCCGGCCACCACGATCGATGGCGGCATCACCGTCAGCGATCTGGACAACGCCACGCAGACCAGTGGCACCGTGTCGATTACCGGCGGCCTGCATAGCGGCGACACGCTGACGTTCATCAACAACAATTCGACGCTGTTCGGCGATATCGTCGCCAGCTACAACACGTCGACCGGCTTGCTGACGCTGACCGCGGGCACGGCCACCAATGCGCAGTGGGCCAATGCGCTGTCGGCGGTGACGTTCTCGAGCAGCAGCGTGGTGGGTGGCAATCGCACGATTTCGTTCGCCGTCAACGATGGCACCAAAACCAGCGTAGCCGCAACCGATACGGTGCGCGTTACCGCGCCGCCGGTGGTAACGACCGATGGCGGTTCGGCCGCGTTCGTGGCCGGTGACAACACCGCGTCGACGCCGGTGGCGATCGACAGCGGCCTGACGCTGACCGATGGTGCGAGCGCGACGCTGCAGTCGGCGACCGTATCGGTCACCGGCAATTTCCACAGCGGCGAAGACGCGCTGGGCTTTACCAACGACGGCGCGACGATGGGCAACATCAGCGCCACGTACGATGCCAGCACCGGCGTGCTGACGCTGACTTCGGCGGGCGGCACCGCGACGCTCGCGCAATGGCAGAGCGCGCTGCGCTCGGTCACCTACACCGACACAGCGGTCACGCCGGCCAACCCGACGCGCACCATCGGCTTCAGCGTGGTCGACGGCGCAGGCAATGCCAGCGGCACGGCCACGCGCACCGTGACGGTGACCGACACGGACCAGACGCCGATCGTGACACCGACCAGCGGCGCGACCCGCTACGTCGGCGGCACGTCTGCCGTAGCGGTGGACAGCGGCGTGACCGTCAGCGACCGCGACAATGCGAATCTGATCTCCGGCATCGTGACGATCTCCGGCGGCTACCAGGCAGGCGACACGTTGTCGGCCACATCGGTTGGCGGCATCAGCGTGTTTTACGATCCGACCACGCATTCGCTGCTGTTGTCGGGCGTCAGCAGCGTCGCCAACTGGCAGAGCGTGCTGGAATCGGTGACGTTCTCGTCGACCAGCTTCACCGCTGGTTCGCGCACCATCGAGTTCCAGATTTCCGACGGCAGCAGAATCAGCACGGCGCCGAGCAAAACCATCAGCGTGCTCGGCCCGCCGCAGATCACCACCGACTCCGGTTCGGCCGCGTTCGTGGCCGGCGACAACACCGCGTCGACGCCGGTGGCGATCGACAGCGGCCTGACGCTGACCGACGGCGCCGCCACGACGCTGCAGTCGGCGACCGTATCGATCACCGGCAACTTCCACGCCGGCGAGGACGTACTGCAGTTCGTCAACGACGGCGCGACGATGGGCAATATCGTCGCGAGCTACGACGCGGCCACCGGCGTGCTGACGTTGAATTCGTCCGGTGCCACCGCGACCCTCGCGCAATGGCAGGCCGCGCTCGCCGCGGTCACGTACACCGATACGGCCATCACGCCGAGCAATCCGACCCGCACCATCAGCTTTGGCGCCGTCGACGGCGCCGGCTTCCTCAGCAACACGGCCGTGCGTACGGTAACGGTGACCGACACCGACCAGACGCCGATCGTCACGGGCACCGGCGGCACCAGCTACGTCGGTGGCACCGCGGCCGTGCCGATCGACAGCGGCATCTCGGTCAGCGACCTCGACAACGCGACGCTCGCGTCGGGCACCGTGTCGATCTCGGCGAACTTTCACAGCGGCGACACGCTGGCGTTTACCAACACCAATACCGCGCTGTTCGGCAACATCGTCGCGACGTACGATGCCGGCACCGGTGTGCTGACGCTGACTTCGTCGGGCGCGACGGCGTCCGACGCGCAATGGGCGAATGCGCTGGCGGCGGTGACGTTTTCGGCCGGCAGCAGCGCGGTGCCGGGCAGTCGCACGATCTCGTTCGCGATCAACGACGGCACCAAGACCAGCGCGGCCGCCACCGATATCGTGAACGTGCTCGGCCCGCCGCAGATCACCACCGACGCCGGTTCGGCGTCGTTCGTGGCCGGCGACAACACCGCGTCGACGCCGGTCGCCATCGATGCGGGCCTGACGCTGACCGATGGCGCAAGCGCGACGATGGCGTCGGCGACCGTGTCGATCACCGGCAACTTCCACGCGGGCGAGGATCTGCTGCAGTTCGTCAACGACGGCGCGACGATGGGCAATATCGCCGCGACATACGACGCGGCCAACGGTGTGCTGACGCTGAGTTCGGCCGGCGCGAGCGCCACGCTCGCGCAATGGCAGGCCGCGCTCGAAGCGGTCACGTACACCGATACCGCGATCACGCCGAACACCGCGACGCGCACCATCAGTTTCAATGCCGTCGACGGCGTCGGCGTGATCAGCAACACGGCCACGCGCACCGTGACGGTGACGGACACTGACCAGACGCCGGTGGTCGCGACGAGCGGCAGCACGCTGACCTATGCGGGCGGCGCGCCGGCCAGCGTGATCGACAGCGGCATTACGGTCAGCGATCGCGACAATGCGACGCTCGCGTCGGCGACGGTGTCGATCGGCAGCGGTTTTGCGAATGGCGACACGCTCGGCTTCGCCAATACGAACAGCGCGCAGTTCGGCAATATCAGCGCGTCGTACGACGCCAGCACCGGCGTCCTGACGCTGACCTCCGCGGGCGCGACGGCCACCGAAGCGCAGTGGTCGGCCGCGCTTTCGGCGGTGACTTTCGCCAGCAGCAGCACTGCGTTCGGCAATCGCACGATCGCATTCGCGGTCAGCGACGGCAGCAAGACCAGCGTGGTCGCGAGCGATACCGTGCAGCTTGCCGCGCCGCCGCAGCTGACGGCCGGCGCGGGTTCGGCCGATTTCATCGAAGGCGACAACGTCGCGTCGACGCCGGTTACGGTCGGCGGCGGGCTCAGCGTGACCGACGGTGCGAGCGGCACGCTTGCGTCGGCCACGGTGGCGATCAGCGGTGGCTTTCATGCGGGTGAAGACGTGCTGTCGTTCAGCAACGACGGCGCGACGATGGGCAATATCAGCGCGTCGTACGATGCGAGCACCGGCGTGCTGACGCTGAGTTCGGCGGGTGGTACCGCCACGCTCGCGCAATGGCAGAGCGCGCTGAACGCGGTGACCTACACCGATACCGCGATTAGCCCGGATACGACCACGCGCACCGTCAGCTTCGCGGTGGTGGACGGCGCCGGCAACCTGAGCAATACCGCGACGCGCGACGTCAACGTGCACGCGACCGACCAGAGCACGCTGATCACGCCGCCGGACGGCGGCACCTACAAGGACGGCTCCACGCCGACCGTGATCGGCAACGGCATCACGATCACCGATGCGGACAATCCGACGCAAAGCTCGGCCACCGTGACGATCGGCACAGGTTTCCATTTCGGCGACCGGCTGGCGTTCATCAACACCAATGCGGCGGCGTTCGGCAATATCCAGGCGTCGTACGACGCGGACAGCGGCGTGTTGACGCTGACCTCGGCAGGCGCGACGGCCACCAATGCGCAGTGGTCGCGCGCGTTGTCGGAAATCACCTTCGCGACCAGCAGCAGTTCGGTCGGCCCACGCACGGTGCTGTTCGTGGTCAGCGACGGCGCGAAGACCAGTG
>DATLOW010000113.1:0-8505 GCA_035536055.1 Paraburkholderia sp. | reverse complement strand
GTGCGCAAGACCGTTGACCACGCCGGCCGCCCAGAACGGAATCCAGATCATCTGCACGGCCCATACGGACAAACCGACGATGCCGAACAGCGCGACGTCGACCACCATCATCAGGCTCACGCCGAGAATCGGAAACTTCGTGTAGACGTTGCGCTCGATCCAGTCGTTCGGCGTGCCGTGGCTGAACTTGCGCAGCGTTTCTTCGTTCTTCGCCTCGGTGCGATACAGCTCGGCGCCTTCGAGCAGCACCTTCCAGATGCCGCGCGTTTGCGGGCTATGCGGGTCTTCTTCGGTTTCGCACTTCGCGTGGTGCTTGCGATGGATCGCAGCCCATTGGCCGGTCAGCATGCCGGTGGACATCCACAGCCAGAAGCGAAAGAAATGACTGGCGACCGGATGCAGGTCGAGCGCACGATGCGCCTGGCAGCGATGCAGATAGACGGTCACGCCGATGATCGTCACATGCGTGGCGGCAAGCGTGTAAAGCACGATTTGCCACCACGAGAAGCGCAGCAGACCATTGGCAAGGAAATCAAGCAGGGAATTCAACAAGGCAATTTACCTGTGGAACGAGATACGAAACGGAAAACGAAGCGAGAGACACGGGACAGCGCGTGTGCAAAGCATACAATGCGCGGGTGTCAAGCAAACGAAAGCATCTGGCAAAATTCGATCGCCATTTTACTTCAATGGTTCCAAGTCGTTGAGAAAAATAAGAAAATTGTTGTGGCGCATCAATTGCCGCGCTGGCGCAAATGCAACAGAAACCGGCCCGTCTGCGGCGCGTCGCCGGGCATTCAACCGCATCAGGCGGCACTTCCCGGCTCGTTCGCCGCGCGCCCGGTCAAGCTTACCGGTTGCAACGCGTCGCCGCTATTGACAATGCGAACCTCACGCTGAGCATACGGGATCGAAATTCCGTTTGCCGCAAATAATCGCCAGATGTTCTGGTTGACCGCGGAACGCACGCCGGTCGTACCGCTCGCCGCATCCTCCACCCAGTAGCCGAGCTCAAAATTGATGCCGTCCGGCCCGAAACCGACCAGATGCGGCGCCGGCGCCGGATCCTGCAGCACACGCTCAACGCCGCTCGCCGCCTGCGCAAGCAGCGCCATCACCTGGTCGACGTCGGCGGAAAACGCAACCTGCACGACCGCCTTTACATGCCCACGCGTCAGGTACGACGACTGGTTCTGCACCACGTCGGTAATCAGCCGCTCGTTCGGAATCAGCGTCTCGATGCCGTCGAGGCCGCGCACCACCGTATAACGGGTGCGAATCTGCGTGACCTGTCCCTGCAGCCCGCCGACGTTGATCGTGTCGCCGATGCGCAGCGACCGGTCGATCAGGATGATGAAGCCCGACACGTAGTTGCTGGCGATCTTCTGCAAGCCGAAGCCGAGCCCGACGCCGAGCGCGCCGCCGAACACGCCGAGCACGGTGATGTCGATGCCGACCAGCGACAGGCTGATCAGCACCGCCGCGAGCACGAACAGCGCGCGCCCGACGCGCGCCAGCACGACCTTCAGGTTCGCATCCAACGTATGGGCACGCATCACGCGTTCCTCGAACGCGGCGCCGAGCCACATCGCGACGACCATCGTCACGCACACCCACACCAGCCCCGAAACCAGCGACAGCAGCGTCACATGCGTATTCGCCACGCGAAAGCGTACGTCGGCCATCCACGCGAGCACGTCGCCCTGGATACCCATCACGGTGAGCACCATGCCGACCCACACGACGATCGACACCAGCTTCTCGACCAGCGACAGCCACGTATGCGTATGGCCGTCGCTGCCGAACACCCGCCGCGCGAAATAAAACACGATATAAATCAAGCCGATGCCGACCAGCGGGACCAGTGCCAGATCGAGCAGCGTCGTATGGATAAACTGCGCGGCGATCGCGCGCGCGATCCAGACGAACAGCGCGCCGAGCAGCGGAAAGAACGCGCGGTTCAGCGCGTCGGCGCCGAAGCGCAGCGCCTGATAGGCCTGATACGCCTGGTAGCGCGACTCGCGGCGCGCATCGAGCATGCGGCGCAATACACGTGCGAGCAGCCACGCGACCACCAGCGTGCCGACCAGCACGCCGATCTGCCACAGCACGACCGGCTGCCCGATGTCGTGCAGCAAATCGCCGAACGTTTCGAAGCGCGGTGGAATTTGCATGGTCGGTAGCGTGGGTCGCAGGCGTGCGGTTCCGGTTCAGGCGGCGCGGGCAGGTCGAGCGCGGTCAATCGGCCGTTCGATCGCGCGCCGTTCGATCGCGCCCTTCATTGTGCCCTTCCTCGCGCACACATTGCGCCCTTCAATCGCGCCGCTCGAGCACCGCGGCGAAGAAGCCATCCGTCGCGTGCCGATGCGGCCACAGCGACAGATACTCGCCGGTATCCAGCTCGATGCGCTGCTCGGCCAGCACGTCGCGCGCGGGCACCAACGCGAAATCGGCATGGTCGGCGAGAAACTGCGCGACCACCGCCTGGTTTTCCGCGTCGAGAATACTGCAGGTCGCATACACCAGCCGGCCGCCCTTCTTCACGAGACGCGCCGCGCTCGCCAGAATCGACGCCTGCTTCGGCGCGAGTTCGCCGATCGACTCGGGCGACTGCCGCCACTTCAGATCCGGATTGCGGCGCAGCGTGCCCAGGCCGCTGCACGGCGCGTCGACCAGCACGCGGTCGATCTTGCCCGCGAGGCGCTTGATCTTCGCGTCGTGTTCGCTGTCGATCAGCACCGGATTCACGTTCGATAGCCCGCTGCGCGCGAGGCGCGGCTTGAGCTTCGCGAGCCGCCGCTCGGAGATGTCGAATGCGTACAGACGCCCGGTCGAGCGCATCATCGCGCCAAGCGCGAGCGTCTTGCCGCCCGCGCCCGCACAGAAGTCGACGATCATCTCGCCGCGCCGCGGCGCCACCAGCGAGCACAGCAGCTGGCTGCCTTCGTCCTGTACTTCGAGCCAGCCGTTCTGGAACGCGTCGAGCTTCGTCAGCGGCGGCTTGCCGGCGACGCGCACGCCAAATGGCGCGAACGGCATCGCGCCGGCTTCGATGCCGGCGTTTTCGAGCGCCTGCAACACCTCGTCGCGGCTCGCCTTGATCGGGTTCGCGCGCAGATCGAGCGGCGCCGGATAATTCAGCGACGACGCGAGCTGCACCAGCTCATCCGGCTCAAAACGCGCAGCCAGCGCCTCGTAGATCCAGTCCGGCAGATTCATCCGGATGCGCTGCGGCAGGCTGGCCGGGTCGATCTTCGAAACGCGTTCGAGCCAGTCGTGCTCCGCTTCCGAAACGAACGGCTTCAACGCGGTGCGCCCCGCCGTCTGCATCAGGCCGAGTAGCGCGAGGCGCCGCGTCGGGCTGCCGCTGCCGCTTTCAGCGAGGTGCGCGAACTCCATGCGCCGGCGCAGCACCGCGAACACCGCCTCGGCGATCACGCCGCGCTCGCCATGGCCGAGTTTCGGATGGGCGCGGAAAAAGCGGCTGGTCGCCGCATCGGCGGGACCGGTGAACTTCAATACGTCCGCCAGCAATGTCTCGGTCTGGCCGATCAGAAAACCGTGCAGCCTCATGCTTCCTCCGCGGCAGCGCCGCTATCAGCCTGTTGTTCGATATCTTCGAAGAAAAACCACTGCGGTTCGGGCGGCGCCAGCGTGACGCGCAGGCCCTGCAGCGCCAGCCGCCCTTCGACGAACCAGCGCACCGCGCGCGGATAGATCACATGTTCGGTGGCCAGCACGCGGGCGGACAGCGCCGCGGCATCGTCGCCGTCGCGCACCGGCACCGCCGATTGCGCGACGATCGGCCCATGATCGAGCGCCGGCGTGACGAAATGCACGGTCGCGCCGTGCACACGCACACCCGCGTCGAGCGCCTGCTGATGCGTCTTCAGCCCTGCGAAGCTCGGCAGCAGCGACGGATGAACGTTGAGCATGCGCCCGGCGTAGCGTGCGACGAACGGATCGGTCAACACGCGCATGAAGCCGGCCAGCACCACCAGATCCGGCGCAAAACCGTCGATCAGGTTGGCGAGCGCCGTGTCGAACGACAGGCGATCGGGAAAACGGCGGTGGTCGACCACCGCGGTGGGAATGCCCAACGACGCCGCGACCTGCAGTCCGGCGGCGTCGGGACGGTTGGCAATCACGGCCGCGACCTGCGCCGGCCAGCGCTCGCGCGAACACGCGCGTACGATGGCTTCCATGTTGCTGCCCCGTCCGGAAATCAGAATGACGAGTTTTTTCATCCGCGGATTTTATCATCCGGCACCGACCGAACCGCGTGGCGGCGCCGGGCGCGGCGCTGAGCGTTTATAATCGATTGTTTTGCGGGCAGCTGGCCCGCTTCTTTCCTCGCCCGCTATCGTGAGAGTTTTTCGGGGTCTTCCCAATGCCGAGAGCCGCGCGCCGTGCGCGCTCACCATCGGCAATTTCGACGGTGTCCACCGCGGCCATCAGGCATTGCTCGCGCGCGTACGCGCGGCGGCCGACGCGCGCGGCCTGCCCGTCTGCGTGATGACCTTCGAGCCGCACCCGCGCGAATTCTTCAATCCGGCCAGTGCGCCGCCGCGCATCGCGATGCTGCGCGACAAGCTCGAGGCCTTGCGCACCAACGGCGTCGATCGCGTGGTGGTCGAGCATTTCAATCACACGTTCGCGAGCCAGTCGCCGGATACCTTCGTCGAGCGGATCATCGTCAATGGGCTGCACGCACGCTGGGTGATGATCGGCGACGACTTCCGCTACGGTGCGAAGCGCGCCGGCGATTTCGCTTCGCTGAAAGCGGCCGGCGAGCGCTTCGGCTTCGAAGTCGAGCAGATGGCCACTGTCGCCGATCCGTCCGGTGCGCGCATTTCGAGCTCCGGCGTGCGTGCCGCGCTGGTGGCCGGCGACCTCGACGCGGCACGCGCCGCGCTCGGCCGCGATTATCTGATTAGCGGGCACGTCGTCCACGGCCAGAAGCTCGGCCGCGACCTCGGTTTCCCGACGCTGAATCTGCCGATCGCACACAAGCGCCCGGCGTTGTCGGGCATTTTCGTGGTGCGCGTGCACGGCATCGCCGATCACCCGCTGCCGGGCGTCGCGAGCCTCGGGCTGCGCCCGACCGTCGACGATTCGGGCCGCGTGCTGCTCGAAGTGCATCTGCTCGACTGGCATGGCGACGCGTATGGCAAACTCGTGCGCGTCGAATTTCTGACCAAGCTGCGCGACGAGGAAAAATTCGTCGATATCGAAACGCTGGCCAAAGCCATCGCGCAAGACGTCGTCGACGCGCATCAGTGGTTTGCCGCCAACGGCACGTCGGGCGACGCGGCGCCGGGCAGCCGCGCGACCGGCTTCTCGACGTCGGCCACGGACCGAATTAGATGACCGCCGCGGTACGTGCGCGCAGTGCGGCACGTACCCGCAGGCCACGCGCATCGAACGGCCGCCGCGAGCACGCGGCGCAACCCGCCGGACGCACCTGCCTGCGCCCCTCGCGAACTCCGCGCCCACACACCGAATTCACCGCTACGTGACCATGAGCAACAAGAAAGCCGACTCGAAACCCCAAGCCAAGTACCCGGTCAACCTGCTGGATACGCCTTTTCCGATGCGCGGCGACCTGCCCAGGCGCGAACCGCAATGGGTGAAAGACTGGCAGGAGCGCAAGGTCTACGAGCAGATCCGCGCGGCCAGCAAGGGTCGCAAGAAGTTCATCCTGCACGACGGCCCGCCGTACGCGAACGGCGACATCCACCTCGGCCACGCGGTCAACAAGATCCTGAAGGACATGATCGTCAAGGCGCGCAACCTGGCGGGCTTCGACGCGGTCTACGTGCCGGGCTGGGACTGCCACGGCATGCCGATCGAAATCCAGATCGAAAAGCAGTTCGGCAAGTCGCTGCCGGCCGCCGAAGTGATGCAGAAGGCGCGCGCCTACGCGACCGAGCAGATCGAACGGCAGAAGGTGGGCTTCCGGCGTCTGGGCGTGCTCGGCGACTGGGACAATCCGTACAAAACGATGAACTTTGCGAACGAAGCCGGCGAAATCCGCGCGCTCGCGAAGATCATGGAAAAAGGCTACGTGTTCCGCGGCCTGAAGCCGGTGAACTGGTGTTTCGACTGCGGCTCGGCGCTGGCCGAAGCGGAAGTCGAGTACAAGGACAAGACCGATCCGACCATCGACGTGCTGTTCACCTTCGCCGAGCCGGAAAAGACGGCGGCCGCGTTCGGCCTCGCGGCGCTGCCGCGCGCGGAAGGCGGCATCGTGATCTGGACCACCACGCCGTGGACGATCCCGTCGAACCAGGCGCTGACCATCCATCCGGAAGTGGTGTACGCGCTGGTCGATACGCAGCGCGGCCTGCTGATTCTCGCGCAGGAGCGGGTCGACGCGTGCATGAAAGACTTCGACCTGCAAGGCCGCGTGCTCGCCACCACGCCGGGCGCGAAGCTCGTGAACCTGCGCTTCAATCACCCGCTGTCGACCGCACACCCGGGCTACCGGCGCACCTCGCCGATCTACCTCGGCGACTACGTGACGACCGACACGGGTACCGGCATCGTGCACACGTCGCCGGCCTACGGTGTCGAAGACTTCGTCGCATGCAAGGCGCACGGCATGGCCGACTCCGACATCATCAACCCGGTGATGGGCGACGGCCGCTTCATCGAATCGCTCGCGCTGTTCGGCGGCCTGTCGATCTGGGCCGCCAATCCGAAGATCATCGACGCGCTGCGCGATGCCGGCACGCTGCTGCGCAGCGAAAAATACCAGCACAGCTACATGCACTGCTGGCGCCACAAGACGCCGATCATCTATCGCGCGACTTCGCAGTGGTTCGCGGGCATGGACGTGAAGCCGCGCGACGGCGGCAAGACGCTGCGCGAAACTGCGCTGGAAGGCATCGAAGCCACGGCGTTCTATCCGTCGTGGGGCAAGCAGCGGCTGTTCGCGATGATCGCGAACCGCCCGGACTGGACGTTGTCGCGCCAGCGCCAGTGGGGCGTGCCGATGGCGTTCTTCGTGCACAAGGAAACCGGCGAACTGCATCCGCGTACGCTCGAGCTGCTCGAGGAAGTCGCGAAGCGCGTCGAAGTGGCCGGCATCGAAGCGTGGCAGACGCTCGATCCGCGCGAGCTGATCGGCGACGACGCAAATATGTACGAAAAGAATCGCGACACGCTCGACGTGTGGTTCGATTCGGGCACCACGCACTGGCACGTGCTGCGCGGTTCGCACAAAGACGATCTGCAATTCCCGGCCGATCTGTATCTGGAAGGCTCGGACCAGCACCGCGGCTGGTTCCACTCGTCGCTGCTGACCGCGTCGATGCTGGACGGGCGACCGCCGTACAACGCGCTGCTGACGCACGGCTTCACCGTCGACGGCGAAGGCCGCAAGATGAGCAAGTCGCTCGGCAACGGCATCGATCCGCACGAGGTGTCGAAAACGCTCGGCGCGGAAATCATCCGGCTGTGGATCGCGTCGACCGATTACTCGGGCGAGCTGGCGATCTCCGATGAGATCCTCAAGCGCGTGACCGAGAGCTATCGGCGGATCCGCAATACGCTGCGCTTCCTGCTCGCGAACCTGTCGGATTTCGATTTCGCGCAGCATGCGCGGCCGGTCGGCGAATGGCTCGAGATCGATCGCTACGCGGTTGCGCTGAGCGCCGGCCTGCAGGCCGACGTGCTCGCGCACTACGACCGGTATGAGTTCCACCCGGTGGTCGCCAAACTGCAGACGTTCTGCTCGGAAGACCTCGGCGGCTTCTATCTCGACGTGCTGAAAGACCGCCTGTACACGACCGCTGCCGATTCGGCCGCGCGCCGCGCCGCGCAAACCGCGCTGTACCACATCGCGCACGGCCTGCTGCGGATGATGGCGCCGTTCCTGTCGTTCACCGCCGAAGAAGCGTGGAAGGTGTTCCAGCCGGCCAGCGAAACGATCTTTACCGAGACCTATCACGCGTATCCGGAGGTACCGGAAGCCGCCGTGCTGCTCGACAAATGGACACTGCTGCGCGCAGTGCGCGGCGACGTGACCAAGGCGCTCGAAGAAGCGCGCGTCGCCAACCTGATCGGTTCGTCGCTGCAGGCCGAAGTGCAGATTCGCGCCAGCGGCGCGCGCTACGACGCGCTCGCGAGCCTCGGCGACGACCTGAAGTTCGTGCTGATCACGTCGGCGGCGAACGTCGTCAAGGTCGACGGCGAAGCGGACGAAGGCGTCGAGGTCATTGCGTCGCAGTATCTGAAGTGCGAACGCTGCTGGCACTATCGCGCGGACGTCGGCGCGCACGCCGACCATCCGACGCTGTGCGGCCGCTGCTTCAGCAACCTGTTCGGCGACGGCGAAACGAGGAGCGCGGCATAATGTCGAGAACCCTGTCGAAACCGGCGGGCGGATCGCTCGCGCCGTGGCTGGGCGTCGCGCTGATCGTGATCCTCGCCGACCAGCTGACCAAAATCGCGGTCGCGCGGGTGTTCGCGTACGGCGAGTCGCACGCGATCGCACCGTTC
>DATLOW010000112.1:0-11323 GCA_035536055.1 Paraburkholderia sp. | reverse complement strand
GGCGCGCGAAGCGGGCGCGAGCGCGGCGCATCGCTGGGGCGGCCGAGTCTATGCGGCCGCATCGCTGTTCGCCGGAGTCGGTGGGCTGACCTATATTGCGCTGAGCGGCACCGTCGGCGGCATGCCGATGACCGTGGGATTTTCGCTCTATGGCGCGCTGATGATCGTGGCCGCAGTCGAGACGGTGCGCCATGCGCGCGCGCATCGCATCGAGCGTCATCGCGCATGGGCGATCCGTCTGTTTGCGCTGGCGATCGGCTCCTGGCTGTACCGGATGGACTACGGCCTCTGGCTCAAGGCGGTGCACGGGCCCGGCCATCTGCATTCGTTTCAGGGCCCGTTCGACGTCGTGATGTCGTTCTTTTTCTATGTGCCGAACCTGATCGTTGCGGAAGCACTGATTCGCCGGCAGACGGCGCGGCCGCCGGGCCGCGCGGCCGGCGCCGCGGCCGTGCTGGCGCTCGGCCTGACCACGCTGGCGACGGCGGCGGTCACGTATCTGTTCGCGCAGTCGTACTGGTGGCCGCACATCGTCGCGAGATTCACCGGCTGACGCGGCGCTGACGAGCGGGGCTCGTGCGCGCCGCCGGGCCGTTGGCGTGAGCAGCACTACGGTCAATCATTGACACAAATGATAAATATAAGTCTTGTGCTGGACCCGTCGTAAAGCATGACGAACCAAACCTGCCGGATCGCAGCGGGCCGCAATCCGGCATGCAGGTAGAGGGTTCGGCATGTTTGACAGTACTGGCGTCGATGCGGGCGGCGCCAGCGGCCGACGTCCATTTGCGGGTAGACTTTAGCGATGGAAAAGTGCCGCTACTGCGACAAGATGCGCGACGAATGGGATTGCCACGGCCCAGAATGCCGCACGGCAATCGCCAAGGCATTGCGCAGACAGCGCCAGGGCCTGCCGATGGTCGCCAACGTCATCCGCAACGAGATTCCCGCCGGCGCGACCACCGGAGAAATCATCACACGTCTGTCCAGGCAGCGGATGCGCGCGCGTCGCGGCAACGAAGAACGCCGTGAGCGCAAGTCGCTGGACGGCGCCGACGCCGATTGAAAGGCACGGCAGCGGGGCATTGCACCTCGCGGCCGGTATGATCAGCTGTGCGGATGCTTCAGATGCAGCGAGAACTGCGTGGCGACGCTGGCGAGAATGGCCAGGGATCCGAGCGTGGCGAGCATTGCGCAGAGCATGAGAGCCTCACTTCATATAGCGTTCAATACATCGGTTACGTCGTGGTTCAGTGCAGCAGTGCCGGTGCGTAGGTCCGTACGAAAAACGCCAGCGTGATGCAGAAGGTCAGCACGAGCGTGGCCGCGCGAATCACGCTCGCCGGCGCGCGTCGGCCGACCTGCGCGCCGCCATAACCACCGACCACGGCGGCGACCAGCATCGCCAGCGTTTGCCGCCAGTGCACCGCGTCCGCGACGATGAAGGTCAGCACCGCGACCGCGTTTGCCGCACTGACGAGCAGCGTGCGCGGCGCGTTCAGGCTTTTCAGATCGCGCTTGTCGAGCAAGCCCCACATCGCGATCATCATGATCCCCACCGCGCCGCCGAAATAACCGCCGTAGATGCCGAGCAGAAACTGCACCGCAAGCACGGCGCGCGCATGAATGTGCCAGCGACCGCGCAGCAGCTGGCCGAGACGCCGGCCGAAGGCGAGCGCGAGACTCGCGATCAGCAGCAGCCATGGCAGTACGAACGAAAAGGCCGTCGACGACGTGCACAGCAGCGACACTGCGCCAGCGAAGCCGCCGCACAGCGTCGCGATCAGCAACGGCCGCAACTCGACCGAGCCGACCGGGCCGAGCCCGTCACGGTATGCCCACGCGCTCGCCACGCCGCCCGGAAACAGCGCCACGGTGCTCGACGCGTTTGCCTGCACCGGCGGCACGCCGGCCGCGATCAAGGCCGGCAGGCTGACGAACGAGCCGCCGCCGGCCAGCGCGTTCATCGCACCTGCCAGCAAACCCGCGGTGGAAACCAGCAGAAGTGAATCCATGAGCGCGATGCTAACGGCGACCCACAGCCGTCACAATCGGGCATTTCCAATGCTAGACTTCGGCAAAACCGAATGCACCGGGCGACCACCGGCAACGAGGAGAGCCAACGCATGCGTTTCGACCTGACCGATATGCGGCTTTTTCTGACGGTGGTCGAACGCGGCAGTCTGACGCAAGGCGCGCAGGCGATGCATCTGGCACTGGCGTCGGTCAGCGAGCGGATTGCCGGCATGGAGGCGGCGCTCGGCGCACCGCTGCTCGAGCGCACCCGCCGCGGCGTGCAGGCGACACCGGCGGGCGAGGCGCTGGTGCGGCACGCGCGCACGATTCTCGACCAGGTCGAACAGATGCGCGGCGAACTGCGCACCTACGCGACCGGACTGAAAGGGCGCATCCGGCTGCTGTCGAATACCGCCGCGCTGGCCGCTTTCCTGCCGCCGCAACTGATGCGCTTTCTGGCCCGCTACCCGGATCTTTCGATCGATCTCGACGAACGTCCGAGCGTCGAGATGGTGCCGGCGCTTGCCGAAGGACGCGCCGACCTCGGCGTGGTGTCCGACACCACCGATCTCACATCGTTGCAGACGCATCTGATTGCAGAAGACCAGCTGGTGGTCGTCGCGAGTAGCGCGCATCGGGTGGGTGCGGCGGCTTCGGTGTCGTTTGCGGAGATTCTCGACGAGGATTTCGTCGGGCTGGCCGACGCCGCGCTGGTCAGCCATCTGGCCGAACGCGCGTCGCGGCTCGGGCGCCAGCTGCACTACCGGATTCATATGCGCGGCCTCGAGCAGGTTGGCGCGATGGTGGAAGCCGGGGTCGGCATCGCGATCCTGTCGCAGGCGTTCGCGCAGATGCTGCAGCGGCCGGGGCTGGCGATCGTGCCGCTCGCCGAGCCGTGGGCGGCGCGCAAGCTGTATTTGTGCGCGCGCGACTTCGCCGCGCTGACACCTCATGCGCAACTGCTCGCTGAACAGCTGCTGGGCAAAGCGGATTACGCAGAACCACCCGCCGCGCGCGGCGCACGTTGACGAGGAGTGGCATCGATATGGAAATGCGGGCGCTGAATCCAGGCGATCTCGAACTCGTGTGCCGGCATCGCGAGCAGATGTTTCGCGAGGCCGGCAGCGCCGAACACGGATTGCACACGATGACCGCGCATTTTCGCCGCTGGTTGCAGCCGCGCCTCGCGGACGGCTCGTACTTCGGCTATCTGCTGCTGGAACAGGGGCGGGCGGTGGCAGGCATCGGCCTGATGCTGATCGACTGGCCGCCGCATCCGGCGCATCCGGATACCGACAAGCGCGGCTATGTGCTGAATGTCTATGTGGAGCCCGCGTTCAGAAAACGCGGGCTCGCTTCGCAACTGATGCAGCTCGCGCAAGCGCAGTTTGCGCAGCGCGGCGCGCGCTTCGCGATCCTGCATGCGACCGATGCGGGGCGCGGCCTCTATGAGGCGCTGGGCTGGAAGGGCACGACTGAAATGGCGAAAGCGATCGACCGCTGACTGTCGATGCGACGGCGCGGGCCTGCAAGGCGGGGGCTGCTGGCGGACCGCGCCGGGTGGGCTTTTAGTGCCCCTTCTCGCGCATCGTCAACTGGTTCTGCACGGAGGTTACGCCGGCCACGCCACCCGCCGTCGTGCCGGCCGCCTGCACCATGCTGTCGTCCGGCACCGTGCCGACCAGCGTGACCTTGCCGCCGCGCGCGACGATCCGGATATCGGCGGCATCGATCTTCGCGTGTGTCAGTGCGACGCGCACGTCGTGTTCCAGACGATGATTGGCCTTGCGAATGCTTGCGCGGGTGGCGTGTTCCGTCGGTTGCGAACTCTGCGCGAACGCCGTCATGCTGAACGCAGAGGCGGCGAGCGCCGTGCAGACTGCCAGCGAGCGCAAGGCGAACAGGCGTGGGACCGGAAATTTCACAATCGACTCCTCTATCGATGATGGCGCGATCAGGTTGTTTGCCGCGCCCTCGACGGGCTTCGCGACGCAACGGCAGTGCGTCGGCGATATCACGCAGCGCCGGTGCGTGTTTTGGCTTGCCCGCATTCTGTCTGTCGCCAATTTGGCCGGCTTTTGTGCACGCACTGAACTTCTCGAATCGCACGGCGGGCGCGTGCGCTACGAACCGCGGATCCGTGCTGGCCTGACGCGCATTCCGGAATAGCGCGGTGTGTCGAGCTGTTCTATGGGCTGACGGCGCGCAACGCGCGTTGCACATGGCCCGCGCCGCTCCACGCAGCGCCGGGCGCGAGCCCGAGCCGGCCGCGTTTCGGCGGCTGGCCCGACGCGGCTCGACGACAGCGAGGAGCCCTCTTCATGGCCGAAGCACAGCAGGCGCACGCCGCGGCGCAGCCGCCCACATCCGGTTCTGCCGACGATCTTGCGCGCATGTTCGAGATGATCACCGGCTTCGAGATTTCGCAGATCGTGCACGCGGCGGCACGCTATTCGCTTGCCGAGCATCTGCGCGGCGGACGCACGAGCGCAGCGGAGATTGCCCGGGCCGAAGCGATCGATGCGGGCGCAACCTTCCGGCTGCTGCGCGCCTGCGCGTCGATCGGACTCGCGACCTACGCCGGTGACGAGCGGTTCGCGGCGACGCCGCTGCTCGACACGTTGCGCAAGGATCATCCGGATTCGCTGCGCGGCGCTGCCGAGCTGCTGTGCGGCGCGGGCCACTGGCTGCCCTGGGGGCAACTGTGCGAGGCGATCGCCAGCGGCAAGCCGCAGGCGCAAGCGACGCTCGGCTGCAGCGCGTGGGAATACCTGGCGAAATCGCCGCGCGAAGCGGCGGCCTTCGAGCAGACCATGAGGGCCCGTTCGCACGGTTTCGACGAGGCGGCGGCGCGTCTGATCGACACGCGTGCGGCAAAGGTGGCGGTCGATGTCGGCGGCGCGCACGGCACGCTGCTGCAGGCGTTGATGCAGCAGAATCCGGCGCTGTCAGGCGTGCTCTTCGATCTGCCGCAGATCGCATCGGGCGCACTCGAGGCGGCGCGGCAACGGGGCGTGCAGGCGCGCTTTACGGCGGTGCCGGGCAGTTTCTTCGATACGCCGGTGCCGCCGGGCGATCTGTTGCTGCTCAAGCGGGTGCTGCACGACTGGGACGATGCCGCGTGCGTCGAGATTCTGAAGAACTGCCGGCGTGCGCTGCAGCCGCAAGGCCGCCTGTTGGTGGCCGAAAGGCTGCTCGATGAAATCGGCAAAGCGGGCACCGCGCCGCTGATGGACCTCGACATGCTGGTGATGCTCGGCGGCAAGGAGCGTAGTCTCGCCGGCTACAACGCGCTGCTTGCGGCCGCGGGCTTTCGTCTGTCGAGTGTGACGAGAACGGCAACGCCGCTCTTTATCATCGAGGCGCGCGCGGCTTGATTCCGGACGCGCCGCGCGGCTTTACGTCGCCGGCCGCAGGCAGATTGCGTAGACAAAAAGAGGCCGGCTCACGCCGGCCGGAAAAGCTCTAGCCTGATCCAAGGGCCTGGCGGCCAGAGCTCGAGGGGCTTCGCGTTCGCGGCCGGCGCAGCGCCGTGCGCGAACTTCAGTCGAAATCGAACATGTCGAACAACGAACGTTTTTTGCGGTAGCGGCCATGCTGGTCGCGATAGCCGTCGTGCGAGCGGTCGTCATGGCGACGATCGTCGCGCCGGTGTTCGTCGTAACGCCTCGCCTGCGATTGAGCATAGTGCGTGCCGTCGTCGCGCGAGCGTGCGCTAGCTAACGTTTCTGGGGTATCGCCGACTTGCGCGATCAGCTTGTCCAGTTCGCCGCGATCGAGCCATACGCCGCGGCAGGTCGGACAATAATCGATCTCGATCGACTGACGCTCGGTCATCATCAGGTCGGGCGTTTTGCAAACGGGACACTTCATTTTCTTGCTCCTTCGCGGGACATCCGCAAGCAGTGGCAGTGCGTTCAATCTACTGGTCGGCGCGCAGCGGAAAAACCGGTATTCGTCGATGCGATGGTTCGTAAAAACCGAACTGCCGGAACCCGGGGTCAGCGCTGCGTTTCGCAGGAGGTTGCGCCTTCGGGCACGCTGCGGCCGAGCTCGCCACGTGTGCCGGTGCTGCCGGCCGTGGCTCGCGCGGCGCGGCGCCGCTTCGCGCGCCGTGCCAGCATGTTCATTCCTTCGACGAACGCGGAGAACGCCATCGCCGCGTAGATGTAGCCCTTGGGCACGTGGCTGCCGAAGCCTTCCGCGATCAGCGACATGCCGATCACGACAAGGAAGCTCAGCGCCAGCATCACGATGGTCGGATTGCGGTCGATGAACGCAGCGAGCGGCCGCGCTGCGAACAGCATCGCGGTGACCGCGGCGATTACCGCGATGAACATGATCGGCACGTGTTCGGTCATGCCGACCGCGGTAATGATGCTGTCCACCGAAAATACGAGGTCGAGCACCAGAATCTGGCTGATCGCGGCCCACGCGGTCAGCGTGCCGGCGGCGCTCGCGACGGTGCCGGGCGCACTGTCGTCGTGTGCGACGTGATGGTGAATTTCGCGTGTCGCTTTCCACACGAGGAACAGGCCGCCGCCGAGCAGGATCACGTCGCGCCATGAGAACGCATGGCCGAACAACTCGAATGCAGGCGCGGTGAGCCGCGCGACCCACGCGACCGTGCCGAGCAGCGCAAGGCGCAGCACCAGCGCACATAGAATGCCGATGCGCTGCGTGCGCGCGCGCTGCGCCGCCGGCAGCTTGTTGCTGAGGATCGAGATAAAGATCAGGTTGTCGATGCCGAGCACGATCTCCATGACGACGAGCGTGAGCAGCGCCGCCCAGACGGCAGGGTCGGCTGCGAGAGCGAGCAGATAGTCCATGGCGGGACGGATTCCGGTTGATTGAAGGAGCGCTTGCGGCAGCGCGATAGCCGCCATCTTCGACCGCTTGATGCTTCGGACAAATCAGACATAATCGCACTGTTACTTCGGTTTTCTCGAAGTGCCTGAACGGCTGTGCGGGACCGTTTTTGACCGACCGTTTTGCAGCCACGTTTTACTGCGGCTCATGCAAGCGAGGGAGTGCATGCTGAACTTTCGCCATCTGTACTATTTCTGGATCGTCGTCAAAGAAGGCGGCTTTGCCCGTGCGGCCGAACGTCTCGATATGGCGGTGCAGACCATCAGCGCGCAGGTGCGCGAACTCGAGAAGGCGCTCGGCCGCCAGTTGCTGAAGCCGTCCGGGCGTGGCGTCGCGATGACCGAAGCCGGGCAGGCCGCGTTTGCGCGCGCGGAGCAGATCTTTCACCATGGCGAGGCACTGCTCGACGATGTGCGCGAGGCTGCCAACGAGCCGGTGGCACGGCTCGCGGTAGGTTTGTCAGACGGCATCTCGAAGCTTGCCGCGCATGCGCTGCTGGCGCCGGTGCTCGATACGCCGTCGCTGCGGCTGTTGTGCCACGAGGGCGAATACGGCGAGCTGCTGTCGGAACTCGCGCTGCATCGGCTGGACCTGGTGCTCGCGTGTCAGCCGGCGCCGCATAACACCGATCTGCGGCTCTTTAGCGAGCGGCTCTGCGCATCGGCGGTGGACTGGTATGGGCCGGCCGAGCTGGTGCGCAAGGCGGCGCGGGAGCGCTTCCCGCACAGTCTGGCGGACTTGCCGGTGCTGCTGCCGACCGGGCACGGTGCGCTGCGCGCGCGCCTCGAACGCTGGTTCGAGGCGCAGGGCATCCGGCCGCGCATCGTCGGCGAATTCGAAGACAGCGCGTTACTGGCGGTGTTCGCTGCCCGCGGGCTTGGGGTGTTTCCGCTCGCGGAACTCGGCGCGGAAGATCTTTCGCTGCTGCGCGGCCTGCGTTGGCTCGGCCGCGCGCAAGGCGTCGAAGAAGAGATTCATGCAATCCGCTCGCGGCGCGGCCAGCATCATCCGCTGGCGTTGCGGGTGCTGGCCGCGGCGCGCGGGTGACGGGCGTGCGAGCAGGTGGTAGGTGGCGCGTGACGCGTGGCAGATGACGCGTGGCAGATGACGCGTGGCAGGTGGCGGCTGACGCGGACCGGCCGCTTACATCGCGATCGCCGTGCGGTGCGGGCGCCACGCTTCGAGCAGCGCGGCCAGCAACGCGATTTCGCCGTCGGCCAGATAATCGTCGGCGACCGCGACGGCCACGCATAGACGCAGCACCTTGCGGCGCAGTGCCGGGTCGTCGACTTCGTTGATCAGTGTGGCGAGCGTGTCGGCATCGAATTCGCCGAACGCATCGATCCAGGCCGACGCGGGCGCGAGCAGCCGGTCCTCGCATAGCGTCTGCACGATGCGCGGGAAGTCTCCGGGCGCCAGCCCGAGCTCGCGCGTCACGTTCAGCCGGTCGAGCGCGCGGTCTTCGGAACTGCAGACGTGACCGTCGGCGGTCAGCACCAGCGCAACGATGCGGGCGGCGGCTTCAGGACTGTTGCGAGGATAGGTGCGCATGGCTCGGCTCCTTGAGCGGATCAGTTCCGCAGTGGTAGGGAGGCTTCAGTGTCGCGGCGACGGCAAATCGAATAAATCTGTAAACGTCGCAGCACAGGTTCGGAAAAACCGAAGCGGGCCGAGCGGTCGCGGGGGGCGCTGGTTGAAGTGACGGTGCGGGGGCGTCTTCAGGTAATCTTCGTACAGACCGCGAGCAGGCAGCACACGTGGCGCGTGCGCCGGCGGCATCGCGGCCTTCCGTATCGATGCCTTTCACCAAAATTACGATGCCCGTCACACCGGAAAAAAACCGATCGACCAAACCGACCAAAGCGACCAAACGGCCGTCGCACGCGGTCCTGTTCGCGCTGACCTGGATGGTCGGGCTCGGTGTGCTCGCGCTCGGCGCGGCCTGGATGTACTGGTTCGTCGTGATCGAGCGCAACGATCTGCCGTGGGGGGCGCTGCTGCTGATTCCCTGTGTCGCGGTGATCGCCGCGGTGACGTTTCGCAATCACTTCAGTGGCAACCAGGTACCGAAGAAGGATTGATTCAGGGATAACCCCAGGCCGCCGGGTAACGCGCACTAATGAGTAGCGCCCGCATCGCCGGCATGCTGCCGCAGCTTCGCGCCGAGTTCCCGGCCAGACATTTAGCGGCTTGTTTTTACAGGCAAATCAAGCTTTCTTTTGCCTTTCTGCTGGAGGCCCCGCGCGGCCATGCCGCCGATTTTCAAAGCGCGCTGAGCGTTGCCGGCCGGTCATGCGGGATTAATGTCCCTTCTTGAATTTGTCACTGCCCCTCCATATAATTAGCACTCACCGCACGCGAGTGCTAACAATTCGTCCGGCTGGGCTCGCCAGTCGGGCTTTTACCTCAGCGTTCTTCAGTCTCAATCAAGAGAGGAGTATGTATGAACCTTCGTCCTTTGCATGATCGCGTGATCGTCAAGCGTCTGGATCAGGAAACCAAGACCGCTTCGGGCATCGTGATCCCCGACGCCGCAGCGGAAAAGCCGGATCAAGGCGAAATCCTCGCAGTCGGCCCGGGCAAGCGTGACGACAAGGGCGGTCTGATCGCTCTCGACGTGAAAGTCGGCGACCGCGTCCTGTTTGGCAAGTACGCTGGTCAGACCGTCAAGGTCGACGGCCAGGAACTGCTGGTGATGCGTGAAGAAGACATCATGGCTGTGGTGAACAAGTAAGTTCACGTCCAGTTCATTCAAGAGAATTCAAGGAGTTAGAAGATGGCAGCTAAAGACGTCGTGTTCGGCGATTCCGCACGTTCCAAGATGGTCGAAGGCGTGAACATTCTCGCCAATGCAGTGAAAGTGACGCTGGGCCCGAAGGGCCGCAACGTCGTGCTCGAGCGCAGCTTCGGCGGCCCGACGGTCACCAAGGATGGTGTGTCGGTCGCGAAGGAAATCGAGCTGAAAGACAAGCTCCAGAACATGGGCGCGCAAATGGTCAAGGAAGTTGCTTCCAAGACCAGCGACAACGCCGGCGACGGCACGACGACGGCAACCGTGCTGGCTCAGTCGATCGTTCGCGAAGGCATGAAGTACGTTGCGTCGGGCATGAACCCGATGGACCTGAAGCGCGGTATCGACAAGGCTGTGACCGCAGCGATCGAAGAGCTGCGCAAGATCAGCAAGCCGTGCACGACCAACAAGGAAATCGCGCAAGTCGGCGCGATCTCGGCGAACAGCGATTCGTCGATCGGCGATCGCATCGCTGAAGCAATGGACAAGGTCGGCAAGGAAGGCGTGATCACCGTCGAAGACGGCAAGTCGCTGCAAGACGAGCTGGACGTCGTCGAAGGTATGCAGTTCGACCGCGGTTACCTGTCGCCGTACTTCATCAACAACCCGGACAAGCAAGTCGCTGTGCTCGAAAACCCGTTCGTGCTGCTGCACGACAAGAAGGTGTCGAACATCCGCGATCTGCTGCCGGTGCTCGAGCAGGTTGCCAAGGCTGGCCGTCCGCTGCTGATCATCGCTGAAGACGTCGAAGGCGAAGCGCTCGCCACGCTCGTCGTCAACAACATCCGCGGCATTCTGAAGACCGTTGCCGTCAAGGCTCCGGGCTTCGGCGACCGTCGCAAGGCGATGCTCGAAGATATCGCGATCCTGACCGGCGGCGTGGTGGTCGCGGAAGAAACGGGCATGACGCTGGAAAAGGTCACGCTGGCTGAGCTGGGCCAGGCGAAGCGCATCGAAGTAGGCAAGGAAAACACGACGATCATCGACGGCGCAGGCGAAGCGGCAAACATCGAAGCGCGCGTCAAGCAGGTGCGCACGCAAATCGAAGAAGCGACGTCGGACTACGACCGTGAAAAGCTGCAAGAGCGCGTGGCCAAGCTGGCCGGCGGTGTGGCAGTGATCAAGGTCGGCGCTGCGACCGAAGTCGAAATGAAGGAAAAGAAGGCACGTGTCGAAGACGCGCTGCACGCTACGCGCGCCGCCGTTGAAGAAGGCATCGTGGCAGGTGGCGGCGTTGCGCTGATCCGCGCTCGCGCTGCAATCGCGGGTGTGAAGGGCGACAACGCCGATCAGGACGCAGGTATCAAGATCGTGCTGCGCGCGATGGAAGAGCCGCTGCGCCAGATCGTCACGAACGGTGGCGAAGAAGCCAGCGTGGTGGTGGCTGCCGTGTCGCAAGGCAAGGGCAACTACGGCTACAACGCTGCGACCGGCGAATACGTCGACATGGTCGAGGCTGGCGTGGTCGACCCGACCAAGGTGACGCGTACGGCGCTGCAAAACGCCGCTTCGGTTGCCGGCCTGCTGCTGACGACGGACGCTGCTGTTTGCGAACTGCCGAAGGAAGACGCACCGGCTCCTGGCGGTATGCCGGGCGGCATGGGCGGCATGGGCATGGACATGTAATTTCGGCTTACGTCGAAATGC
>DATLOW010000111.1:0-2033 GCA_035536055.1 Paraburkholderia sp. | reverse complement strand
AAGCGATAGCGTTCGCGGCCCGCCGTCAGTTCATCCGGCGCATTGCCGACCACTTCGAGCAGCCGCTCGAAGCGCGCGAATTGCGCCGGCACCTCGGCGCCAAGATTCAGCAGGATCTGGTGATGCGGCACGTCGTCGAGACTCGCGGCCAGCACCACCGGCGTTTGCGCGGCAAGCGGACTGCCCGCCATGCAGTGCGGCACGAAGTCGAGCGGCGAGAAGGTCCACAGCTGCTCGTCGAGCGCGCGCAGCCGCTGCGGCTCGGCCAGCACGACGAGCGGCTGGCCGGCCTGATACGCCTTGCGCACGAGGCGGCACGCGTACAGCAACGAGTCGCCGACATTCGAATGGAAGTCGATACGCGTCATCGCCCACCCCGCCCGCGCGCCTCGCCGAGGCCGCTACCGCATCGCATCATTGCGCGGCGCGGTCGATCAGGAACTGCGACAGCAGCGGCACCGGACGGCCGGTTGCGCCCTTCGCCGCGCCGCTCTTCCACGCGGTGCCGGCGATGTCGAGGTGCGCCCACGGATACGCTTCGGTAAAGCGCGCGAGGAAACACGCGGCCGTCACGCTGCCCGCCGGGCGGCCGCCGATATTGGCGACATCGGCGAAGTTCGACTTCAGCAGGTCTTGATACTCGTCGTCGAGCGGCATGCGCCATGCCGGGTCCATTGCTTCCTTCGACGCATCGAGCAGTTCGCCGGCGAGCGCATCGTCTTTCGAGAACAGGCCGCTGTTGTGATGGCCGAGCGCGATGATGCAGGCGCCGGTCAGCGTCGCAATGTCGATCACCGCGGCCGGCTTGAAGCGCTCCGCGTACGTAAGCGCGTCGCACAGGATCAGACGGCCTTCGGCGTCGGTGTTCAGCACTTCGATCGTGGTGCCCGACATGCTGGTGACGATGTCGCCCGGCTTCAACGCATTGCCGGCCGGCATGTTCTCGCAGGTCGGGATGATGCCGACCACGTTGAGCTTCAGCCCCATTTCCGCGACCGCACGCAGCGTGCCCAGCACCGAGCCCGCACCGCACATGTCGTACTTCATCTCGTCCATGCTGTCGCCCGGCTTCAGCGAGATGCCGCCGGTATCGAACGTGATGCCTTTGCCGACCAGCACCACCGGCGCCGCCTTGGCCGCGCCGCCCTGATACTGCAGCACGATGAATTGCGGCGGCTCGACCGAGGCCTTCGCCACCGACAGGAACGAACCCATCTTCAGCGCTTCGCATTGCTTCTGGCCGAGCACTTCGACTTTCAGCTTCCAGTCTTTGGCGAGTTTCTTCGCAGTATTGGCCAGGTAGGTCGGCGTGCAGACGTTGGGCGGCAGGTTGCCGAGATCGCGCGTCAGGTCCATGCCGTTGGCGAGCGCATTGCCCTGCTTCGCGGCCAGCTTCGCAAGCTTCTCGTCATCCGGATCGACGCTGAACACGATGCGCTTCAATGCGCGCGCGCCGTTGTCCGGCTTGCTCTTCATCTGCGTAAACTTGTAAGTGAGTTCGCGCAGCCCGAGAATCGCGGCACGCACCGCCCAGTCGGACGAGCGTTCCTTGATCGGCGCCTGTGCCAGCGTGAACGTGACCTGCACGATCCTGGTGGCGAGCATCGCGCGCCATGCGGCGCGCACCGCGTCGCCGTAAGCCTTCTGCGTGAACGCATCCTGCTTGCCGAGACCGACCAGCAGCACGCGCGAGGCGCCGATGCCCGACACTTCGTGCAGGAACAGCGTGCTGCCGTTCTTGCCGTCCATGTCGCCGGCCTTGATCACGCGCGTGAGCAGTCCCTTGGTGGCGGTATCGATCTCGAGTGCGGCGCCGGACAAGGTCTGCGACTCGAACACGCCGATCACGATGCAATCGGATTTACCGGTCAGGAACCCTTGGGTCGAGCCTTTGCTCCAATCACAGGCTTTTATGCTAAAGTCCATCGCGCTTGTCCTCGGATAAAATCTGGGCTTAGGATGAAAGCCGCAATTATCCGCTATTTTTCCCGTGGTCGCCGCATCGAGGCACGTACAACGCATACGGCGCCGCA
>DATLOW010000110.1:0-4646 GCA_035536055.1 Paraburkholderia sp. | reverse complement strand
CTATTCTGGCTGCGCAGCCTCGCCATCATCGGGCAACTGCTGACGATCGCGTTCGTCCAGATTTTTGTCGGCGTGACGCTGCCGCTGCCGGCCATGCTGCTGGTGATCGGTCTCGAAGTGATCTTCAACGGTTTTACGTGGTTGCGCGTGTCGCAGCAGCGGCCCGAATCGAACCTCGAGCTGTTCGGGCAAATCTGGGTCGATCTCGGCGCGTTGTCGGCGCTGCTGTTTCTGTCCGGCGGCACCACCAATCCGTTTGTTTCGCTGTACCTGCCTTCGCTGGCGATCGCCGCGGCCGTGCTTCCGTGGCATCTGGTGATCTGGCTCGCGGCGTTCGCGGTGGCCTGCTACGCGGTGCTCGGCTTCGAGTCGGTACCGCTCAATCTGGACAACCCCGCCAACCTGTTCGACTACTACCGCGCCGGCATGTGGGTGAACTTCACGGTCAGCGTCGGCCTGATCGCGTGGTTCGTCGCGCGCATGTCGCGTGCGCTGCGGCAGCGCGACGCGGCGCTCGGCGAGGCGCAGCAGCGCCTGCTGCGCGACGAGCGGGCGGTCGCGCTCGGCGTGCAGGCGGCCACGGTCGCGCACGAAATCGGCACGCCGCTGTCGACCATCGCGATGCTCACCGAAGAACTGCGCGACGCCGCCCGCACCGATGCCGGCATGAAACCGTATGCCGCTGACCTCGATCTGCTCGAACAGCAGATGTCGATGTGCACGTCGGCGCTCGCGCGGCTGCGCAGTCGCGCGTCGGCACCGGGCAGCCGGCAGACGATCGGCGAATGGCTCGACACGTTCGTGCAGCAATGGCGGCTGCGTCATCCGCACGTCGAACTGGCGCAGCTCTCCACGCCGCCGGCCGACATCGAACTGGACGATACCGTCGCAGTCAGCCAGATCCTGACGATCCTGCTCGACAACGCCGCGCGCGCGAGCCGCGATCACGTGACGCTGGCGGCGACGCTGGTCGAGCGCGGCGGGGCGGTCGAATTCGAAGTGTGCGATGCGGGGCCGGGCATTCCGGTGTCGCTGCGCAACTCGCTTGGCAGCGCGCCGGTCGATAGCACGCAGGGCGGCCATGGCGTCGGGCTGTATCTGGCGTTTTCGGCGGCGGCGCGACTCGGCGGCGCGATCGAACTCAGCGATGTGAAGGAAACGAGGCCGCGCGGCACGCGCGCGGTATTGCGGGTGCCGGTGGCGGCAGTGGCTGCGGCGGCAACGCGGGGTCAACCGGGCGCGGAACGGGCAGGGTCCGCGTCGTCCAGCAAGGAGAAACAGGCATGAGCGACATGAACTTCCTCGTGATCGACGACGACGAAGTGTTCTCCGGCATTCTTGCGCGCGGGCTCACCCGCCGCGGCTATTCGGTAGCCGAAGCGCACAATGCCGACGACGCGATCAAACTCGCGAACCAGCAGAAGTTCGGCCAGATCACGGTGGATTTGCATCTCGGCAAGGATTCGGGGCTGAACCTGGTGGCGCCGCTGCGCGAGCTGCAGCCGAATGCGCGGATGCTGGTGCTGACCGGCTACGCGAGCATCGCGACTGCGGTGCAGGCGGTGAAGGACGGTGCGGACAACTATCTGGCCAAGCCTGCCAATGTCGAGACGATACTCGCGGCGCTGCAGAGCGAGGCGAGCGCGATTCAGGCTGAGGAGGCGATCGAGCATCCGACGCCGCTGTCGGTGGCGCGGCTCGAGTGGGAACATATCCAGCGGGTGCTGGCGGAGAACGGCGGCAATATATCGGCGACGGCGCGCGCGCTGAACATGCATCGACGTACGCTGCAGCGCAAACTGTCGAAACGGCCGGTCAAGCAGTAGCGCGTCGATCGACAGTGCGGCTACACGTCGCGCGGCGTCGCATCGGTCGGCGCATGGACGCGCCGAGCAGGCAAAACGATACGGGCGGCTCTTCTCGCGAAGCAGCCGCCCGTATCGTTTTGCAAGGCCGGCGCGCAATATCGCGCGCCCTGCCCTTGATAGGTTTTACAGCACGTAGCGCGACAGATCCTCATCGTCTGCAACGTCGTTCAGCGCGCGATCGACATACGCCGCATCGATCACCACTGCCTGCCCGGTGTGATTGCCCGCCGCGAACGACACTTCCTCGAGCAGCTTTTCGATCACCGTATACAGCCGGCGTGCACCGATGTTCTCGGTCTTCTCGTTGACCGAGTACGCGATCTCGGCAAGCCGGCGGATGCCGTCGTCGGCGAATTCGAGCTTGACGTCTTCGGTAGCGAGCAGTGCCTGATACTGTTTGACGAGGCTCGCATCGGTGGCCACCAGGATCGCTTCGAAGTCCTTCACCGACAGCGAATCGAGTTCGACGCGAATCGGAAAGCGCCCCTGCAGTTCAGGGATCAGATCGCTCGGCTTGGCCAGATGGAACGCGCCGCTGGCGATAAACAGGATGTGATCGGTCTTCACCATCCCGTACTTCGTATTGATGGTCGTGCCTTCGACCAGCGGCAGCAGATCGCGCTGCACGCCCTGGCGCGACACCTCGCCGCCGCCCGCTTCGTTGCGCGACGCGATCTTGTCGATTTCGTCGAGGAACACGATGCCGTTCTGCTCGACGTTCTGCACCGAGCGGGTCTTCACCTCTTCGTCGTTCAGCATCTTCGACGCTTCTTCGTCGGTGAGCAGCTTCAGCGCTTCCTTGACCTTCAGCTTGCGGCGCGTCTTCTTGCCGCCGCCCAGATTGGCGAACATCGAGCGGATCTGTTCGGTCATGTCTTCCATACCCGGCGGGCCCATGATGTCCATGCCCGCTTGCGGCTGCTCGATGTCGAGTTCGATTTCCTTGTCGTCGAGCAGACCTTCGCGCAGACGCTTGCGGAAGGTTTGCCGCGTCGAGCTCGAATCGTCGTGCGTGTCGCTGCTGGCACCCGAGCCGAAGCCGACCGGCCTCGCGCCCGGCAGCAGGATGTCGAGAATGCGGTCTTCCGCCTGGTCTTGCGCCTTCGAGCGCACCTTGCGCATTTCCGTTTCGCGCGTCTGCTTGACCGAGATTTCCATCAGGTCGCGCACGATGCTGTCGACGTCGCGGCCCACGTAACCCACTTCGGTGAACTTGGTCGCTTCGATCTTGATGAACGGCGCGTCGGCGAGCTTCGCCAGACGCCGCGCGATTTCGGTTTTCCCGACGCCCGTCGGCCCGATCATCAGGATGTTCTTCGGCGTAATTTCCTGACGCAGCGGGTCGGCCACCTGCTGACGACGCCAGCGATTGCGCAGCGCGACCGCGACGGCTTTCTTCGCGCGATGCTGGCCGATGATGTGCTTGTCGAGTTCCGAGACGATCTCGGCGGGAGTCATGGTGCTCATCGTGGGTCCTTACTCGATCGTCTCGATGACGCGGTTGTGGTTCGTATAGATGCACATGTCGCCGGCAATCTGCAGCGACTTTTCGACGATGTCGCGCGGCGACAGCTCGGTGTTGTCGGCCAACGCCTTGGCGGCCGCCTGTGCATACGCGCCGCCGGAGCCGATCGCGCAGATGCCGCCTTCCGGATCGAGCACGTCGCCATTGCCGGTGATGACCAGCGTGGTGGTCGCGTCCGCGGTGATCAGCATCGCTTCGAGACGGCGCAGCATGCGGTCGGTGCGCCAGTCTTTCGCGAGTTCCACCGCCGCGCGGGTCAGATTGCCCTGGTGCTTTTCCAGCTTCGCTTCGAAGCGGTCCAGCAGCGAGAACGCGTCGGCCGTGCCGCCGGCGAAGCCGACCAGCACCTTGCCGTTATAGATGCGCCGAACCTTCTTTGCGCCGCCTTTCATCACGATGTTGCCGAGCGTGACCTGGCCGTCGCCGCCTAGCGCGACCTTGTCGCCGCGGCGCACGGAGACGATCGTCGTGCCGTGAAATTGCTCCATATGCGTTCCTTTTTGCAAAACAGGTAGGACGCGGTGTCGTCGATGTGCCACCGCCTGAATCCATGACAGCGGACGCCGCGCGTGGTTGAGGCGCTACGCGTGCGTGCGACGCATCCGGTTTATTTTAGGGCGTGCGAAGCCATATCAAGAGCCGCGCAGCGTGCGCGGTAGGCAAAACGCTTTGAGACAAATCTGTGTATTTCGACAGAAGAATCAGAATAGGCCGGTAAATCATGCGTCAAACCGACGATTCACGAAGGTGAAGCTTACCTATTCAATGCATACTCTTTGACTTTCAGAGAAATCGCGCATCAACGCAGTGCAAATAAGCCAACGCTAAGCGTAAAGCGCAAAACAAAAGAGGCGCACGAACCCGTGCGCCTCTCAAGGAAGCAGCGTAAGCGACGCGGGCCCCGGGCCGCGCCGAGCGGCGGTCAGTCGCCGAACAGCTTCTGGCGCAGCTCGCGGCGCTCTTGCGCCTCGAGCGACAGCGTGGCGGTCGGCCGCGCGATCAGACGCGGAATGCCGATCGGCTCGCCGGTTTCTTCGCACCAGCCGTAATCGCCCGATTCGATGCGCGCAAGCGATTGCTGCACCTTCTTCAGCAGCTTGCGCTCGCGGTCGCGCGTGCGCAGTTCGAGCGCATGCTCTTCCTCGATCGTCGCGCGATCGGCCGGGTCCGGCACGATCACGGTTTCGCGCAGATTTTCGGTGGTTTGGCCGGCATTGCGGAGAATCTCCGCCTGCAGCTGCTCGAGCCGGTTC
>DATLOW010000109.1:0-12023 GCA_035536055.1 Paraburkholderia sp. | reverse complement strand
CCGGCGTGCCGCACGCGAGTGCTTCGAGCAGCACGAGGCCGAAGGTATCGGTGCGGCTCGGGAAGACGAACACATCGGCGGCCGCATAGACCTTCGCCAGTTCAGGCTGCGACAGCACGCCCAGATAATTGGCTTTCGGATAGCGCGATTTCAGTTCGGCCAGCGCCGGGCCTTCGCCTGCCACCCATTTCGAGCCGGGCAGATCGAGCTTCAGAAATGCCTCGACGTTTTTCTCGACCGCGACGCGTCCCACATACAGGAAGATCGGCCGCGCGGTATTCAGCACCTTCGAATCCATCTGGTGGAAGATGTCCAGATCGACGCCGCGCGTCCACAGCACGACATTCGTGAAGCCGAATTTTTCGAGGTCGGACTTCACCACCGGCGTAGGCGCCATCACCGCGAGCGACGCCTTGTGGAACCAGTGCAGAAAGCGATACGTGATCGCCACCGGAATGCCGAAGCGCGCCTGCACGTACTCCGGAAAGCGCGTGTGATACGCGGTCGTGAACGGCAGCTTGTGCTTGATCGCATAGGTCCGCGCGGCGAGGCCGAGCGGGCCTTCGGTGGCGATATGCAGCGCGTCGGGCGCGAATTCGTCGATGCGCTGCCGCAAGTGACGTTTCGGAAACAGCGACAGCCGGATTTCCGGGTACGTCGGGCACGGAATCGTCTTGAACTCCAGCGGGGTCAACATCTCGATGCGGTGGCCGAGCGCGCTGAGTTCGCGCGACGTGTTCTTCAGCGTGCGTACGACGCCGTTGACTTGCGGCTCCCATGCGTCGGTGACGATCATGATCTTCATCGGTGTGGCCCTTGTCGAAAGGAGTGAACAGACGGGGAAACGCAGCAGATGCAGCGCGGGTAAGCGCGTGCACGCTATGCGGTGGCGCGGGCCTTCTGTGCTCGCACCGGCGGCGCGCGCATCACGGTCCAGTAAATCACCTGCAGTTCGCCTTCGTAGGTTTCGACGAGCGCGGACAGACTCTCGACCCAGTCGCCGTCGTTGCAATACAGCACGCCGTCGATGTCGCGGATTTCCGCCTTGTGGATGTGTCCGCACACCACGCCGTCGCAGCCGCGGCGGCGTGCTTCGTCGGTCATCACGCGCTCGAACGACGAGATGAAATTCACCGCGTTTTTCACCTGGTGCTTCAGGTACTGCGACAGCGACCAGTACTGAAACCCGAGCTTGCTGCGAATCCGGTTGAACCAGCGGTTCAGCACCAGAATCAGCGTGTACAGCGTGTCGCCGAGATAGGCGAGCCATTTCGCGTGCTGGATCACGCCGTCGAACAGATCGCCGTGCACGATCCACAGCCGCTGGCCGGCGAGCGTGGTGTGAAACGCTTCGCCGCGCACGTGGATGTCGCCGAAGGCGAGGTCGCAGAACTGCCGTGCGCCTTCATCATGATTGCCAGGGATATAGACCACCTGGGTGCCCTTGCGCGCCTTGCGCAGGATTGTCTGCACGACGTCGTTGTGCGCCTGCGGCCAGTACCAGCCCTTTTTCAACTGCCATCCGTCGATGATGTCGCCGACCAGATACAGATATTCCGAATCGTTGTGCCGCAGAAAATCCAGCAGGTAGGACGCCTGACAGCCATTCGATCCGAGGTGAATGTCCGACAGCCAGATGGTGCGGTAGCGATGCACTTCGTCGGGATTGGCGTCGTGAGGGGCTTCGCCGGAGTCGGGTATGTCGGGCAGATTCGGTAGCGGCAGCGGGCCGCCGGCGGGGGCGTTGGGGCCGAAGCCGACGGGGTCGACGCTCGGGCCAGTCTGGCGGAACAGGGAAGTCACGGACGTCTTCGAGGCCATGGCTCACGCGTCTGGTTGCATTACCCGCATTGCGCCATCGCCGGATGACGGAGCCGTGACATTCACGAGAATTTCTTATTACGCGATTTGTGGTGTGGTTGACGTGACACAGACGCGACTTTTCGCCGTCACGACCCCTACACAGTGACCTGGCTGGCGAGCGTGCGGATGCGCACAAATGCGTCGGGAAAGCCCTAAGTCTGTGCATCTTGCGGCACTGAAAACGATTGCATATGCTCTGAAACGTTTCAATCGCTTCACTCGCTTCAAGCGCTTCGATCCTCAACCGGTTCACGAGGCCGCCGACCCATGGGACATCCCGACAGGTTGTTGCCTACGCTGCGCGACGTCGCCAATGCGGCGGACGTGTCGGTCGGCACTGCGTCGAAGGTGCTGTCGGGCGGCGGCGGGGTCAGCGCGGCGCGCGCACAGCGCGTGTGGGACGCGGCGCGCCGGCTCGGCTACCGGCGCAACGCGATGGCCGCCGACTTGCGGCGCGGCCGGCCGACGTCGATCGGCTTCGTGCTGCCCGATCTGACCAACCAGTTCTTCGTCGACATTGCGCGCGCGCTCGAAAATCATGCGCTCGAGCACGGCTACCAGCTGATCATGGCGCACGCCGACGAAGACCCCGCGCGCGAGATCGAGCGGATCCGTTTCGTGCTGTCGCGCCAGGTGGCGGGCATGATCATCATTCCGTGCCGCGGCTACGACCACGCGATCGACGAAGTGCGCGAATGCCATGTGCCGCTGGTGATGGCGGACCGCGTCGACGAAACCTTTCCCGCCAATACGGTGACCACCGACAGCCACGGCGCGTCGGCGAGCGGCACCGAGCATCTGCTTGCGCTCGGGCACGAGCGCATTGCGTTTCTCGTCAATACGCTCGACCTGGTCAACTCGCGCGAGCGCGCCGACGGCTATATCGACGCGATGCGCCGCGCCGGGCTCGAGACGTACGTGCAGGTAGTCGAATGCGGGATGACCGCGGCCGAAATTCACGCGTCGACGCTCGACGTGCTGAGCGGCGCGCTGCGGCCGACCGCGCTGTTCGCGGGCGGCAACGTGACGACGCTCGGCGCGTTGCGTGCGATCCGCGATGCGGATTTACGGCTACCGGAAGACATTTCGCTGCTGTCGTTCGACGACGCGCCGTGGATGTCGGTGCTGCGGCCGTATCTGAGTTCGATTCGCCAGCCGGTCGAAGCGATCGGCCATGCGATCTGGCAGTTGATGCTGAGGCTGCTGAACGGCGAGCGCGGTGAGCCGGTGCATCTGACTTTCAAGGCGGAACTGCTGGTGCGCGAAAGCACGGCGCCGACGACCGCGGCGCGCGTGCGCGGCGAGGCGCTGCAACGCGCATAAGCGGCGTGCCGCGCGCACCGCGAAACGGGTTTGTACGAAGGGCTGGGACGTTTCATTTGTTGTTGGGGCAACGAAGCAGTCGGCAGCACCGCATCACTACACACAACGTCGCATCACGCAATGCGCGCTGACAAAGAAAGGAGACATTCGATGAACCGCAATCGCCGCTTGATTACCGGCGCACTCGTCGCGGCGCCGTTCGCCGGGATGATCGTGAAGGCCGGCTATGTGCACGCTCAACAGGACAAGAAATACCGCTTCGGCTTCTCGCAGGTCACCACCGTCGAGCCGTGGCGCGTGCAATTCAACAAGGACATGAAGGCCGAGGCCGCGAAGCATCCGAACGTCGAGCTGGTGATTGCCGATGCGAACGATCGCACCGACAAGCAGAACGCCGACATGGAGAACTTCATCGCGCAGAAGATGGACGTGATCTTCATCTCGCCGAAGGAGTCGGCGGGGCTCACCGGTGTGGTGGAGAAGGCGTACAAGGCGGGCATTCCGGTGTTCGTGCTCGACCGCGCGGTAAACGGCGATGCGTACACGCAGTTCGTCGGCGGCGACAACACGCTGATCGGCAAGGGCGCCGGCGAATTCATCGTGAAGACGCTGGGCGGCGCGGGCGCGGCGAAGGGCAATATCGTCGAAGTGTGGGGCGGCTTCGGCACCCAGGCATCGCACGACCGGCACGACGGCATGATGCAGTCGGTCGGCAAGCAGCCGGGGCTGAAAATCGTCGGGCAGCGCGTCGATTGCGACTGGAAGCAGGACAAGGCGTACGACTACATGAAGACGGTGCTGCGCGTGAATCCGCAGGTCGATCTGGTGTTCGCGCACAACGATCCGATGGCGTACGGCGCGTATCTGGCCGCGAAGGATGCGGGCGTCGACAAGAAGATCAAGTTCGTCGGCGCGGACGGGCTGCCGAACGAAGGCGCGGTGTGGGTCGAAAAGGGCATCCTGACCGCGACCTTCGTGTATCCGACGCCGGGCGCCGAAGCGCTGCGGCAGTCGCTGAAGATGCTTGCCGGCGAGAAGATTCCGAAGCAGGTGATCTTGCCGACGCAGGGCATTTTCGCGGAAAACGCCAGGCAGTTCGTCGCCGGCTGACGGCCGATAGAGGTCGATGACGGTCGACGGCGTTTGCCGTTGGCCGTCTGACCACAGAGGGTCTACTGCGCGCGTGTGGATGGTTGCGGGTGAAAGCACAGCAACGCCGCCGCGCGCCCGCATTGAGCACGGAATTCATCCATGTCGCTATCCGCTGCAAGCCGCGATGTCGGCGCGTCGCCTGACCGGCCGCCGCCGCTCGCGTCGAGTCACGGCGCGGCCGCGCTGGTGGCCGCGACGCGCATCTCGATCGCGTTCAACGGCAGCCCCGCGCTGACCGACGTCGATTTCGACATCGCCGCGGGCGAAGTGCACGCGCTGGTCGGCGAAAACGGCGCGGGCAAGTCGAGTTTGATGAAGATACTCGGCGGCCTGTATCTGCCCGACACCGGCGCGATCTCGGTAGCCGGCGCGCCGGTCGCGTTTCGCACCAGTGCCGATGCGATCGACGCGGGGATTGCGATCATTCACCAGGAACTGAATCTGGTCGACAGCCTGACGGTGGTCGACAACCTGTTCCTCGGCAAGGAAATCACCACGCGCTTCGGCTTTCCGGACCACCAGGCGATGCGCGCGCAAGCGCGCGTGGTGCTCGCGCAGCTCCGCTTCAGGCCGTCGCCAGATGCGCTGGTCGGCGCGTTGCGGATCGGCGAGAAGCAGCTGATCGAAATCGCCAAGGCGCTGCTTGCCGACGCGCGCGTGCTGATCATGGACGAGCCGACCTCGGCGCTGTCGGATACCGAAACGCAGGCGCTCGAGCGGCTGGTGCGCGCGCTGCGCGAGCGCGGCATGGGCATCGTGCTGATCAGCCATCGGCTGCAGGAAGTATTCGACCTCGCCGACCGCGTGACGGTGCTGCGCGACGGCCGTCATATCGCCACGCTGCCGATCGGCCGGGTCGAATCGGCCGAGCAGCTGGTTTCGATGATGATCGGCAAGAACTTCGTCGCGCCGCAGCGCGAGGCCGGCGCCGTGCGCGCGGCTGCGGGCACGATGATTTCGGTACGCGAACTGACGCTGGCGGGCGAGCATCGGCCGGTGGTGGACCGCGTGTCGTTCGACGTGCGGCGCGGCGAGGTATTCGGTTTGTCGGGTCTGCTCGGCGCCGGCAAGACCGAGATTCTCGAGACGCTGTATGGCGTCTCGCCGTACCGCGTGGCCGGCGCGATCGAGATCGGCGCGGCGCGGCGCATGTTTCGCACGCCGGCCGAAGCGGTGGAGGCCGGCGTTGCGTTCGTTACCGAGGACCGCAAGAAAGACGGCCTGCTGGTCGATCAGTCAGTCGAAGCGAATCTGATGCTGCCGAGCCTCGCGCATATCGAAGGTTTTCCGTTTTACCGCAGACGCGCCGCGGCGCGCCGCGTGGCCGCGCAAAGCCGCGCCTCGAACGTCAAGCACGGCGGCGCCGGCGAACCGGTCGCGACGCTGTCGGGCGGTAACCAGCAGAAGCTGATCATCGGCAAATGGTTGATGACACAACCGGCGCTGCTGCTGCTCGACGAACCGACGCGCGGCGTCGACGTGGCCGCGAAAGCGGAAATCTACAGCCAGATCCTGCAGGCGGCGCGCGCGGGGCTGACAGTGGTGGTCGCGAGTTCGGAGATCGACGAGCTGATGCTGATGTGCGACCGCATCCTCGTGCTGTGCGAAGGGCACGCGGCCGGTGTGCTGGAACGCGGTGAATTTTCCGCGGAACGACTGGTGAAGCTGGCGTCACCCTGATTGCGCAGCGCGTGCGGCGACGGCCCGCGGACAGCGCGGACACAATGCGGAGACAAGCGATGATGAAAGCGAATGACCCGGCGCTCGACGTCGCGCCGGACCGCCGGCAGCAGCGGTTGCGCGCGTGGCTCACCAATGTGAAGTACTACCTCGGGTTGATCGTGTTGCTCGCGCTCGGCGCGTTGACGTCGCCGCATACGTCGGACGGCAGCAATATCTTTCTGTCGGCGGCGAATTTTTCGGATGTGTTCCGGCAGGTGGCGAATGTCGGCGTGATGTCGGTCGGCATGACGCTGGTGATCATCACGGCGGGGATCGATCTGTCGGTGGGCTCGGTGATGGGGTTCGGCAGCGTGCTGACCGCCATTCTGCTGACCACGCCCGGCAGTAATGCGGCGTCGTGGACGGCGTTGGCGCTGGATGCGCTGAGTCTCTTCGTGATCGTGTTTGCCGCCGGAGGGCTGGTGGCCCGCAGGATGACGCGAGGCCGGACGTCGCGAGGGGCGGTCGCGCTCGAGGCGGCCGGCGAGGCTGGCGCGGGTGGGCGTGAAGCAGCGGGAGATGCAAGCGCGGGCGCGCGCGAAGCAGCCGGCGAGGCAGTGGTAAGCGCGCGCGAAGCGGCCAGCGAGGCACGTGTGAGCGCGCGCGATACGACGCGCGCGCCGGCTGCGCAGGCCGTGTCCGCAGCATCGGCGGCAGCGGCGGCGGCTCGCACGGGTTCCAGCGCAGCGCGCACGATCGGCGCGCGCGAGCCCGGCCGCGTCGGCACGCGCGCCGGCATCGCAGTCGTCGTCGCTGTCGCGCTGTGCGTGTCGGCGTGGCATCAGCTGCCGGCCAAAGTGTCGCTGCTGACAGTTCTGTGGATGGTGCCGCTCGCCGGCCTCGCGATCGGCGCGCTGAACGGCTGGATCATCACGCGTGGCCGCATGCAACCGTTTATCGTCACGCTGGCAGCGATGGTTGGCGTAATGGGCGTCGCGCGGCTGGTGGCGGGGCAGGACACCGCCGTGTATTCGATCTACAGCGGCAGCAATGCGACGACCGATATCGAGTACCTGCGTGCGCTGCTGTTCGGCGTCGTGCCGGTGCCGGCGCTGTTTTTTATCGTGATCGCGCTGATCGCGGATTTCGTGCTGAATCGCACCGTGTTCGGCAAGTACCTGTACGCGATCGGCGGCAATGAGAAATGCGCGCGCATTTCCGGGCTGAAGGTGGACCGGCACAAGATCGCCGCGTATGCGATCTCGGGGATGCTCGCCGCGCTGGTCGGTGTGCTTTACGCGGCGCAATACCGGCAGGGCAAGGCCGATGCCGGCGTCGGCTGGGAGCTCGATGCGATTGCCGCGGTGGTGATCGGCGGCACGAGTCTGATGGGCGGCGTCGGCCGCATCGCGGGGACGGTGGCCGGGGTGCTGATCTTCGGCTTTCTCGGCAATATCCTGCTGCTGAACAATATCGACAGCAATACGCAGCTGGTGCTGAAGGGGCTGATCATCGTGATCGCGGTGTTTCTGCAGCAGACCCGGATGAATCCGCAGACCATGCTCGCGCGGCTGCGCGGGCGGCGCGTGACGTTGCAGGCGCCGCGCACGCCTTCGGGGCCGGCGGAATGAGGTAGGGGCCAGCGCTAACGGTCAGCGTGCAACCGCGACGATTCTCGTCCCCGCCAGTTTGTCGTGCGGGAACTGCCGGTCGGCAAACAGCCGGCCGCTGGCCGCCCACGCGACGAACCATAAGCATGCGATGCCGAGAGTCTGCGGCACGTTGAGGCCGAGCAGCGGATGCAGCGCCAGCGGCGGCAGAAACCACAACCACGCGAGCAGATAGCGGACGATTGCGCGCGGCCACGACAGCGCGGTGCCGTCTGTCGCGCGCACCACGCGCAACCGCCAGGTTTTCATCGGCAGCGTCTGGCCGCCGTGCGTCCAGCACCAGACGAAGTACACGCCGACCACCAGCCCGATCCACGCGGCGAGCCATTGATGGTGGACGAGGCCATTGCGCTGCTGCGTCAGCGTGCTGAACAGATACCCGGCGATGAATACGACGCCGAACAGGATCACCGCCTCGTAGATCAGTGTGGCGATGCGGCGGCGTACGGAGGGTGCGGCGGGTACGGAGGGCGCGGCGGATGTTGTGGGCGATGCCGCGGCTGCCGTGGAGTTCGGCTCAGGCATGGCGGGCGACGTAGAAGCTGATCCAGCAGATGGCCGAGCGGGTGGCAGCGCGCCGGGCTCAGCGGCACCTGGCGCGGCGGCGCCCGGCTCAACCACGTCGGACGACGTGGCCGGCCCGGATGGTCTGGAGGAATGCGGCGTGGCGGATCGCGCGTCGGCTGTCATCGGTATCTCGGCTGTCTCCTGCGGCATCCGGCCCGTGCGTTGTGCACACGCGCCTGCTGCCGCGGACGTTATGTCCGGCGCTTAAGCTGCGCCATTTTGTCCCGCGCCGTGCCTCGCTGGCCGGCGGCGGTGCCGGCTATTGTCGCGCATCGGCGGGTTGGCGGGCAGCCATTGCCCGCACCGCCTTCAAGACCCGTGATAAACCGAAGGCGCTTCGGACGGCGACACCGGCGTCGGAATCGCCGGCACGAAGCTCGCTGCAGACGGAATCGCCGGCGCGGCCGGCAGCGAAGCCGCCGTAGTCTCGGACACGCCAGCCGTGGCGCCCGGCGCGGCACCGGGCGCGCGCGGCGCGCTTGCGGCGCGTTCCTTCGCGTTGACGAGCCGGTTGATGTCCTTGATTTCGCTCTTGCCGGACGGCGGCGCGCTGACCACCGTCGGGCGCCGCTTGTGTTCGCTGGCGGCGAGCTTTTCCTTTTGTTCCTCAGGCAACTGCTGATACGCCTTCCACGCGTTCTGACGCGTCTCGCGCGGCAGGTTCTTCGAGATCTGGTAATTCTCACGCGCGATGCGCCGCTGCTCCGGTGTCATACGGACCCATTCGTCCATCTGCTCGTGCAGTCTTTTTTGCGCTTCAGGCGACATCTTCGGATAACGCGCGGCGATCTTTAGCCATTTGCGCTTACGCTCGCTGCTGAACGTATCCCACACGCCGGCATACGGCGCGAGCGCCAGATGCTCGGCAGCCGACAGCCGCGACCACGCCAGCGGATCGGCCTTCTGCAAACCCGGAATATCGACGGTCAAACTCGGCGCGGCCGGCTTGGACGGCGCCGGTGCGGCGCCCGCGGGCGCCGTCTGCGCCGGCGCATGGGCCGGCGGATAGAAGCGCGGATAAGTTGCGGCGAACGCAACCAGCGCCGCGATCACACATCCGCAGACAACGGCGAGGCCGCGCTTGTAACTCACCCGTAGACTCTCCCCGATTTAGCGCGCGCGCGACAGGTAGGCGTTGAACCCGTGGTCGAGGTAGGCGGTGAGCGGCAGGTCGTCGCTCAGCATCGCGGCATCGATATCGGCCAGTTCGGCGGTGCGCTGCTGGTCTTCCCAGTACGCGATCGCGACGAGGCTGACCACCAGCGCGGCGATCGGCCACGCCAGCGCGAAGCGGCGCAGCTTCGAGCGGCGCGGCGCGGGCGCGGTGGCGAGCGTACCGGCGCCGGCCATGCCGGCCGGCACCAGCACCGGCACGAACTTGCGGGCCGGCTCGGGTTTCTTGCGCGCGAGCGCAGCCTGGCGCGCGGCGGCGAGCCGGTCGGCGGTGGCGGGCGGGATGCGGGCGGCGTTTTCGTCGAGCGCGCGGCGCAGCTGCCGCGCAAACTCGAATTCTTTATCGAGAGCGGAGCTCATAGCGTGATTCCTTTGGCCTTGAGCGCTTGTGCCAGCGTGTGGGTGGCTCGCGAGCAGTGGGTTTTCACACTGCCTTCGGAGCAGCCCATCGCGGCGGCAGTCTCGGCGACATCCATATCTTCCCAGTAACGCATGAGAAACGCCTCCCGTTGACGCGCTGGTAACCGTTGGATTTCTTCGTCGATCAGCTGTAGGACCTGTTCCCGCTCGAGCCGTGTTTCGCCGCTTTCCGCGCCGCTCGTGCCGTCTTGTGCGTCGAAGCTTTCGAGCAGGTCGAAGTCTTCGTCTTCTGAGTTCGACAGCGACGAGAACAGGCTGATCCACGTATTGCGCACCTTCTGCCGGCGGAAATAGTCGTGGGTCGCATTCTGGAGAATACGCTGAAACAAAAGCGGCAGCTCGGAGGGCGGGCGATCGCCGTATTTCTCGGCGAGTTTGATCATCGCGTCCTGCACGATGTCGAGCGCAGCGTCGTCGTCCCGCACGGCGTAGACCGTCTGTTTGAACGCGCGCCTTTCGACGCCCGCCAGAAAATCGGCGAGTTCCTTGTCTGATGCCATCCGTGCTGGGTCGGTGCCGCGTTCGGGCGGCGGGTCGGTCAAAAAGAGCGGCGCGCGCGGAGCGGCCGAAAAATATCGTAAAACTCGCGGATGCTAACAAAGTTTCGCGTCGGCCTGGGGAAAACCGGGCAATGCAAGGATCTCGAAAATAATTCCGAATGGGCTCGCTATACCCGTTAGCCGTTGATCGTCAAGGAAATTATTGCTTGACCGCGCCGCGGCTTACCGCTATCGTCGCAGGTTCGCAATATAAGTGACTAGTCTCATTTGAGGCAGGCCCAAGAAGTCTGCCGGTCAAACTGGACGCGCCGCTTGAACCCGAGCCACAAGCCCGGCAGAGAGCACCCGATCAATTTTTTGCCGAAAATTCGAAAGGTGAATGATGAATATGCCCAGCGCGGAATTCTCCACGTCGGATACCACACCCCAACACGAAGCTGAGTCGATCGGCGCCACGGTGCTGATGCGCGCACTCGCTGACGAAGACGTCGAGTTTGTCTGGGGCTATCCCGGCGGCTCGGTGCTCTACATCTACGACGAGCTTTACAAGCAGGACAAGTTCCAGCACGTTCTCGTGCGCCACGAGCAGGCCGCGGTGCACGCCGCCGATGCTTACTCGCGTTCGACCGGCAAGGTCGGCGTGTGTCTCGTGACCTCGGGTCCGGGCGTGACCAACGCGGTTACCGGCATTGCCACCGCGTATATGGACTCGATTCCGATGGTCGTCATCACCGGCCAGGTGCCCACCGCGGCAATCGGCCAGGATGCGTTCCAGGAATGCGATACGGTCGGCATCACGCGTCCCTGCGTGAAGCACAACTTCCTCGTGAAGGACGTGCGCGATCTGGCCGCCACCGTCAAGAAAGCTTTCTACATTGCCCGTACCGGCCGGCCCGGCCCGGTGCTGATCGACATTCCGAAAGACGTGTCGAAGGCGCCGTGCGCGTACGAGCCGATCAAGACCGTCGCGCTGCGCTCGTACAACCCGGTTACCAAGGGCCACTCGGGCCAGATCCGCAAGGCGGTGTCGCTGCTGTTGACGGCCAAGCGCCCGTACATCTACACCGGCGGCGGCATCATCCTCGCGGATGCGGCGCGCGAGCTGAACCAGTTCGCCGATCTGCTCGGCTATCCGGTCACCAACACGCTGATGGGCCTGGGCGGCTATCGCGCGAGCGACAAGAAATTCCTCGGCATGCTCGGCATGCACGGTACCTACGAAGCGAACATGGCGATGCAGCACTGCGACGTGCTGATCGCGATCGGTGCGCGCTTCGACGACCGCGTGATCGGCGATCCGGCGCACTTCGCGTCGCGGCCGCGCAAGATCATTCACATCGACATCGACCCGTCGTCGATTTCGAAGCGCGTGAAGGTCGATATTCCGATCGTCGGCGACGTGAAGGAAGTGCTGAAGGAGCTGATCGAGCAGCTGCAGACGGCCGAGCATGGCCCGGACACCGAGGCGCTCGCGCAATGGTGGAAGGACATCGAAGGCTGGCGCTCGAAGGATTGCCTGAAGTTCGACCGCAACAGCGAAATCATCAAGCCGCAGTACGTCGTCGAAAAGCTGTGGGAACTGACCGACGGCAACGCGTTCGTGTGTTCCGACGTCGGCCAGCACCAGATGTGGGCCGCGCAGTTCTACCGCTTCAACAAGCCGCGCCGCTGGATCAACTCGGGCGGTCTCGGC
>DATLOW010000108.1:0-14092 GCA_035536055.1 Paraburkholderia sp. | reverse complement strand
GGCTCAGATCGTAGTCGAGCATCAACGCCACCGAATGCCAGCGTGGGCTGAAGTCGCCCGTCGTGCTCGACAGCTTGCCGAGCGTGTACGTATAGGAGGCGCCGAGCCAGAAATCCGGCTGGAAATAGTACTCGCCGCTCAGCTGGAAATTGTCGAAGTTCCAGCGCGTCCACGCGCCGCCGTTCGGCGCATTCACCGTGCCGCCCAGGAACGCATTGCTGGTCGGATCGCCGACCGACGTATGCGAGTACGCGGCCGCCACCTGCACCTTGTTCAGCTTGTACGCGATGCCGGCATCCAGGTTCTGCTGTGACGATCCGGTGAATACGGCGTCGTCGGACACTGCGCCATTCGTCCCGGAGCCCGGGTGATCGATCCGCATATAGGCAAGCGCCGCGGTCAGCCCGCCGTGCTGATATTGTCCGGCCGCGCTATACATCCGGTTGTTCTGGAAGCCCCCCGCTGCATTACTGAAGCCATACATCGCCTCGCCGGTGAAGCCGCGATATTCCGGCGTCACGTACTTGACCGAGTTGTCGACGCGGAAATCCCAGTCTGAATTGTCGTTGTCGAACGGCACCGCCCCCACGTCGCCGCCCCAGTTTCCTGCTGCGGTGACTGCGCTGAACAGATCCACTGTCGGATCGTACTGGCGTCCGAGCGTCAGCGTCCCGTAGCGGTTCGATTGCAGCCCGACGTAGGCCTGACGCCCGAACAGGCGGCCGTTTTCGCCGAGCGCACCGTTGCTCGCATTGAAGCCATTCTCGAGGCGGAACACGGCACTCAGTCCGCCGCCCAGATCCTCATTGCCCGAAAGGCCAAAGCGGCTGCCTGCCGTGTCGCCGCTGCGCGTCTGAACCGCGTGAGCGCCGCCGAGATTGTTCGTGAAGTTAATGCCCTCGTCGATCAGGCCGTACAGCGTGACGCTGCTTTGCGCATACGCGCCGCTACATAGCAGCATCATCGGGATCGCACACAGGTTCCAGCGGGTGTTTTTCATAGACCGGTCTCGGTTCTGGTTTCAATGAATAAATCGGCATCGCGAATCTTCAAGACTGCTTTTCTGCGTGAATATGCAAACGCGATTAACAGCCGGACCAAGTCTATGAAGCCAATTTTCTCCGCAATCCGCTTGCGCTTAAATTGAGAATTGCAGGAAACGACCAGAAAGGCGCTTGCAATGCCAGTGTCGCGAAGCCGTTGCCGCTGGAGGTGCGCGGCCACGCGCGCGCGCCGAGCATGAAAATTTCTTCATTCAGCTGCTGTTGAAGCCGTCAGGCGCGGCGAGCTAAGGTAACGCCACCTTGTCGACCCCACGGAGCGTGACGAATGCAACGTCCCCTGCACATAGATTTGCTGCGCGACCATGACCAGACGATGCTGAAGATTTCAATCGGCGAACAGACCCGGCTGCTGAATGCCGCGGAAGCGGAAGCGCTGATCGAAAAACTGGCATTGTTCCGCGCCACGATGCGCGAAGCGGTTCCAGACCAGATGTCGCGCACGCACCGCTACCACATCGAAATCGACCCCTGCTGGTATGCGGAGCCGCACGGCACCGACGGCGGACTGGTGCTGCTGATGCGCCACGAAGGCATCGGCTGGTCCGGGTTCGCGTTGTCGGCGCGGCAACTGGTCGCGCTTGGCCGGGATCTGCGCGAGGCCGCACCCACTCGCGAGCGGGCGGCGCTTGCCGACGCGCTGCACTGATACGCGCCCTCACCCCTTCCGATCAGCCGCTATTGCGCAGGAGTCGCCGATGCAGTCCGACGTCGAGATGGAACTCGTCAACGAGTTCGGCACCCAGGAACTCCATATTCGCCTCGGCGACCATAGCGCGCTGCTAGGCGCGTCCGAAGTCGACCGGTTGATCGAGCAGCTCGGCCTGCTCCGATGCGAACTGCGGCCTGAAGTAAATCGCAACGTATCGCGCGAGGATTGCTACGCGGTCGAGCTGGAGCCGCGCTGGCGCGCCATTCCTTATCCGATGATCGACGGCGTCGTGCTGTTTCTGCGGCACGGCGGTTTCGGCTGGACCGGATTCGCGATTCCGACGACGGCGCTCGATGAACTGATCGAGATGGCGACGAACGGCGCATCTGGCATCCGCGGCGAATAGCCGGCGCCGTCCCGGCTCCCTCCTCCGTCGTTGCCGCCGCTATTGCTGCTGTGGCCGCGAGTCCGCGTAGCCGCTGAAAAGCGACCAGGCGCGACGGACGGCTTCGCCCCGCGCCCCGGTCGCGCCGGCTATCCCGCGTGCGGCAGCTCGGCTGTCTGATGCGGCACGCAGTCGCGCTGGTAGTCCTGATTCAACTTGTCCTGCGCCGCCCATAGATCGTCGGGATAGTCATCGCTGTTGTCGTCGATCGAGTACCCCTCGGCTTCGAGTTCCTCGAGTTCGCGTATCAGATCCTTGTGCGTGACCTTGTGCTGCCCCACGACGAACGGATAACTGGTGCATTGCTGCGGAGTCAAATGGATTCCGGGCGCGGCGTGCGCAGCGGCATTCACGAGCAGCAGGGCCGTCAACAGATAGCGCTTCATATCAATCTCCATTTTTGAGCGAACGGCGGACCGCTCGCCGACGCGAACGAACCTTAACGCCGCGCGTGCGTAACGAAAGCTTCGTCACGGTTAAAAATGTTTTAGGAGCGTGATTGCAGACCGGTTCACCGCGCTGAAAGACATTAAAGACAATTCATGCTGATCATCCCGCATCGTTAAAGTCGATCGACGATCATCGCTCATCGCCTGCATGGCACCAGCAACGATCCGGACACCGTATGACACGCATTCTGTCGATCGACGACGATGAAGAAATTCTCGAAGAAATTCTGGCTTCGCTTGCCCCCGCCGGACACCAGGTCGAGGTTGCCACCACCGGACGCGCCGGACTCGTCAAAATCATGGCGCACAGCTACGACGTCGTGACGCTCGACCGGTTGCTGCCGGATCTCGATGGGCTGAGCGTGCTCGCCGCGATGCGCGAGGCCGGTATCGACACGCCGGTGCTGCTGCTAAGCGGCATGTCGAGCGTCGACGAGCGGGTCCGCGGACTGCGCGCCGGCGGCGACGATTACCTCGCCAAGCCATTTCTGGCCGACGAAGTCGCGGCGCGCGTCGACGTGCTGTGCCGCCGCGGCAGCAGGCGTGATACCGCGCAAACGCTGCTGCAGGTCGGCCTCATCGAGCTCGACATGATCGGGCGCACAGCGCGGGTCGGCACGCGGCGTCTGGAACTGATGCCGACCGAGATTCGCATCCTCGAATATCTGATGCGCCGTCACGGTCAGGTCGTGACCCGTACGATGGTCTTCGAGGCAGTCTGGGGCTACCGGTTCGATCCCGGCACCAACGTCATCGACGTGCATGTGAGCCGTCTGCGCAGCAAGCTGAGCGCGGCGGGCGCGGGCCGCGTCGTCAGGACGATCCGCGGTTCGGGCTACATGCTGGTCGCCTGAGTGCGTACCGCCACCACGCTATCGTCGTCGCCCGCCGGGCAAGCAGCCGTGGTCTGGCCGCCCTCTTCTACGCTTCTACCGTCACGATGAATGCGCTTGTTCTGATCGCGCTGCGGCGCCCGCTTACGTTTGTGGTGATGAGCATCCTGATCGTGCTGTTCGGCGTCACGGCGCTCAGGAAAACGCCCACCGACATTTTCCCGAACATCCGGATCCCGGTGGTCGCGGTCGTATGGACCTACAACGGCCTGTCGCCGCAAGACATGTCCGGACGCGTGATCTATTACTACGAGCGCGCGTTGACCACCACCGTCGAGAACATCGAGCATATCGAGAGTCAGTCGCTGTACGGCCGCGGCATCGTCAAGATTTTCTTCCGGCCCGGCACCGACGTCGCGGCCGCGCAGGCGCAGATCGCGTCGATTTCGCAGACGGTGCTCAAGCAGATGCCGGCCGGCATCACGCCGCCGCAGATTCTGTCGTACAACGCGTCGTCGGTGCCGGTGCTGGACCTGCAGGTGTCGGCGTCGGGCATGACTGCGTCGCAGGTGTACGACATGGCGTCGAACCTGATCCGGCCGCAACTCGTGTCGGTGCCCGGCGCCGCGATTCCGACGCCCTACGGCGGCGCGTCGCTGAACGTCGAGATCGATCTGGACCAGACCCGGCTGCTGGCACACGGCCTGACGGCCGCCGACGTCGCCAATGCGTTGAAGGAGCAGAACGTGGTGCTGCCGGCCGGCGACCAGAAAGTCGGCGCGCTCGACTGGATGGTCGAGACCAACGCGAGCCCGGTGCGCGTGTCGACCTTCAACGATCTGCCGATCAAGACGGTCAACGGCGCGACGGTGTTTTTGCGCGACGTCGCGTACGTGCACCGCGGCTCGCCGCCGCAGACCAATGCGGTGCTGGTGAAGGGCCAGCAGGCGGTGCTGATCCAGGTGCTCAAGAGCGGCGACGCATCGACGCTCGCGGTGGTCGACGGTGTGAAGAAGGCGTTGCCGGGCATTATCCGGACGCTCCCGGCCGGCGTGCACATCAAGGTGCTGAACGACGCGTCCGGCTTCGTGCGCGACTCGGTCGCCGAGGTCGTGCAGGAAATGGTGACCGCCGCGCTGCTGACCGGCTTGACGGTGCTGCTGTTTCTCGGCAGCTGGCGCTCCACGCTGATCGTCGCGACCTCGATCCCGTTGTCGATCCTGTGCTCGGTGCTGATGCTGTCGTGGCTGGGCCAGACCATCAACGTGATGACGCTGGGCGGCCTCGCGCTGGCGGTCGGTATTCTGGTCGACGATGCGACCGTGATGATCGAAAACATCGATACCCACCTCGCCTCCGGTGCGCCGCTCGAAGCGGGCATCATTGCGGCGGCTAACCAGATCGTGGTGCCGACCTTCGTCGCGACGCTGTGTATCTGCATCGTCTGGCTGCCGCTGTTCGAACTGGGCGGCGTCGCGGGCTACCTGTTTCTGCCGATGGCCGAAGCCATCGTGTTCGCGATGATCGCGTCGTTCATCCTGTCGCGGACCCTGGTGCCGACGATGGCGGCGTGGCTGTTGCGCGGCCAGGTCGGCGGGCATGGGCATGCTCAGGCGCATGCGGCGAACTGGCCCACGCGCCTGCAGCGCCGCTTCGAGCGTGGCTTCGAGCATTTCCGTAGCCGTTATTCGGAAGTGCTGACCCAGGTGGTCGCCAGACGGCGCGTGTTCGTGCCGGTATTCACCGCGGCGGCGCTGGTGTCGCTCGGGCTGGTCGCCCTGCTCGGCCAGGATTTTTTCCCCGGCATCAAGTCGGGCGAGATCGACATGCATATGCGCGCGCCGATCGGCACGCGTCTCGAAGAAGCGTCGAAGATTGCGGTGCTCGTCAATGGCGCGGTGCGCGACATTCTGCCCGGCAAGGTGACCAACGTGCTCGATAACTGCGGCTTACCGGTCAGCGGCATCAACGAGGCGTACAGCGCGACCGGTACGATCGGTCCGCAGGATTGCGACATCACGATCAGCCTGAAGAGCGAGCGCTCGCCGGTGGACGACTATCGCTTCCGGCTGCGCCGCGAATTGCCCAAACGGTTTCCGGGCACGACGTTTACGTTTCTGCCTGGCGACATCACCGCGAAGATCCTGAACTTCGGCTTGCCGGCGCCGATCGACATCCAGATCGCCGGACGCGGGCAAGAGGCCAATTATGAGTACGCGCAACAGCTGGCCGCGCGGCTCCAGCGTATTCCGGGCGCCGCGGACGTCCATATCCAGCAGGCCTTCAACGAGCCGACGCTGAAGATCGCTGCATCGCGTTCTTTTGCTTCGGGCATCGATCTCACTGAGGCCGACATTGCCGACAACACGCTCGCGACGCTGTCCGGCAGCGGACAAACCGCCCCCACCTATTGGCTCGACACGGCGAACGGCGTGTCGCACCTCGTCAATTTGCAAACCCCTCAAAACCAACTGACTTCGATGAACGACCTGGAAACCATCCCTATCGACGGCTCCGGCGCGGCGTCGCAGCGCCCGCAACTGCTCGGCGCGCTGAGCAGGATCACGCAGACCGGCACGCCGCTGCTCGCCTCGCACTACAGCATCCTGCCGGCCATCGATATTTTCGTGAGCAACCAGCGCCGCGATCTGGGCGGCGTGTACGGTGACGTCGCGCGCGTCGTATCCGGCATGCAGCACGCGCTGCCGCACGGTGCGTCGATCCATATCCGCGGCCAGGCGAAAACCATGAGCCTCGCGTATTCGCAATTGCTGGCGGGCCTGGCGTTGTCGATCCTGCTCGTGTACCTCGTGATCGTCGTGAACTTCCAGTCGTGGCTGGATCCGTTCATCATCATCACGGCGCTGCCCGCGGCGCTCGCGGGGATCGGCTGGAGTCTGTTCGTCACGCACACGACGCTTTCGGTGCCCGCGCTGACCGGGGCGATCATGTGCATGGGCACGGCGACCGCCAACTCGATTCTGGTCGTGTCGTTCGCGCGAGAACGCCTCGCGGAGCACGGCAAGCCGGTGCAGGCTGCAATCGAGGCCGGCTTCGGCCGTATCCGGCCGGTGCTGATGACCGCGCTGGCGATGATCGTCGGCATGCTGCCGATGTCGTTCAGCAACACGCAAAACGCGCCGTTGGGCCGCGCGGTGATCGGCGGCCTGCTGTTTGCGACCTTCGCGACGCTGCTGTTCGTACCGTGTGTGTTTGCGCTGCTGCATCGCAACCAGCGCCCGGCCGATGAGGTGCAGTCATGAGTGCGAATCGCGAAGCAACGCTACCGCGCCGGCTCGGTCCGCGCGGCTGGCTGCTGGTGCTGGCGCTGGTCGCGGGCGGCGTGGTTGCGGTGGGCGTGGCGCAGCGGCATCTGCAGATGGTGAGTCTGCGCGACGTCGCCGCCGACGAAGCGGTCCCGCAAGTCCAGCTGGTCTCGCCGGCCGACGGGCCGCCGGTGCGCGCGCTGACCTTGCCGGGCACGGTGCGCGCGTACCATGCGGCGCCGATCTACGCGCAGGTGTCCGGCTATGTGCAGCACTGGTACAAGGACTATGGCGCGCCGGTGAAGGCTGGCGATCTGCTCGCCACGATCGATGCGCCGACGGTCGACGAACAGTATCAAAGCGCGCTGGCGGACCTCGGCGTCGCGCAGACCGACTACCGGCTCGCGCAACTGACGGCGCGGCGCTGGCAGGCGCTGGCCGGCACGCAGGCGGTGTCGCAGCAGGAGGTCGACGTGAAAGCCGCCGATGCCGAGGCGCAGGGCGCGAAGGTGAAAGCGGCGAGTCATCAGGTTGCCCGCTATCGGGTGCTCGAGGGGTTCACGCAGATCAAGGCGCCGTTCGACGGCGTGGTGACTTCACGTAAGACCGACGTCGGCAACTACGTGAACGCGGCTGGCGGCGACGTCGGCTCGCGCGGCAGCGCGGACGAGCTGTTCAGCGTGGCGGACATCCACGAAGTGCGCGTGTTCGTGTCGGTGCCGCAGGACGATGCCGCGATCCTGCATCCAGGTCTGACCGCGACGCTGACGCTGCCGCAGTATCCGCAACGCCAGTTCAAGGCGACCTTCGACACGTCGGCCAATGCCTTCGATCCGCAAACCCGCACGGTGGTCGCCGAGTTGCTGGTGCCGAACCCGGACCATCTGCTGTGGCCGGGCTCGTATGCGGAAGTGCATTTCGACGTGCCGCTCGATCGCAAGACGCCGGTGGTGCCCGAGCAGGCGCTGCTGTTCCGCTCGCAAGGCACCCAGGTCGCGGTGGTCGGCGCGGACCGGCGCGTGCATCTGCGCGACGTCAAGCTGGGGCTGAACTTCGGCAGCACGGTCCAGGTGCTGTCGGGCGTGTCGCGCCACGACCGGCTGGTGCTGAGCCCTTCCGCCGGTCTGCTGGACGGTCAGACCGTCCATGTGGTGCAGGCCGCCGCGGGCCTGTCGCCCAATCTTGCCGCCGGTGCTGGCAAGCCGGCCGCGGCCGCCGGCGGTGCCGCATGAAGGCCCGGCGCAGCGTGTGCCGCCTCGGCACGGCGCTTGCCCTGCCGCTGCTGATGGCCGGCTGTGAACTCGCGCCGGTCTATCACCCGCCGCAGATGGTGCTGCCGACCAGTTACCAGGGCAGCGGCCCGTTCGTCAAGGCCGATCCGGATGAACAGCTGCAGCATGGCCCGTGGTGGAAGATGTACGGCGATGCGCAGCTCGACGCGCTCGAGACGCAGCTCGATGCGGCCAATCCCGATCTCGCCGCCGCGCTGCAAACCTATGTGCAGGCACGCGACGCGGTCGGCGAGGCGCGCGCGGGACTGTTTCCGCAGCTCGGTGTGGGCGCGGGCGTCAGCGAAAACAAGGAATCGGCGCATACGCTGTTTCGCCATATCGACGGCTCGCTGCAGCAGTCGTCCAACCAGTATGCGGCGGCGCTGACGTGGCAGCCGGACTTCTGGTCGCAGACCCGCAACATGACGCGCGCCGCGATGCACGATGCACAGGCGAGCGCGGCACAGGTGGCGAGCGCGCGGCTTGGGCTCGAGATGGAGCTGGCCTCCGACTACGCGCAGCTGCGTGGCCTCGACGAGGAACATGCGGTGTTCAGCCAGGCGATCGGGCTTTACCAGACCGCCGCGCACATCACGCAGATGCGGCTCGCCGACCGGATTGCCGCCGGCCTCGACGTGGCGCGCGCGGAGAATCAGCTCGCGACGGCACAGGTGGCCGATACCGACGTGCTGGCCAGACGCGACGTGCTCGAACACGCGATCGCGGTGCTCGCCGGCCAGAACCCGGCGAGCTTCCACTTGCCGCCGCAGCCGGCGCCGCGCATGGCGGCGCCGCGGGTGCCGGCCGGCGTGCCGTCGTCGCTGCTGCAACGGCGGCCGGATATCGCCGCGGCCGAGCGCGTGATGGCGGCGGCGAATGCGCAGATCGGCGTGGCGCGCGCGGCGTTTTATCCGAATATCCGTTTGAGCGCGGTCGGCGGCTTCGAAGACAGCGGCTTCGGACTCGCGTCGCTGCCGAACAGCCTGTGGTCGGTCGGCGCGTCGGCGATGCTGCCGCTGTTCGAAGGCGGCCTGCGCCACGCGGAATTGCAGGCGAGCTGGTCGCGTTTCACGCAGGCGGGCGACCAGTACCGTTCGACCGTGTTGCAGGCGTTCCAGCAGGTCGAGGACAACCTCGTGCTGTCGTCGAGGCTGGCTGACGAGGAGCGGCAGCAGAACGACGCGCTGCAGTCGGCGGTCAAGGTGCAAAAGCTGGCGATGCAGCTTTATGAGGATGGCATCGACAACTATCTGAACGTCACGGTCGCGCAGATCGCGGCGCTCGATGCGCAGGTGGCGCAAGTCGAACTGCATACGCGCCGGGTGGAGGCGTCGATCGGTCTGATCGGTGCGCTCGGCGGCGGCTGGAGCAGCAGCGACCTGCCGGCGCCGGATCAGACCTTGCCGCCGACCGACAACGCAGTTGCACGCGGCGCTGCGGCCGTCGCGATGCAGGTCTCGGGCCGATGAATGCAGCACGAACCATTCAACCGTAAACTTAACGCGGTGTTCATCATCGTGATGCAGTTCTCAGTACACCGACGCTCTATGATCGCAACGCGGCTCATGATTCGCTTCCACGTAAGTTCTCCGGTTCACAGCCATTCATGAAATCAGTCAATCCGCGTGTACGGCGGCAATCGGCCTCCTCCGCCGGGCGTTCCGGCGCAACCGCGATATGCGTCACCGAAGCGACGGCCGAAGCCGCGCCGGGCGTCCCCGGCGCGGCAGAGCCTGGATACTGGGAAGCCAGCGAGCGGGCCGACGCGGCCTTCACGTATACGGGCGAGCCGGTTACGCATGGCGCGCGCTGGCGTACGTCGGCAGCCCGCTGGCTCGCCGTCTATGCGGCGATATTCTCGCTGTCGTTTATGGCACTGCTCGGTGTGATCGACTACTCGGTCACGCGAGCGATGCTGCGCGAGGCCGATAGCGGGCTACGCTGGCAGCTGCGCTATTTCGATTCGAAGGCGGACGCGGAACTGGTCGAAACGATCGAAGCGCGACTCGGCAAGACCGGCATTCACCGCAACTACTATGGGCTGTTCGCGGCCGACGGCACGCACCTCGCCGGCGATATCGAGCGTTGGCCGGGCCCGCTGTCGCTCGACCGTTTCGGCCGCCCGCACGAACACACGATCGGGCATACGCGCGCGCTGCAGGTCGGCAATCTCGAACCCGAACTGCGCGTGATGGGCGAGACGCGCGAAGACGGCACGCGGCTGCTGGTCGCGCGTACGCTTTCCGATGTCCGGCATGTGCGCGACGAACTGTTGCGCGTGCTGATCGGCGGCGGGCTCACTTTCCTTGGCACCAGTCTGGCCGCCGCGCTGATGTTGAGCAGCCGGCAGCGGCGGCGCTTTACGACGATGCGCGATGCGACGGCGCGGATTGCGAACGGCGAGCTGGCGCAGCGTCTGCCGGTCACCGGCCGCGATGAACTCGACATGCTGTCGGAACTGGTCAATCGCATGCTCGACGAGATCGAGCGCCTGATGGGTGAAGTCAAAGGCGCCTGCGACGGCATCGCGCACGATCTGCGCACACCGCTGAGCCGCTTGCGCATGAGGCTCGCAAATCTTGCGCGGCAGACCGATGAAAACGGCAACGCGCCGATCGCGGCCGCGCTCGCCGCGGCTCGCGACGACACGCAAGCCATCCTGAATCGTTTCTCGGCGTTGTTGCGCATTTCGGAGATCGGCGCGATGCGGCGCCGCAGCGGCTTTGCGCATGTCATGCTACCTTCGCTTGCCGACGAACTGCACGAACTGTACGCGCCGTTGGCCGAGGAAAAAGGTATCCGTCTCGCGGTGACCGCGGCCAGTGTCGAGCCGACATGGGCCGATCGCGCGTTATTGTTCGAAGCGTTTACCAATCTGCTGGACAATGCGATCAAGTTTACGCCGCCGGGCGGCCGGGTCGGTATCGAAGTGCGGCCAGCCGCGCGCGGTGCCCAATTCGTCGTGTCCGACAACGGCCCCGGTATTCCGCCGCACGAGCGCGGCACGGTGCTCGGCCGTTTCCATCGCGGCGAGCACGCGAGCCATGTGCCGGGCACCGGCCTCGGGCTTGGCATCGTCGCGGCGATCGTCCGGCTGCACGGCTTCGAGCTGCGTATCGGCGGCGACGGCGAAGGCACCACGGTGGTCGTCAATTGCTGGACTAACGACGTGTAGCGCCTGCGGCGATCGCCGGCGGGTGCCTGTCAAAATCATTGAAATCTGGGAGTGTCGCGGGATGCGAGTGCTGCTGGCTTGCCCTTCGGATGTCGAACGAGGTTATCTGTTGAAAGCGTTGAGCGAAAGTCTCAACAGCATGGAGGTGGTCGACGACGTCGGCTATGCTCTGACGATTGCGGCGCTCGAACCTTTCGATTGCGTGATTCTGTGCGTGCCTTCGGGTGAGTCGTACGACGCGCTCGTCACTCATATCGAGCGCCTTGCCCAGCTCGCGTACACGCCGGCGATCCTCGTGATGCTGGCGCGCGCCACGCGCGACGAGCGCGTGCGCCTGCTGCGCGCCGGCGCCGACGTGTGCTTCGTGCAGCCGTGGTCGATGCTGGAAATCCAGGAGCGCATGCTGGTGCTGCAACGCACGGCGCCGGCCTGGGCGCGGCAACGCGGCGGCGCCGTGCAGCTCGACCCGCTGACGCGCGAGCTGGTTGAAGCGCGGCAGCGCGTGCTGCTGACCCACCGCGAGTATCTGCTGCTCGAGTGTCTGCTGTACGACGCCGATGCGCCAGTGATGCGCGAGCGGCTGATCCGTTACGCGTGGCCGGAAAAGGAAAGCGTGGAACCGGCCAGCGTGAATCTGGTCGTATCGAGGCTGCGGCACAAGCTGCAGTCGCACGGCTTGCGCGCAAGGATCGAAACCGTCAATCGCCTCGGCTACCGGCTGCATACGAGCTAGCGCGCGCGCCGCCGCGGGCGCGCGCATTCCTGCCGCTAGTTAAATTTCTTTTCATGAAAACGATCAGAGAATTACGTGTTATCGGCGATACACTTACAACTCTCATATGTGCCGCGCCAGCCGACGCGACGGAGTGCTTCGTAAATGACCAAGGTCCGCGTTCTGGCGGTGGAAGACGATGCCGTCACTGCGAACGAAATCATCACTGAACTGACTCAGCGCGGCTATGAGGTCGACTGGGTGGACAACGGGCGCGACGGCATGGCGCGGGCGATGGAAGACGGCTACGGCGCCGTCACGCTCGACCGCATGCTGCCGGGCGTAGACGGCCTGTCGATTCTGACCGCGATGCGCACGGTGGGCATCCAGACCCCCGTGCTGATGCTGAGCGCGCTAGGCGACGTCGACGAACGCGTGCGCGGCCTGCGCGCTGGCGGTGACGATTACCTGACAAAACCTTTCGATCCCGAAGAACTCGCCGCGCGGCTCGAGGTGCTGCTGCGCCGCCGCCAGGCGGCATTCGCTTCGCGCGAGACATCGCTGCGTGTCGGCGGGCTCGAGATGGACCTGATTGCGCACAAGGTGCATCGCAACGGCGATGAGATCGCGTTGCTTCCCACCGAATACAAGGTCCTCGAATTCATGATGCGCTACCCCGGCAAGACCATCACGCGCACGATGCTGTTCGAAGCGGTGTGGGGCTATCACTTCGATCCCGGCACCAATCTGATCGACGTGCATATGGGCCGGCTGCGCAAGAAAATCGACCAGCCCGGCGAGGAACCGACGATTCGCACGGTGCGCGGCTCGGGTTATATCCTCGGATAGGGTTTTGCCGTGAGAAGTCGACCTATTGCCACCGAGCTGCGCAGCAAGAGCCGCAGATGGCATACCGCATCGTTTCGCTGGTTGTACGGCTATACCGCGCTGTTCGGCATTTCGCTGACGCTGCTGGTCGGATTCGTCGCGTGGATCGCGACCGGGGCGATCGAGCGCGACACCGATTCGATCATGGGGTGGCAACTCACCTACTTCGAATCGATTTCCGACCGGCGCCTGCCCGACGCGATCCAGATGCGGCTCGAACACGAGCGCATGCACACCAACTACTACGGCCTGTTTCTCGCCAACGGCACCTACGTCAGCGGCGATATGCTGGTGCCGCCGGAGAATCTGCAGCTCGATCGCCGCGGCTACACGCTGCACCGCACGTTGAGCCTGCGCGACGCGGGCCCGGCGCCGATCATGCGCGCGATGGGCGAAGTGCGGCCGAACGGCATGCACCTGGTCGTTGCGCGCGACATGACCTCGGTACTGCGGATTCGCGAAGTGGTCGTGCGCTCGCTGGTGCTCGGCGGACTCGGCGCGCTGGCCGTTGCGACCGCCGGCAGCATCGTGCTCGGCATGCGGCAACTGGCGCGCGTGCGCGAAATCCGCCGCGTGACCGAAGGCATCGCGCTTGGCGACCTGAGCCAGCGCGTGCCGATCGGCGGCCGCGACGAACTCGACATGCTCGCGCATCTGGTCAATCACATGCTCGACGAAGTCGAACGCCTGATGGGCGAAGTCAAGGGCGCATGCGACGGCATTGCGCACGATTTGCGCACGCCGCTCGTGCACGTGCGCACGCTGCTCGGCCATCTCGGCGAGCGCCCGATCGTCAGGGACGATCCGTACGGCGCCCAGATGCTCGAGCGCGCACGCGCGGAAACCGACCGTCTGCTCGAACGCTTTCGCGCGATGCTGCGTATCTCCGAGATCGGCACGTTGCAGCGCCGCGGCGGGTTTGCGATCGTCGACCTGCAGGAACTCGTGCTGGAACTCGGTGAGCTTTACGAACCGCTCGCCGAGAGCCGCGAGCTCGCATGGCATGTCAAGGCGGGACCGGTCGAAGCGATACACGGCGACCGCGCATTGCTGTTCGAAGCGTTCAGCAATCTGATCGACAACGCGATCAAGTTCGCGCCGTTGGGCGGCACGGTCAGCGTCACGCTCGGCAAGACGCCGCTCGGCCCGTTGCTCGAAGTCACCGACGATGGCCGCGGCATCCCGCAACACGAGCGCGCTGCGGTGTTGCAGCGCTTCTATCGCAGCGACGAGGCCCGCCATACGACCGGATCGGGCCTGGGATTGAGCATCGTTGCGGCGGTGATGCGCGTACACGATTTCACGCTGCGTATTACCGATGGCAACCTGCAGGCGAGATC
>DATLOW010000107.1:0-8338 GCA_035536055.1 Paraburkholderia sp. | reverse complement strand
CGACATTCCGGGCATCACGCACGTGTTCAACTACGACCTGCCGAAGTTCGCCGAAGACTACGTGCACCGTATCGGCCGCACCGGCCGTGCCGGCCGCTCGGGCATCGCGGTGAGCCTCGTGCATCACGCCGAGCAAGGCGCATTGAAGCGTATCGAGCGTTTCGTGCGCGCACCGCTGCCGGTCAACGTAATCGAAGGCTTCGAGCCGCGCAAGGCACCGCCCGCGGGCAATCGCGGCGGCTTCGGTCGTGGCCGTCCGGGCGGCGGCAATGGCGGACGCCGCTTCGGCGGTCGTCCGGGCGCCGGTTCGGGCAATGGCAGCGGCAACGGCGGCGGTAACGGCAGCCGCGGCGGCTACGGCGGCGGCAACAGCTACGCCGGCAACAAATCGGCCGGCGCGCGCGAAGGCTACAGTGGCTCGCGCGAAGGTTACAGTGGCTCGCGCGGCGACAGCTACGGCAATCGCGAAGGCTACGGCGGTTCGCGCGACGGCGGTTACGGCGCACGCCGCAGCGATGGCCCGCGCAACCCGCGCCGCGGCTAATCACCCCCGCATCAACCAGAAACCGACGCTGCGGCGTCGGTTTTTTTTCGCCCCGCCCCGTGTTTCACGATGCGAAAAATTTTTTTGCGTCGTAAAAAATCGTGTTGCAAGGCACAACAAGCGCGGTTGCAGGATGGAAAAACACGTTTCACGATACGGCAAAACAACTATAAACCAATGATTTTTATCGATTAATTTTGATTAAAAAAGGTTCGCTAGACCGCTCTCCGCGCCAGGTGTTTTGCCTAGACTCTTATATAAGAGTTCGCGATCCAGATGCCACGCAAACCATCGCTGACCATCTGGCTCGCCGAAACGAGACACCCACCGATCGATCTTCATCTTCAAAAGGGAGTGCACCATGTCACGCGAACAACAGGCAAAAGAGCTGCAGCAGCAATGGAACACCGACCCGCGCTGGAAGGGCATCAAGCGCGGCTACACCGCTGAAGACGTGATCCGCCTGCGCGGCTCGCTGGCGGTCGAGCACACGCTGGCGGCACGCGGCGCGCAAAAGCTCTGGCAGGCGATGCAGGACGAGCCATTCGTCAACTCCCTCGGCGCGCTGACCGGCAACCAGGCGATGCAGCAGGTCAAGGCCGGCCTGAAGGCGATCTACCTGTCCGGTTGGCAGGTGGCGGGCGACGCCAACGTGGCCGGCGAAATGTACCCGGACCAGTCGCTGTATCCGGCGAACTCGGTGCCGCTGGTCGTCAAGCGCATCAACAACACGCTGACGCGCGCCGACCAGATTCAATGGTCGGAAGGCAAGAACCCCGGCGACGAAGGCTACATCGATTACTTCGCGCCGATCGTCGCTGACGCGGAAGCCGGCTTCGGCGGTGTGCTGAACGCGTTCGAACTGATGAAGGCGATGATCGAAGCCGGCGCCGCGGGCGTGCACTTCGAAGACCAGCTCGCGTCGGTGAAGAAATGCGGCCATATGGGCGGCAAGGTGCTGGTGCCGACCCGCGAGAACGTCGCGAAATTGACCGCGGCGCGTCTTGCAGCCGATATCTGCGGCACGCCGACCATCCTGCTCGCGCGCACCGATGCCGAAGCAGCCGACCTGATCACGTCGGACATCGACGAAAACGACAAGCCGTTCCTGACCGGCGAGCGCACCGTCGAGGGCTTCTATCGGACGAAGCCGGGTCTCGAGCAGGCGGTGTCGCGCGGCCTTGCATACGCGCCGTACGCAGACCTGATCTGGTGCGAAACCGGCAAGCCCGATCTCGAGTTCGCGAAGAAGTTCGCCGACGCGATCCACAAGGAGTTTCCGGACAAGCTGCTGTCGTACAACTGCTCGCCGTCGTTCAACTGGAAGAAGAACCTCGACGACGCGACGATCGCGAAATTCCAGAAAGAGCTCGGCGCAATGGGCTACAAGTTCCAGTTCATCACGCTGGCGGGCTTCCATGCGCTGAACTATTCGATGTTCAACCTCGCGCATGGCTATGCGCGCACGCAAATGAGCGCGTTCGTCGAAATGCAGCAGGCCGAATTCGCGGCAGCCGAGAAAGGCTTCACTGCTGTCAAACATCAGCGCGAGGTCGGCACCGGCTACTTCGATGCGGTCACGCAGACGGTCGAGCGTGAAGCGTCGACCACCGCGCTGCACGGCTCGACTGAAGACGAACAGTTCTTCGACAAGAAGGTGGCCTGAGCAATCCGCCGATTCGTCAGCGCATCAGCGCATCGGCACGATGCACGAGCATCAGCAGTAGAGCAGCCCCGCAAAGAGGGCAGGCTTCAGGGGGGTAGTCGAGGCAGTACCTGCGCGCCGGCGCGTTGCCGGCGCGCGCTTCATTCACGCCGCCCGCTTCACGCCTCCCGCTTCACGCACGCGGCCGCGTTCGCCGCCTGCGGTGCTTTCATCGATAAACGATCACCGGAATCTTCGTATGCGTGAGAACGCGCTGCGTCTCGCTGCCGATCAGCAGACTGCCGAGGCCGCGTCGTCCGTGCGACGCCATAAAGATCACGTCGCAACCGCCCCGCTCGGCCGCTTCGATGATGCCGAGATACGGCGACGGATGCACGCTGGTCTGACTCGTGCAGGTGACGCCTGCATCGCGCGCTGCCTCTTCGACTGCGCGCAGATGGTCGCGCGCTTCGCGTTCGCTACGGTCCTGAAACTCGACCGGCGGCTCCACCACCACCTCGGAAAACGGCGAGTACGGATATTGCGGCAGACATGCATACGCGGTGACGCGCGCGCCGACCGCCTGGGCGAGATCGATCGCACCGTCGATCGCTTTCTTCGACAGTTCGGAACCGTCGGTCGGTACGAGGATGTGCTTGAACATGGGGCTCTCCGTCGTCGACTGCGCGTGCTTGAAAGACCTGCCGACCGCCTCGCCATGCGGTTCTACCGAGGTATCGCCGCGCGTTGCGCCAAAGGTTTGCAAAGCGCATCGGCCGTGCGTCAGGCCTGCTCAATCGATTGTAGTGCGCCGAAAAAGTCTGCAAGCCGCGCGTGCGGGTCTGTCCGCATATCGAAAACCCGCGCATCCGTATGACGAACTACGCGACGCGCGCCGCGGCGTGCGCTGTCGATCGCGCGCGCACGCGTCGCAAACCGTATTCCATTCATCGACAGATCAAGGAGAAATCATGACCGACACGCTTCCCGAAGGTATGCATATCAGCGGCGACATTAGGCCGGAGTTCGAAACGATCCTGACGCCCGCCGCGCTGCAACTCGTCGCGCAACTGCACCGCAGCTTCGAGCCGCGCCGTCGTCAGTTGCTCGCTGCGCGCGCGGAACGCGCGCAGCGCCTCGATGCCGGCGAGCGTCCCGGCTTTCTCGCGCATACGCGGCATGTGCGCGAAGACAACTGGACCATCGCGCCGCTGCCGCGCGACCTCGTGTGCCGGCGCGTTGAAATTACCGGACCGGTCGAGCGCAAGATGGTGATCAACGCGCTGAACTCAGGCGCGGACGCGTATATGACCGACTTCGAAGATTCGAACGCGCCGAGCTGGGACAATCTGATCAGCGGGCACATCAATCTGAAGGACGCGGTCCGCCGCACCATTTCGCTCGAACAGAACGGCAAGTCGTATCGGCTGAACGATAAGGTCGCGACGTTGATCGTGCGGCCGCGTGGCTGGCATCTCGACGAAAAGCATGTGACGGTGGACGGCGAGCGCGTATCCGGCGGCCTGTTCGACTTCGCGCTGTATCTGTTCCATAACGCCAAGGAATTGCTGGCGCGCGGCAGCGGCCCGTACTTCTATCTGCCGAAACTCGAAAGCCATCTCGAGGCGCGGCTGTGGAACGACGTGTTTATCGCCGCACAGCAGGCGATGGGGATTGCGCGCGGCACGATCCGGGCAACGGTGCTAGTTGAGACGATCCTCGCCGCATTCGAAATGGACGAAATCCTGTACGAACTGCGCGAGCATAGCGCGGGCCTCAATGCCGGCCGTTGGGACTACATCTTTTCAGCGATCAAGAAGTTCAGAAACGACCCGGACTTCTGTCTCGCCGAGCGCAGCCAGATCACGATGACCGTGCCGTTTATGCGCGCCTATGCACTGGAATTGCTGAAGACCTGTCATCGCCGCCATGCGCCGGCGATCGGCGGCATGAGCGCGCTGATTCCGATCCGCAACGACGCGGCCGCCAATGAACGCGCGTTGGCCGGTGTGCGCGCCGACAAGGCGCGCGATGCCGCCGACGGCTACGACGGCGGCTGGGTCGCGCATCCGGGCCTCGTGCCGGTCGCGCTCGAAGAGTTTGTCAAGGTGCTCGGCGATGCGCCGAACCAGCTCGGCAAGCAGCGCCCCGACGTCAACGTGACGGCCACCGATCTGCTCGACTTCCGTCCGGAAACGCCGATCACCGAGGCGGGCTTGCGCAACAACATCAATGTCGGCATCCACTATCTCGGTTCGTGGCTGGCAGGCAATGGCTGCGTGCCGATCCACAACCTGATGGAGGATGCCGCGACCGCCGAGATCTCGCGCTCCCAGGTGTGGCAGTGGATCCGCTCGCCGAAGGGCATGCTCGACGACGGCCGCAAGGTCACCGCGCAACTGGTGCATACGCTGGTGGCAGAGGAACTGGCGAAGGTCAGTCAGAGCGTCGGCGGCGACACGCGCACCTATCAGCGCGCCGCGCAGATCTTCAGCGAGATGTCGACGTCCGCGCAGTTCGCCGAGTTTCTGACCTTGCCGCTGTATGAAGAGCTGACGTAGCGGCCGGGCCGCGTATGAGCAGGCCGTCCTATCTGCGCGAGCGCCGATAGGCGACCCAGTCGCCGGAGCCGATCTCGGGCAGGCCCTGTACCGCATCGGCCTGCACCGGGTAGTACAGGCAATCGAGCGTGGCACCGTCGACCGCCACGCTCACCTTGTGTTGCACGAACAGGCCGGTTTCGCCCGGATACACCTCTTCGATTTCATCGAGTACCGACACCAGCTTATCGTCGACCTGGTAGACGTCGCCTTTGACATGGATGCCATCGTCGTCGGGAACAAAGCCTGGATAGTTGCCGAAATCGAACAGCCGGCCGCGCAGCGTCGCCGCGCCGATCAGCATCGGCATCGCGAGCGCATTGCGTGCCGCGGCCTTGCCGATATCGTTGATTTCGCCGGCGCGCAAAGTGCCGTACACGAATACGTATTGCATCGCAGTAGGTTCCTTGTTCCAGTTGACGCGTTGTAAGCGCCTCGACAGCCTTGCGCGTCGACGCGACGGCGCGCAGTGGCGGCGTGCGATAGCGCGCGGCCGCGTGCAGTAGTGTGCAGCCGCGTGACCGCGTCACACGCGCGCCTCGGCGTGGGTGCCGCTGTTGCGTTCCGCAGCGAAACAGCGGCAAGCGACAGCGGCAACCACCAGCGCACGCAAAACGACGCACGCATGCGTCGACGCAAAAAACGCCGCTCGCATTATGCCCCGCCATATCGCCAGCGGGGAGCCGCTGGTAACGCGCGGCGCGGGAAGGCCCTGTGCGAGCGCCTTGCGCGGTTGGCATCGAGCGCCCACACCTGCACGCGGCATCGCCTCTAAAATATGCACGACGCCGCCACATCTGTGGATTTCCATTCGCCATGAGCCACCCTGCTTCGCCTGCCGACGTCGCACCGCCGCGCGTCGAATTCGCCGATATCCCGCCCGAGTTCGCGCCGACGCCGACCCATCCGATCCGCGTGCGGTCGCGGCCGATGGCCGCCGGCATACGCGTCGCGCGCCATACGCATGCGTGGGCTCAGGTCGCCTATGCATCGCGCGGCGTGCTGCGCGTCACCACGGCGCAGTCGACGTGGATGGTGCCGCCGTCGCGGGCGATCTGGGTGCCGCCCTACGTGCTGCACGAAGTGGTGATCGTCGAAGCCGCGTTCCTGCGTACGCTGTATGTGAACGAAAACGCTGTGCCGCCGGGCCTCGACGCATGCCGGGTGGTCGAGGTATCGGCGCTGTTGCGCGAGGTGATTGCGGCCTTCGATACCCGCGAACTCGAACCGGCCCGCGAGCGGCTGCTCGGCGCGCTCGCGCTCGACGAACTGACGCGCTCCGAGCCGCTGCCGCTCTCCGTGCCGATGCCCACCGAGAAGCGCTTGCGCGCGCTGTGCGAAGCGGTGCTGGCGGACCCCGCAGCCACCGATTCTCTCGAGCGTTCCGCAGCCGCCGTCGGCGCGAGTACGCGGACGATCGCACGGCTGTTTCGCCAGGAACTCGGCGTGAGCTTTTCGCAATGGCGTCAGCAGGCGGTGCTCGCGCGTGCGATTCCGCTGCTGAACCGCGGCCGGCCGCTCGCGCAGGTGGCGCAGGAGCTCGGCTATCAAAGCCAGAGTGCGTTCTCGGCGATGTTTCGGCGGCAGTTCGGCGCGAGCCCGCGTGCGTTCATCATGCGCGGCGCGGAGCATGCATTGAATGGCGATGGCGACTTGCATGACGCGGTCGATGACACGATGCCGGGCATGGCCGGCTCGTGAGTTCGGATAACGACGGCACGACGGGCGCGCCACGGCTTCACAACAGGCGCACCCGGCCGCGCGACGCTTGCACAACGGCCGGACTCACGTCTTACCCCGGCCTCACTCAGCTCGCACTCAGCTCGCACTCAGCTCGCCCCGACCACGCAAAAGCGCGTCAAACGCGCCGCGCCATATGCCGGATCGACCCCAGCTGCGCAAGCCTCGGCCCCGCCAGCCGATACCCCATCCGCTGATAAAGCCGCGCGGCCGGATTGTCGACGAACACGCGCAGTTGCAACTCGCGCAGTCCGCGCGCGCGCGCCCACTTGTGCGACATGTTCAGCAGATAGGTGCCCGCGCCGCGCCGCCGATGCCCTTCGGCGATCTGCACGTCGCGAATATGCAGCGAGTCGCCCTCTTCGGTAATGCGCAGTACGCCGATGCGTTCGCCGTCGGCTTCGAGAATGAAGTTCTCCGACTCCCGCCAGCTCGCCAGAAACAGGTCGCCGCGCCACACCAGATGATGCCGGCGATAGTAGCCGCCCATGTTGTTGCGCGTCAGTGCCTCCGCGAACGGGAAGTCGTCCATGCTGGCCTGGCGCAGCAGGAATGGAGACGGTTCTTCGGTGGGGTCGAGCATCGCGCGTTGCGGGTCAGGGGCGGGTCGGTCAACGTTAAGATACGCGAACTACGCTGACAATGGCTGATTGCCCCAGCGCCGCTTACCGGCGGGCGCGCCGGCCAACACCGCAAACGCCAACGCCAGACACGTAACGGTAAACGAAAAAGCCCGCTGACGAATCAGCGGGCTTTCGACAATCTGGCGGAGCGGACGGGACTCGAACCCGCGACCCCCGGCGTGACAGGCCGGTATTCTAACCGACTGAACTACCGCTCCGTTGCTGCTCTTGCCTGCCTGCGGACGTCGGTCAACTTCCACAAGCCGCAGCGCGCGCACCTGCCGCACACTGCCGTTGTCTGGCGTCCCCTAGGGGATTCGAACCCCTGTACTCACCGTGAAAGGGTGATGTCCTAGGCCTCTAGACGAAGGGGACAACGTACTACGCAATACTACGCTTACACCTTTAATGAAAAAGCCCGCTGAGAGGCGCAACTGCGACGCGCACCCTAACGGGCTTCATCAATCTGGCGGAGTGGACGGGACTCGAACCCGCGACCCCCGGCGTGACAGGCCGGTATTCTAACCGACTGAACTACCACTCCAGTCTTTCTATCATGCCCGAGAGCGTCGGTTAATTCTCTCAAGCTGCACCACCTGCGCATTTCGCTGCAGGCAACGCCGATATTCTGGCGTCCCCTAGGGGATTCGAACCCCTGTACTCACCGTGAAAGGGTGATGTCCTAGGCCTCTAGACGAAGGGGACAAAATCTTTGCAGATTCCGTCATTTCCGCTCATTTTTCCGGGGTTTACCTCAAACTTACCGGCCAAATCAGCGAAGAACGTTATTCTAACCACGTTACCACGCTTTGTGAAGAGATTTTTACTACAAGTTCCCGATTGCTCAACACTTACTGCGCGTTATTTCAACCTGAAACACTTTGCTGCTTCACAAGCTCTGCCTCATCAGCAGAGCCTGCGATTATACGCAGCAGAAACGTGAATACGCAAGGAATTTCAGCCGGATCCGCGCCCGCCAGCGGCACCCCGATCCCCCGTGTTTTCCCCCAGTTGACGCACCTTGCATCGCCGCGCAGACTGCATCTCATCAAGTGTGATCACAGGTCACACATCTCAGACAAATACCGTGCGGAGGCTGAGGTGGCAACACGCGTAGCAACCAAAGAGCTGCCGCCGATGGAACTGGTGGCGCGCGACACGATGGCCAACCGCGTGTACGCACAGT
>DATLOW010000106.1:0-14141 GCA_035536055.1 Paraburkholderia sp. | reverse complement strand
CAAAGACGCACTCGTGTTCTATCCGGTGCTCGGCATTTTGCTGCTGCGCTTTGGACTGACGTTTGCAGTGCTGTCGCCGACGCTGCGGTCGCTGCGCCATGCGAAGGCGACCGAGCTGGCCGGCGCGCTCGGCACCGGGGTTCTGCTGCTCGGCATTCTGCTCGCCGAGACGTTTGGCATAGCGCTGACGCGCGCGTCGAACGCTGCGTTTCTGATCAGCTTGTGCGTGGTGCTGACGCCGCCGGTCGAATGGGCGCTGCTGCGCAGAAAGCCTTCGCGGGTCGAGTGGATCGCGGTGCTGTTGTCGCTGGCCGGTGCCGCGCTGGTGAGCGGCGGCCTCGTCATCCCGGGTGCCGGCGATGCGCTGATCCTGCTGGCCGCGCTGCTGCGCGCGTTGATGGTCTGCGTGACGAAGCGCGTAATGCGCGACTCGACGCTCGCGCCGTTGTCGGTCACGGCCCTTCAGGCAGGCACCGTTGCCTTCGGCAGCATTGTCGTCGCGCTGCTGTATCCGTCGCAGCCGTGGCCCGCGCTGCCGGCGCTGGCCGGGCACGGCGGCTTCTGGATCAGCATCGTCTATCTGGTGTTCGCGTGCACGCTGTTCGCATTCTTTGCGCAGAACTTTGCGGTGAAGCGCAGCAGCCCAACGCGCGTGGCGTTGCTGATGGGCAGCGAACCCGCCTTTGGTGCGCTGTTCGCGTATGCATGGCTTGGCGAACAGCTGTCGGTGTGGGGCTGGGCCGGAGGCGCGCTGATGGTGCTGGCCTCGGTACTCGCGACAGCGCCCTGGCAGAACAACCAGGGCGCCGCGCTCGAGCTGCGTGAGGTGGCTTCGCACGACGCGTGACGCGCCGGCCTCACGCTTGCGTCACACCGAACTCGCTTCGCGTTGCACCACCTGCACCTGTGCGCGCCGCTGCAAATCCTCGGTCGTTTCGCCGTTGCCGTCGGGCAGCCAGCCCGGCGGCTTGATGATGTGCCGGATCGCAGTCGCCACATTTTTTGCGGTCGCGACGTCGCGCACAAGCGTGACCCAGTGCTCGAATTCGACCTTCAGCGGATTGCTGGTGCGGGTCGGCGTCACGAGACCATAGCGGCACGGCAAGTCGCTGCGCTCTTCGCGATACGTGCCGAACAGACGGTCGAAGATGATCAGCACGCCGCCATAGTTCGCATCGAGGTATTCGACATTCGACGCGTGATGCACGCGATGCGCGGACGGCGTGTTGAACACATACTCGAACCAGCCGAGTTTCGGAATCCACGTCGTGTGCAGCCAGAACTGATACCAGAGGTTGATCGTCAGCGTCAGATAGACGATGTCGGGCCGCACGCCGAGCCACGTCAGCGGCAGGAAGAACAGGACGCTGCCGGTCACCTTGGAGGTCCAGCCGAGCCGGTACGCGGTGGAAAGCGTCAACTGGTTCGGCGAATGATGTACCGCATGCGTCGCCCAGAAAAAGCGCACGCGATGCGACGTGCGGTGATACCAGTAGTAGCAGAACTCCTGGCCGATGAACAACAGCAGCAGCGTCGGCACGCTGTGCAGCGACACCGTGAAAATGCGGTGACGCCACACGAAGTCGAAGATCGGCGCGGCGAGCGAGTACGGCACCAGCATCAGCAGCCGGCGACCGACCATATCGACGAGCGACAACCACGCCTCGTTCCAGTCGAAGCGCTCGCCGCGGCCGCGACGGTGCCGCCAGCACATCACTAATGCTTCGATCAGAGAGACGCCGACAAAGGTCAGCGAGACGATAACGATCAGCTTGAAATGTTGAGGCATGGTGGTCATCCCTTAAGTTAGGGGCCGGGATGCTTGCGGTGCGCCATCCATTTCATGCGCGTGTCATCACGTCCCACGCCAGCACTGTACAAAGCGGGGCAAGCGTACGCGAGGCGGAAGTTATGTCGAACCATGTCGCCGGCCGCGGACCCGCGCGGGCCGTGCTGCGCAGGCCGCCGTGACATACGGCGACATGGTTTGGCGAGGCCGGGCGAAAGACGCTACGCGCCCGTGCCGGGCGGTTCGTCAGATTCTTGCCGGTTCTTGCCGAGTCTTTGCCCGAACACCGCGGTATTTTTACGCGGCGTTTATATCGACGCGCTTATGCTGGCCGGCATTGCACAACTTCCGCCGCGCGCTCGCGGCTCGCCGGCAAGCCGCATTGCGGGCTGACGCCGGACATCAGCTACCGCTTCGTCGCGCAGGCCGCCGGGCGCCCGGTTGCGCTGCGCCCGGTGGTGATCGGTATGGGGCCATGCGGCCTGTTCGCCGGGCTGATCCTCGCGCAGATGGGTTTCCGGCCGATCATCGTCGAACGCGGCAAAACCGTGCGCGAGCGCACCAAGGATACGTTCGGACTGTGGCGCAAGGCCGTGCTGAACCCTGAATCGAATGTGCAGTTCGGCGAAGGCGGCGCCGGAACCTTTTCCGACGGCAAGCTGTACAGCCAGATCAAGGATCCGCATCACTACGGCCGCAAGGTGCTGGAAGAATTCGTCAAGGCCGGCGCACCGGAAGACATTCTGTATCTGAGCCGGCCGCATATCGGTACGTTTCGTCTCGTCAGCATGGTCGAAAAGATGCGCGCCGCGATCCAGCAGCAGGGCGGCGAAGTGCGGTTCGAAACGCGCGTCGACGATATCGAAATCGAGCGCGGCAAGCTGCGCTCGCTGACGCTGTCGAACGGCGAGACGCTGCGCTGCAATCACGTGGTGCTGGCGGTCGGCCACAGCGCGCGCGATACCTTCCAGATGCTGCACGCGCGCGGCGTGTACATCGAAGCCAAGCCGTTCTCGCTGGGCTTTCGCATCGAGCATCCGCAGGGGCTGATCGATCGCACGCGTTTTGGCAAGTTCGCGGGACACAAACAGCTCGGCGCGGCCGACTACAAGGTCGTGCATCACTGCAGCAATGGGCGCGCGGTGTACAGCTTTTGCATGTGTCCCGGCGGCACGGTGGTCGCGGCGACGTCCGAACCCGGGCGCGTGGTGACCAATGGCATGAGCCAGTATTCCCGCGCCGAACGCAATGCGAATGCGGGCATCGTGGTCGGTATCACGCCGCAAGACTATCCCGGCGGACCGCTGGCGGGCATCGCGTTCCAGCGTAAATGGGAGGAGCGTGCGTTCGAACTGGGCGGCGGCGATTATCACGCGCCGGGGCAGCTGGTCGGCGACTTTATCGCCGGCCGGCCGTCGACGGCGCTCGGCTCCGTGACGCCGTCGTACAAGCCGGGCGTGCGGCCGACCGATCTCAGCAGCGCGCTGCCGGACTACGCGATCGCCGCAATCCGCGAAGCGCTGCCGCAAATAGACCGCAAGATCGCCGGCTTCGCGATGCACGATGCAGTGCTGACCGGCGTCGAAACGCGCACGTCATCGCCGATCCGGATTCGACGCAAAGACGACTACCAGAGCATCAACGTCGAAGGTCTGTATCCGGCCGGCGAAGGCGCCGGGTACGCGGGAGGGATCTATTCGGCCGCGATCGACGGCATCGAAGTCGCGCAGGCATTGGCGCTCAGCTTGATGTCGACGCATCGGTCCTGATGCCGACGACCAGCGCGATCGGGTGGAATCGCTACAATGGCGCCGATGAACCCCCGTCCGAACAGCATCGAACGCGACCCATGCTGATCTCCCATTTCCGCAGCGGCGACGCGATCCGCAGCCGATCCGTAAGCGACGTCGTGCTATCGGGCCTGCTCGACGTGCCGGCGCCCTCTGCGCGCCTCTCTGCCGATTGGGACCGAGAGACCTCGTCGCGCATGGAGCTGGAACCCGGCGACGTCGAAGCGATGCCGCTGGCGCGAGCGCGGGCGCGCTGGCCCGACTACACGCGCTGCGTGCAGGCGGTGTCCGACTGGACGCGTGCGCTCGGCATGCCCGACGTGCTCGCGTCCAGCGACGTCGCGCTGATGGCCTGCCGTGGCGCGCGTTACCACCACGACGCGCGGCAATACGGCGATGCGGCCTTCTGCAATCTGTTCGTCAGCGAGGACCGCGGTTTCGACGTGCATTTTCCGTCGTTGGATCTTCGCATTCCGCTGCGTCGCGGCACCGCGATCGTCTTCGATACCGGCCAGCCGCATGGCGTGATTCGACGCGGCAGCCGCGGCTTCGATGCGGCCGACTTCACGCCAGACCCGGACTGCGTGCAGATCTTCCTGACCTGGGAGCTGCCGATCGAACAGGCGCAGGTTGCGCAAGCACTGCAGGTGCGCTTCGACGTCGGGCCTGCCGTTTCGTTGCAAGCGGATGAAGACGCGGAGGATGTGCGGCTCGACGGTGAACGGGTTATCGTGTGCCCGGCATCGGGTGTGTGGCGGCGGGCCGAGTAATTATCTCGACCGCAGCGCGACTGCACTGCGACCGCAGCGCGACCCCGCCGCAACCCCACCACAACCCCACCGCGATCGCTTCGCGATCAGCCCGCGGTCGCCCGGAAGCTTTCCAGCGCGGTCACGCGTTCCCACCACGCGCCGACGCCCGGCAATGCCAGCATTTCATCGCCATGCGGCGTAAGCATGACGTAGGCCATGATCGGCGCCAGAAAGAGGTCGGCGATGCTCAACGCGTCGCCCGCGAGATACGGCGAATTCCCTTTGATGCGCATCAGCTCGCTCAGCACGAGGCGACTCTTTTCCAGCGCGCTCCTGAGCGCATCGTCGTGCTGGCCGCCGATGAAATCCGGGAACAGATAGTAGCCGGCGACGCCCAGCAGCGCACCGTAGCCATAGGCGTCGACGATGCTGGTCACCATGTCCATGCGCGCGCGATCCTTCGGCGTGGCGGGGATCAGCGACGGGCCGGGCAACACGGTGTCGAGATAACGCATGATCGCCGTCGTCTCGATGATCCGAAACCCGTCGACGTCGACCACCGGCACCTTGCCGAACGGGTGGCGCACCAGGTGTGCGTCCTCGCGCGGCTCGCCTTTCAACACGTTGACGGGCACCTGGTCGTAGTTCGTAAAATGCTTCTCCGCAAGCAGCATCCTTACGGTGCGGACATAGGTCGATCCGTTGAAGCCCCAAAGCTTGATCTCGGTGGTCATCTTGCTTTCCAGGTTGGGTTATTGCTCGAAGCGAGCGGGGTTCAATGATACGTCGTCGTCGACGATTGCAGATGCGTTAGCACGCCGCGTTTGAAGCGAAACCAGCCTTGCGAACCTTGCATTACGACTTCGTCGCCCTGCCAGAACACGCGCTTGACCGTCATGCGCGTGCCCGTGCGCTGCACCACCGGCGCGCGCCCGCGAAAGTCGTACAGCACCGGACCGGCATCGGTCTGCACCAGCGTACGCGTGATGCGATCGCCGGCACCGCCGGTATCGTCGAAATGCGTGAGCGTATTTGCGCCGAAGCGGTCGAATACCGCGTTGTCGAGCATGCCGACGAAAGCGCCGCCGGCGCGTGCGAATTGCAGCGTGCCCGCGGGCGTCGCGAGCGGGCCGCTATCGTTGCTTTGCGCCTGAACCCCGGTTGCCAGACAGGTGGCGGCGAGTGCGGCGAGGAGCTGTCGTTTCATGTTGCGTTCGATGTCCGTTGGCGTATGGTCGCCAATTCTAATCGACACCTCGGCGGGATTCCGACCTGCGTCTGAAAGACCGCTCACCGACGCGGCGGGCGGTGGCCGGATGCGGCAATGCGGCGATCTATGCCGACACTCGATTCCGCGTTACCAGGTGTTTTCCGGGCCGACGGGGCCGACGTTGATGCGCGCCGCGATCGCCACCGGTAGCGCCATGCCGTGCCATGGCGAGCCGGGATTGATGTGTGTCTCGGAAGAGAAATCGTCCGTATAGATGATGTTGATTTGCGGGTCGTATAGCGCATCGTAATATCCGCCCGCCGGGCGCGACTCACTCCTCCAGTTTTCCCGATTGCTGAAAAATTCACAGAGCGCCGGATTGGCGTATTGCTGTGCATAAGGAAGCGGATTAAAGGGCTGCGGCGTCAGGGTCCACGACAGCAAATGGAGCGTAGAAGGCACGCCTCGCGGCCGATTGAGATACCAGTTCTGGTCGTCCAATGACTTCGCCCAGTCTTTTTTGGTGTACGGGAATTCGTCGCGCCGCCACAGTTTTTCGAGCTGATCGCTGCGCATTCCAGATCGAAGAAAGCTGTCTTCGACCTTCATCCGGTTAGCGTACTGGTCGAACAGATACATGTCACGTCCTCGCATCGCGTACTTCGGAGCAAGCACAAAGAAACCTGCCGGCAGACCGCCAGCGTCTATCAGCTCCTCTACGTACTCCAGCCGGTTTTGATCCAGCGCTCCGTCATAGAGAATGGCGACGCGCGATCTGACGCCGCGGGTGTCGCTCAGCAACTGATCATAGGGCGTGTCGAACAGATTAATCTGGCTCTGCGCTCGACTCACAATGTAGCCGCCGATCTCGCCATTGATGACATCAATCAGTGTGTCATGTTGTACGTTAGTGAAATTGTAAAAGTGCGATATGTTGAGAACGACCAGTTCTCTATCCGTCGATGCCAGGCTCTGCATGAAGTTTCTGATCTGGCTCAAGATGCCGTGCGGGCCGTCCAGTCTGTCGCCGTAGTAACCGAAGCCGTGATACGTGTAGATTTCGCCTCGGTAAAAGCACGGCCGGATGTCGAAGTAACGGATCCCGCCGGCCAGTTGGTCGGCAACATTCAAAGTCTGGGTGCGCCCCCACGCGTTGAACACGTGGTCCACGTAGCAACCCGAATCGTGCGTGCCCGGTATGCAGATTTCGCTCAGCGGACGCGACGAAAAAGGGCCGCGCACGTCGCTGTCCAGGCTTCGGTCGTAAAACAGGTCAGTCATCCAGGGCATGGTGCCTCCGTTAGATTGAGCAGGCGTGCGATTGCTCCGGCGAACCGATATCGATTCGGCCGGCCATCGCGTGGCTGTCGAAAATCTGTCGAGAATCAGTTGATCGCGTACGGGTAGAACAGCGATCCGTGCGCGACATAGTTGATCAGCACGGAATAGACATGCCGGTGATAACGGATCAGGTTTTCGTAGAGCGTGATGGCGAACTGCTTCTGCCCGGGCACTGCATCGAAATTGAGGTTTTCTTCTTCGAAGGTCAGCAGGGCCCGCTCATCGCGGGCCGGATGCAGCGTATGCCACTCGTCGCCGGTCGGCGCGCGTGGGGCGCCCGCGATCGCTTTCTTGTTCTTCAGGTAGGTCGATGGATTCTTGTTGTCGCTCGTCACGAGACTGCAGAACACGTTGAACGACAATTCCATCAGATTCAGGCTCCTGCCGGTCTCCGGATTGAGCCGGAATTTTTCCGACAACGACGACTGCAGCGCGTCGAGTGTGCTCGATGCCAGAGAAAAAATCTCGCGCTGGTTGTTCATGAAAAAATTGTCCACGTCGATCGCGTGCTTTTCCTTCGCCCAAGGGTCGCAGATGATCGGGTCCGACTGTACGGCAATCACTATCGGCCGCTCATCGTCGATTTCCATCGCGTTCGGACCGAGATCGATTTCCATCGGCGTGGCGGTGTCGACGCATTCGAGCCGGATCACGCAGAACGAGTGGTCGCCGGTGGTGGCAAGCCGCCAGTATTGCAAGCTCACGTTGTTCGCCAGCAGCCAATCCTTTAGCGGGCTCGCGTGCGCGAGCTGCTCCAGCAGGCAGAACGCGACCGCCGAGTTTTCGCCGCAGTTGCCGGCCCGGTAGTAGGCGGCAAGCATCGCGCTAAAGCCAGTCTCGAAAGCGCCGCGGTCCATCTCGCCGATGCCGTAAGCGGGGTTGTTCAGATAAACGCCGGCCTGGCTCAGATAGTCTCTGATCACCTTCACCCGTTCCTCGCCTTCGAACTTGACGCCGGACTGGCGCGACGGCGTGCCGTTCAGGATATCGGTCAACTGGTTGGCAGCGCCGTATTTCAGAATGTGCTTGGTGGCTTTCGCGGTCACAAACGAAATGGTGGCCGCAGCGCGGTTCAGATCTTCCTTCGAAAGCATGTCATCTCCTCGGACTTGCCGCGGGTGCACCACCGGGGCCGCGTGACGACATGCGGTGTCGGCGCCCGGGGTGCGGCAATGGAGTTGAGAAAAAATCGGTCGCGGGCGTTTTCAGCCTCGCTTGGGAACACGAACGCTGCGAATCGAGCGTTGTGAAAAGATCGGCCCCGCGGCAAGCCAGCCGCTTGCCGCGTCGGCGCGCTGCAGCCGATGCGCTACGCGATCGACCGAACGGGACTCACTGGGCGTCGAGCGGCGCGCGCACGATGCCGGGCTCGCCCGCTTTGCGTTGCGCTTCGCCGAACTGCAGCGCGGCCAGTTGCGCGTACAGCGGCGACCGCTGCAGCAGTTCCGCATGCCGGCCTTGCGCGACGATGCGACCCTGGTCCATCACCACGATGCGGTCCGCCTGCTGCACCGTCGCCAGTCGATGCGCGATGACCAGCGTCGTGCGGTTCAATGCCGCGTTGTCGAGCGCGGTTTGCACGAGCCGTTCGCTGGCGGCATCGAGTGCGCTGGTCGCCTCGTCGAGCAACAGGATCGGCGGATTCTTCAGGATCGCGCGCGCGATCGCCAGACGCTGGCGCTGTCCGCCGGACAGCCGCACGCCGCGCTCGCCGAGGAACGTGTCGTAGCCTTGCGGCAACTGGTCGATAAAGCCGGCGGCCGCCGCCATCTCCGCCGCGCGTTGCACCTGCGCGAGCGTCGCGTCGGGCATCCCGTAGCGAATGTTGTCGAGCACGCTGCCGGAAAAGATCACCGATTCCTGCAGCACGACGCCGATCGCCTTGCGCAACTCGGCAAGCGGTAGCCGGCTGGTCGATTCGCCGTTGATCAGGATGTTGCCGGACTGCGGATCGTAAAAGCGCAGCAGCAGTTGAAACAGCGTGGTCTTGCCGGCGCCGGACGGCCCGACCAGCGCGACGTGCTCGCCGGGACGCACGTCGAGCGAGAAATCGGCGAGCGCGGCACTGCCCGGCCGCGACGGATAGTGGAAGCTGACCTTGTCGAAACGGATGCCTTCGCCTTGCGCGGGCAATGGTACGGTCGTCGCGGCCTGCTCCACCGGCGAGCGCGCGGCCAACAGTTGCAGCAGCCGCTCGGTTGCGCCGGCCGCGCGCTGCAGATCGCCCCACACTTCGGCAACCGCGCCCACGGCGCCCGCCGTGAACACCGCATAGAGAATGAACTGCGACAGTTGGCCCGCGGTCATCTGGCCGGCCAGCACCGCCTGTGCGCCCAGCCACAGCACGAACACGACGGCGGCAAACACAAACACGATCACCACCGCGGTCAATGCAGCCCGCGCGCGGATGCGCGTCAGCGCCGTGTCGAAGGCGGCTTCGACTGCGCCGCCGAAGCGCTTTGCCTCGTAGATCTCCTGCGTGTACGACTGCACGGTCGGCATCGCATTGAGCACTTCGCCGGCCAGCGCGCTGGCATTCGCCACCTTGTCCTGGCTCGCGCGCGACAGCCGCCGCACACGCCGCCCGAAGATGACGATCGGCGCGACCACTATCACCAGCGTCGCGATGATGTAGCCGGACAGTACCGGGCTCGTCGCGACCAGCATCGCGATGCCGCCCGCCGCCAGCAACAGATTGCGCAGCCCCAGCGACAGGCTCGTGCCGACCACGGTCTGGATCAGCGTGGTGTCGGTGGTGAGGCGCGACAGCACCTCGCCAGTCTGTGTGGTTTCGAAGAACTGCGGGCTCATCCGCATCACGTGATCGTAGACGGCGCGCCGCAAATCGGCGGTCACGCGTTCGCCGAGCCACGATACCCAGTAGAAGCGCAGCGCGGTCGCCGCGGCGAGCACCAGCGATACGACGAACAGCGCAATGAAATAGCGATCGATATGCGTGCGGTCGCCGCTCGCGAAGCCGCGGTCGATCAGGTACTTGAACGCGACCGGCAACGCCAGCGTCGCGCCCGCCGACGTCAGCAGCGCGAGAAAGGCGAGCGCCCAGCGCTTCGCATAGGGACGCAGAAACGGCAGCAACGCGAACAGCGGAGCGACGCGTCTGGTGCGTGCGGCGGCATCTGACATGAAGATTCCTGAGCGGAGCGGAAACAGGTGGATTGTGGCATTGAACGCCCCCGGGGCCGTTCACCGATCCGCCGCATGGTGGCAGGACGGGTCGCCTACGGGCGGTCGCTGCGGTTGGGCGGCGGGCAATGGCGTGCGACAAAGCGGTCGAGCTGAGCCGCGAACGTCTTGCTGTCGCGCGGGCTGAACGGTGCAGCGCCGCCTGTATCGACGCCTGCGCTGCGCAGTTGGTCCATCACGTCGCGCATCGTCAGGCGTTCCTGGATGTTTTCAGGTGTAAACCAGCTGCCGCGCGGGTCGAGCGCATGGGCGCCTTTGGCGAGTACCGCGGCGGCGAGCGGCGTGTCGGCGGTAATCACGAGGTCGCCGGACGTGACGAGTTCGACGATGCGTGCATCGGCCACATCGAATCCCGCCGGCACCTGGATCGAGCGGATAAACGGCGACGGCGGCGTGCGCAGGTACTGGTTGGCCACCAGTGTCAGCTGCACTTCGGCACGTCGCGCGACCCGGAACAGCATGTCCTTGATCACGGCGGGACAGGCGTCGGCATCGACGAGCACTTGCATGAAGATGATTCCGGTACGTTGAAAACAAGCGTGAAAAAAAGCGGCCGCGCGATTCGGGCGGCCGCACCCGGCCGTTGCGACGGCTCGATTACTGCGATGCTGCGGTCTGCGCGCTTTCGAGTTCGGCATGCGCGTCGTCAACCTTGCGCTGCCGCTCGGCGATCTTCTTCGCGCTCTTGCCGTTCGCTTTCGCTTCCTGCAAATCGCGCTGGCGCTCGGCAAGCTTTTTCTGCGCGTCATCCACTTTGCGTTGGGCGGCGCTGCGCAATGCGGCATCGGTGCAGTTCGCATTCATCTGCGCGAGCGCGGTTTCAAGGCCATTGACGCGATTGGCGTTGCCGTGCGCCTGCGCATAGGCGATTTCGTTTTCTATCGATACGCGCTTCGCGTCGCAACCCGCGGTTCGGGCCTGACTCACCATCGGACAGATTACTGCGACGAGCATTGCCGCCTTGATCGCTATGTTCATCAGATGTCTCGCAAGAGTAGATGCCGGATGGGTGAGCCGAACCTCGGAACCGTGTCGCCTATGATGCGCCATCTGCGCCCGGCTGGCCGATCAGGCGTTTGCGCCGTCTTCTGCCAGACCGCGACGCAGCAGCTCATCCAGCAGGCCTGTCATGCCTTCCGGGTGAGTCGCCGCACGTTCCTTCAGTGCGCTGACCAGTTCGGCATTGAGCTTGCAGGCGAACGGCACAAGCCCTTTCGCCTGGTCCAGCTTGCGCTGCTCGCGCCGGTCCGGCGGCGCTTCGGCCGTGCCTTTGCCGAAACGCTCGGAATGCGTCTGCTTCATCGAGTGGGTCAGTTTGAGCGCCTTGTTCTTTTCAAGGTCGGTTTTTTTCATTGCCATGCAATCGTGCTCCGCGGATGGGTTCAATGGCGCGTATTGTACGCAGTGCGGCCGGATTTGCCGAAACGGCGCCGGCATCTGCGACTTTTTCTCACGTCACCCGCAGCCCCTCGTTCTCGCTGAACGGCGCACGTGCCACTTCGCCGCGCGGCAGCACCAGTTCAAACACGGCGCCGCGCGGCACGTTGGCGCTTGCCCGGAGTCGTCCGCCGTGCGCCTCGGCGATCGAACGGCAGATCGACAGACCCATGCCGAGGCCATTCTCCTTGGTCGTGTAGAACGGATCGAAGACGCGCTTGACTTCGGTCGGGCTCAACCCCGGTCCGGAATCCCGCACGGCAATCGTCACGTCGTGCAACGGCTCCGCGGCCGTGCAGATTTGCAGTTCGCGCAAGCCCGTGCCGCGCGTGCTCATCGCTTCGATCGCATTGATGATCAGGTTCAGCACCACCTGCTGCAATTGCACGCGATCGCCCAGCACCGGCGGCAAACCTGCGCCGAGCACGGTCAGCACCGCGACGTTGTGCTTCGCCGCTTCGCCCTGCGTCAGTTCGAGCACCTCGCGCACCGCCTCGTTGAGATCGACCCGGTCCATCCGCGGCGGCGCCTTCTTGACCAGCTTGCGAATCCCGCCGACGATGCCGCCGGCACGCATTGCTTCATTGACGATGGTGTCGAGCGCCTGCCTGACCTCGTCGAGATCCGGCGGTTTGGCATTGAGCCAGCGCAACGCGGCCGCCGCATAGGTGGCGGCCGCGGAGATCGGCTGCTGCACTTCGTGCGCAATCGAGGCCGTCAGCTGTCCCATCGTCGCGGCGCGGTTCAGATGCGCGAGTTCCATCTGCACTTCGCGGTAGCGCCGCTCGCTCACGCGCGCTTCGGCTTCCACGCGCTTGCGTTCGGTCAGATCGAGCACGAAGCCGACCCCTTCGCTGCCGCCCGCTTCGAACATCGCCACGCCGATCAGCACCGATGCGCGGCTGCCGTCCTTGCGGAAGAATTCCTTCTCGAACGGCTGCAATGTGCCGGTCGCCAGCAGCTCGGTAATCAGCTGGTTGTCGCGGTCGCGCCATTCGGGCGGCGTCAGCTCCGTCCAGCGCATGCGCCCCGACGCGAGGTCGTCGCGGTCATAACCGACGATGCGCAGAAACGCTTCATTGGCCTCGAAGATCGGACCCTCGAGATGAAAAATCAGGATCCCGACGATATTCGCATCGACGAGACGCCGGATGCGCGCTTCGCGTTCCGCGAGATCGCGGTACAAGCGGGCATTCTCGAGCGTGATCGCGGCCTGCGACGCCAGCAGTTCCAGCACGCTGACGCGCTGCGGCGTGAACGCGTGCGTGGCCAGATTGTTCTCCAGATACAGCAGGCCGATCATCGCCGAGCGCCGCATCAGCGGCACGCACAGCACCGACTTCGGGCGTCGGCCGACCAGATAGTCGTCCGCCGAAAAGGGATTCGATTGCATCGCATCGTCGAGCAGCACCCGTTCCTGACAGCGCTGCACATAATTGACGATCGAGTCCGGCCACGCCGGTAGCGGCACGCCCGTTCCGTGCAGCGGCAACGCGGGCGGCGGCTGGCTCAGGTACTGCCGCACATGGATCGCCTTCTGCCCCACGCTCGCATCGGCCACCAGAACCAGCTGCTCGCCGCGCACCAGCAGCAGCTGGCCGGTCTGTGCGCCGGCATTTTCGAGCAGGATCTGCATCAGCGTGTCGATCAGATCGTCCAGCACGATCTGGCTCGAGATGGCCTGCGAAGCCTTGGTGACCGAGACCAGATCGAGTTGCGCGCCGTCGCCGGGCGCCGCACCTGGACGCGAGGCCAACGCTGCTTCGCGCCCCGGCGGCATACGCGCGTCGAGTTGCCTGACCTTGCCGTGCGCGCCCCAGCGCGCAAAGCAGCTGCGCGCTTCGTCGCAATGGGCGCGGGCAGCGGTCGCCCAGCCGCGGGCAACACAGAGCCCTGCGGCGAGCTCGTGCGCCACGCCTTCGTCCAGCACGAAGCCGGATTCGCTCGCCGCTGCGATCGCCTGTTCGTACAGACGCATCGCCTCGGCGTCGCGCCGTTCGATGCGGGCGATCTCGGCCGATACCAGCGCGTGCCGGTCGGCGAAAGTCGGCGCATGCGTATCGGCCAGTTCGCGCAGCTTTTGCTGGTGCGCGGCGAGCAGTTCGCGCCACCCGCCCTGCTCGGCGGCGGACGCGCGTTCGTAAAGCGCCGCGACCGTCAGCGCGGTGTAGTAAAAATATTCGACCAGCTCGATCTGATCGAACAGCGCCCACAGCCGCTGTTTCGCCCGTTCGGATGCCACCAGCGCGGTCGCGTAGTCACCCGCCAGAAAACATATCTGCAGTTTGGTGACCCAATACCAGCAGACCATCATCGTCATCCGGTCATCGGTCAGCTGCGCCTCGAACGCGGCCTCGTCGAACTGCGCGTCGCTGAAGCTGGACAAACTGGCGGTGCGACCCTGCAGCGCCGCGATCAGGCGCTGCTGGGTCACGATCACGTCTTCGATATCGCGAAAGCGCGCCTTGCGTACGAAGTCCAGACCCTTCTCCGATTCGCGCCACACCGCATCGAGCGGATCGTTGCGCAGCAGCAGCGTCGTATTGATCTGGAACGTGCTGTAGCAGGCGAAAGTCAGGTTGCCCGTTTCGATCGCGGAGCGCACGGCCGCCCGGTGA
>DATLOW010000105.1:0-19202 GCA_035536055.1 Paraburkholderia sp. | reverse complement strand
CGGCGCGGTCTTGAACTGCACCTGCGGGTCCTGCAGGATCTTCAGCAGCAGCGCGCGATCGAGCTTCGAATCATTGACACGAATGTAAATGTCGGCCGCCAGTTGCGGATTGCTCGACACCAGCTTCGCCGCCTGCGCGAGCGCGGTGACGAACGCGTGATAGGTCTTCGGATTGTCGTTGCGGAATTTCTCGGTGGCATACAGCACCGTTGCCGAACTCGGCCCGCCGAGCACATCGTAGGAGCTCAGCACGATATGCGCGCGCGGGTTGCCGGCCAGTTCCTGCTGCTGAAACGGCGGATTGCCGAAGTGCGCGGTGATCAGGCTGCTGTTGGCGATGATTGCGGCGCTCGCATCCGGGTGCGGAATCGCCTGCGTCAGGCCGTCGAGTTTGTCGAACGACTTGTCGCCCCACTGTCTGGCCGCTGCGAACTGCAGAATGCGCGACTGCACCGATACGCCGACCGCCGGCACTGCAATGCGGTCCTTTGCGGTGAAATCGGCGAGGCTCTTCACGTTCGGATTGTCGCTGACCAGGTAGTACGGCAAATTGCCGAGCGATGCGACGCCCTTCACGTTCTGCCGGCCGTGCGTGCGGTCCCACACCGTCAACAGCGGACCGACGCCGGCGCCGCCGATATCGATCGAGCCGGACAGCAGCGCATCGTTAATGGCGGCGCCGCCCGACAGCCGCACCCAGTCCACCTTGATATCGAGCCCTTCGCGACGGCCTTCGAGCTCGATCAGATGCTGGTCGCGTGCGACGTTCAGCAGCAGATAGACGATGCCGAACTGCTCGGCGATGCGGATCTGACCTTCGGCATGCGCCGGCTGTGCGGCACCGAGCGCGCCCGCGCATACCGCGAGACTCAACGCGGCCAAGGCCGCCCGACGGACGAGTTGCGCCGCGCGCGGCCATGCCGCACGAACCGGATTGATCATGCTGGACTCCCCGTTGATGACGGAAGAAGCGCGCAATAGCGCGGAAGAAATCGGCAAGGAAAAGGTGGCACGGCGCGAACCCGCCGTGCGCTGCGGCCGCGCGTGCAGCGCGGCCGCCGGGCCACGCTTCAGAACGGCACGTCGCCTTCGATCGTCGTGCGATACAGCTTGCGGCGCAGATGGTCGGGCGTGCCGGCGGCCAGATGCATCAGCGAGCGGTTATCCCAGAACACCATATCGTGCTCGCGCCATTGATGCCGGTAGATAAACTCGGGCTTCACGCTATGCGCGAACAGTTCGTCGAGCAGCGCGCGGCTTTCGTCTTCCGGCACGCCGACGATGCGCGTGGTGAAATGCTCGCTGACGAACAGCGCCTTGCGGCCCGTCTCCGGATGCGTGCGCACCACCGGATGCTCGACCGGCTTCACCTGTGCGATCTGCTCGGGCGTCAGGTTCGGGCGCCACGGGCTGCGTGCCTGCAGCTCCGCATAGCGCGCCAGATACGTGTGCTCGGCGCGCCGGCCTTCGATCGCCTTGGCCAGATGCGCGGGCAGCGCGTCATGCGCGGCGTGCATATTGGCGAACAGCGTATCGCCGCCTTCAGCCGGCAATTCCTGCGCATGCAGCAGCGAGCCCATGCTCGGCTTGTCCTTGTACGACAGGTCCGAATGCCAGAACGCACCGGCATCGCCCAGGCCGATCGGTTTGCCGTTCTCGAGGATGTTCGACACGATCAGCATTTCCGGGTAGCCCGGCAGCGCGAACTGATGCAGCACGTGTTGCTGCAGCGGGCCGAAGCGGCGGCTAAACGCGATCTGCTCGCCCGGCGTGATGCGCTGGTCGCGAAACACCAGCACGTGATAGTCCAGATGCGCGCGATGGAGGCGCGCGAAATCGTCTGCGTCGAGCGGCTGCGACAGGTCAAGACCGACTACTTCGGCACCCAGCGGCGCGTCGAACGCGCGGATTTCGAAATCCTGCTGAAAGCCTGCCGCCGCTTGCGCGCCGTGCTGGCTTGCCGGGTGTGCCGTAGATCCGGCAGTGACGGTCGTGCTCACGTAAAGACTCCGCTTCGAAGAAAGCGCTGAATCTACGTCCTCGCGGCGCGGTGCGTCAACGAAGCAAATGACATACGTATATCCGTTGGGGTCATATAGCGCGCGTGGGCTTCGTTTTACCTTTCGGTTTGCCCTTGTTCTGCGCTTCACTACCGTGTTTCGCGACCGTGTTTCGCGACCGCCTTGCGTTATCGCGTCTGCGCAGGAACGTCTGAACCCGGCTTCGATATCGATAGCTGAATTTGCTGGTTAGGCCGCGCGCGGCGCAATGATAGGCTGAATGGGATTTGCAGCCCGTCCCGCAGCCCCTTCCGCAGCCCCCTCGGCCCGCAGCGCGGATGTCTGTGCGACAGGCGCTGCGCGTTCATCGAACCAACGCATCACCGAACGATCCGCCAAGGAGCCCCCATGAGCGTCGAATTCATCGGCATGATCCAGCAGCGCAAGATTTCGGAAACGCATCCGCCGCAAGGCCCCGCCATCGATACCGACTACGTACGCCGTTTTGCGCAGGCGCACGAGCAGGCAGGCTTCGACCGGATTCTGGTGCCGCACAGCTCGACCAGCCCCGATGCGACGATCACGCTTGCCTATGCGGCAAGCGTCACGTCGCGCGTGCACTTCATGCTCGCGCATCGCCCCGGTTTCGTCGCGCCGACGCTCGCGGCTCGCCAGCTCGCGACGCTCGATCATTTTTCCGGCGGCCGCCTGGCGGTGCATTTCATTACCGGCGGCAGCGACGAAGACCAGCGCCGCGACGGCGACTTCGCAAGCCACGATGAGCGCTACGCGCGCACCGACGAATATCTGCAGATCCTGCGGCGCATCTGGACCGAAGACCAACCGTTCGATCACGAAGGCCGTTTCTACCGCTTCGAGAAGGCGTTTTCCGAAGTGAAGCCGAAACAGACGCCGCACGTGCCGATCTATTTCGGTGGCGCTTCCGCGCCGGCGCTCGCGGTGGCCGGCAAACATGCGGACGTGTACGCGCTGTGGGGCGAATCGAAGCAGCAGGTGCACGAGCAGATCACGCGGGTGCGTGCCGAGGCGGCGAAGCATGGCCGCACGGTGCGCTTCTCGGTATCGTTCCGGCCGATTCTCGCCGCAACCGAGCAGGCCGCGTGGGAGCGCGCCGAACATATTCTTGCCGAAACACGGCGGCTGCGTGTCAGAGAGACGTCATTGCGCGGCAGCGGCCCGCAGCAAAGCGAAGGCGCGCGGCGCCTGCTGGCGGCGGCCGGCGACGGCGTGCGCGCCGACGAGCGGTTGTGGACCGCGGTAGCGAAGGAAATCGGCGGTCGCTCGAATTCGACCGCGCTGGTCGGCACGCCGGCCCAGGTCGCGCAGACGCTCGCCGAATATCACGCACTGGGCGTCACGACATTCCTGATCCGCGGCTTCGATCCACTCGAAGATGCGATCGATTACGGCCGTGAGCTGATTCCGGCAACGCGCGAGCTGACGGCTCGGGCACGGCATGCGGCATGACATCATGAGCACCATCGACACCCTTCGCTCGCCCTTTACGCGCCGCACCGAGCCGCTGCGCAAATTCTGGTTCGACGACCAGCAGGCTGCGCCGCGCTCGCTCGAACAGGAACGCCTGCATCGCCGCCAACGCCTCGCCGCCGCCTTCCGGCTGTTTGCCCGCTACGGCTTTGCGCAAGGGCTGGCCGGCCACATCACCGCGCGCGACCCCGAGTGGACCGATCACTTCTGGGTCAATCCGCTCGGCCGGCATTTCAGCCGGATCCGCGTGGCGGATCTGCTGCTGGTGAACCGGCACGGCGAAATCGTGGTGGGCGACGGCCCGCTGAATCAGGCCGCTTTCGCGATTCACGCGGCGCTGCACGAAGCGCGGCCCGACGTGGTGGCCGCCGCGCATACGCACTCGGTGTACGGCAAGGCATGGTCTGCGCTCGGCCGCCCGCTGGATCCGCTGACCCAGGACGCCTGCTCGTTTTACGAAGACCACGCGCTGTTCGACGACTTTCGCGGCGTCGTACTCGATACCACCGAAGGCGCGCGTCTGGCCGATGCGCTCGGCCCGCGCAAGGCGCTGATCCTGAAGAACCATGGCATTCTGACGGTCGGCCCGTCGGTCGAAGCCGCGGCGTGGTGGTACATCGCCTTCGACAACGCATGCCACACGCAACTGCTGGCGCAGGCCGCCGGCACGCCACAGCCGATTCCGGCCGACGTCGCGACGCTCACGCATCAGCAGGTGGGCCGTCCGGGTAGCGCGCAACATGCGTTCGAAGCGCTGTACGAAGGCTTGATCGAAACCGAACCCGACGTGCTCGACTGATGGGCTTGTACGGCCTGCGCCGCCTGCTCCGCCTGGGTCGCTTCGCCGGCGAGATCGCTGCGCGGGTCGACACGCACGAGAACGAAGCCATTTTGCTGAAACACCGCGCGCACACGTTGCGCGCGCTGTTGCGCGACCAAGACTGGCTACCCGCTGCATATGCGCAGCCCGATGCGCAACGATATCGGCAGTGCGCCAGTCTTCCGAACCTGTGGGATCTCAGCAAGGAAACGCAATCTTGACCACGAAGTCCTATCCGCTGCGCAGCTACGAAGAGGTGCGCGCAGCGTTGCTTGAAAAACGCGAAATCGCGCTGCTGGATGTGCGCGAAGAAGACCCGCATGCGCAAGGGCATCCGCTGTTTGCGGCCAACCTCGCGCTGTCGCGCCTCGAGCTCGACGCCTATACGCGGCTGCCGCGCCGCAGCGTGCCGATCGTGCTGCTCGATGCCGGCGAAGGTCTGGCGGCGCGCGCCGCCGCGCGGCTCGAAGCGCTCGGCTACACGCAGGTGGCGCTGCTCGACGGCGGCCTCGACGGCTGGCTTCGGGCCGGCGGCGAAGTGTTTCGCGACGTCAACGTGCCGAGCAAGGCGTTCGGCGAACTGGTCGAAGCCGAGCGCCATACGCCGTCGCTGTCCGCCGAAACCGTCGATGCGCTGATCAGCAATGGCGACGACGTGGTCGTGCTCGACGCGCGCCGCTTCGACGAATATCAGACCATGAACATTCCGGGCAGCATCAGCGTGCCGGGCGCGGAACTCGTGCTGCGCGCCCGCGCGCTGGCGCCGAACCCGGCGACGCGCGTGATTGTCAATTGCGCGGGCCGCACGCGCAGCATCATCGGCGCGCAGTCGCTGGTCAATGCGGGGCTGCCGAATCCGGTCGCGGCGCTGCGCAACGGCACGATCGGCTGGACCCTCGCGGGCCAGACGCTCGAGCACGGCAGCGCGCGGCGCTTCGACGCGCAGGCCGGCCGCGATGCGCCGCAACTTGGCGCGTCGCGGCACGCCGCCCGCGCGCTGGCGGAACGCGCGGGCGTCGCGCGCGCGACGCTCGCCGATGCCGCGCGCTGGGCCCAGGATGCAGCGCGCACCACCTATCGCTTCGACGTGCGCACCCCGGCCGAATACGAACACGCGCACGCGGCGGGCTTTCTGTCCGCGCCGGGCGGCCAGCTGGTACAGGAAACCGACATGTTCGCGCCGGTGCGCGGCGCGCGCATCGTGCTGTTCGACGACGATGGTGTGCGCGCGAACATGACCGCGTCGTGGCTCGCGCAGATGAACCACGACGTGTATGTGGTAGACGGCGCAACCGTCCCGGATCTCGACGCTCACGGCGCGGCGCCAGGGCAGCGCCCACCGCCGCCGGCGGTCGACACCGTCACGCCAGCGCAACTGGCGGCGCTGCTCGACGATCCGCGGCGCGGCACCGTGGTGATCGACGTGACGTCGAGCGCGAATCACGTGAACGCGCATATTCCCGGCGCGTACTGGCTCGTGCGCGCGCGGATTGCTGCCGGTTTCGACGATCTGCACGCGCTGCCGGACGCGCAGCGCTACGTCGTAACCTGCGGCACCAATACGCTTGCGCCGTATGCCGCGGCCGACCTCGCCGCACTGACCGGCAAACCGGTACAGGTGCTCGACGGCGGCACGCAGGCGTGGATCGGCGCGGGCTTGCCGGTAGAAAGCGGCGCTGCGCGCCTCGTGTCGCCGCGCATCGACCGTTACCGGCGCCCGTATGAAGGCACCGATAACGCGCGCGCTGCGATGCAGGCGTATCTGGATTGGGAGTATGGGCTGGTCGCGCAGCTTGAACGCGACGGCACGCATGGCTTCTTTGTGATCTGACCGGGCGCGTGCGGCGCATGCCGCGACGCGTTTGCATCGCGCTGCATCGCAAAGCAGAACCACGTGATTGCGTGGTCAAACACGCGTGTGCATCGTGCGATTTCAACTTCGCCGTTTTTGTTCTGCCATGCGCCATCGGTGTGCCAACGTGATCGGCGCACGCCTCGACGTCGCGCCGGGTTTCGACCGGCAGTTTGCGCGGGCGGCGCCTTCGGCGCCGCATGACCGCGCGTCTCGTCTCTAGCCGCGGGCGAGGTCCTTCACCACAATCGAACCCACATCGATCCGCACCGGCAGAATCTGCTCGCGATATGCGCGGTCCGCCACCTTCTGCAGCGTATCGATGTCGGCCGCGGCCACCGGGTGCTGGCGCAGCGCCGCGCGCTGCGTGATGTGCCGCGCCGCATCGAGCGGCGCGCGCGTCAGCGTCGCGTAGATTTGCGCGTAGGCAGCGGGGTTGGCGACGGCCCAGTCGCCCGCGCGCTGCAATCGCGCCAGCGCATCGGCGATCGCAACGCGCTTTTGCGGATCCGCCAGCGCGCTAGCCGGTGCGGTGATAAAACCGAGCCCGCTATTGATGCCCGTGCCATCGCGCAAAATCCGCGCGCCGCGCTGCACGGCAATACCGTAGTACGGGTCGAAGGTTGCCCACGCATCGATCGCGCCGGATGCGAACGCGGCAAACGCATCGACCGGCAGGATAAAGCGCACCGTCACGTCGTCCCTGCCGAGCCCCGCTTCGGCAAGCGCACCGTACAGCTGGAACTGCGAAATGCTGCCGCGTGCCGACGAGACATGCACGGTCCGCCCTTTCAGGTCGGCGACACGGCGCAGCGGCGAATCCTGCGCCACCAGAATGCCGAGCTGCGCGCCGGAACCAACGCGCGTCGCGACGATGCGCAACTGCGGATCGCCGGCTGCGGCCGCCAGCACCGGCAGATCGCCGGCCGGCGCCAGATCGACCGCCCCCGCGCGCTGCGCTTCGAACAGCGGCGCCGCGCCCTGGAAATTCGCCCAGCGGTACGCATAAGGCGCACCGTCCAGCACCTTGGCGGCCTCGGCCAACGCGCGCGTGCCGCCCGCCTGATCGCCGAGCACCAGCGTGGTGGGGTTGGCGGCTTTCGCGAGCCTCACGAGGCCAAGCGCGGCGAGCCCCGGCAACGCGGCGAGCAGGCGCCGCCGCAGCCGCGCTGAAGTGGAAATGGATTCGCTCATAGGCCCTCGCAGTGGGTAGACCGATCAGCGTAGCGATGCGGGCGCCAGTTGAGAATCATTCGATCGCGCTATGGTTATCGACGTGCCGTACCTATCGATTGCAGGTCTGCTGCGAAGCGCGTCGTGCCACGCGCAGGCTTATCTGCGGCGCTGGAATGGTTAGCTGAATCCGGTGTTTCAGGTGCCGCGCCGCGATTGCTACGATGGCCGGCCGGTTGCGATCGCAACCGTTTCGCCCACCTTCCAATCAGGACACCCACGCCATGGCGCATTTCTCGCGGCGCACTTTTCTTCGCTACGGTGCGGCTTCGCTGCTGGCCGGCATCGGCACGCGCGGCATGTCGCAAACATCTGCCGCAGGCGGCGCGCCGGTCGCGCTGCGCATCGGCTATCAGAAGTCTTCGACGCTGATCACACTGCTGAAAACCCGCGGCACGCTGGAACCGGCACTGACCGCGCAAAACGTGCAAGTCTCGTGGCACGAGTTTGCAAGCGGCTTGCCGTTGACCGAAGCGTTGAACGTCGGCGCGGTCGACTTCAGCGCGGACGTCGCCGATACCGTGCCGATCTTTGCGCAGGCCGCGCATGCGCGCTTCGTCTATGTGGCACAGGAAGCACCGTCGCCGGGCGCGCAGGCGATCATCGTCAGGAAAGACGGTCCGCTGCATACGCTCGCCGATCTGAAAGACAAACGCATCGCCACCACCAAGGCAGCCGGCAGCCACTACCTGCTGCTCGCGGCACTCGCGCATGCTGGGCTTAAGGCTGCCGACGTGAAAACCAGCTACCTGACTCCGGCCGATGGACGCGCCGCGTTCGAACGCGGCAGCGTCGATGCGTGGATCACATGGGATCCGTACGTCGCGTCGGTCGATCGCCATGCGGACGTGCGCATCCTCACCGACGGCACCGGGCTCGCTTCGTACCAACGCTACTATCTCGCGTCGCGCGACTTCGCGGGCGCGCATCCGCAGATCGTGCAGATTCTGTTCGACCAGTTGCAGCAAAGCGGTAGCTGGTTGCGCGCGCATCCGCGCGAGGCCGCCGCCGCGCTCGCGCCGGTGTGGGGCCTCGATGCCGCCACCATCGAGCGCGCCAACGCGCGCCGCAGCTACGTGGTGCGCGCCGTGGAAGCGCGCAATTTCGCCGAACAGCAGAAGATTGCCGATGCGTTCTACCGCAACGGGCTGCTGCCGGCAGCGGTCGCCACCGGCGAATCGCAGCGCTGGGATTTCGCCGCAAGGCAGGCGCGTGCGATTGCCGGGTGACACAGCTGTGTGGAGCGTCTGGCAAGCCTTACGCCCAGAACCTGACGGAATCACGGCTGAAAAGGGGCTGTGGCTGCCGCTTTTGCGTATGGACTTAACCATCATGGATAATTGGCCGCAACGGCCCGTTACGCCAAACTACGCCAGCCGGAAGTGGCGGCACGCGGCGGACCGCGCCAGACGATTCTGCGCCCCGGGGCGCCCCGCCACTCGCACTCGCTGGGCGGCACAGCCACTGAAAACGGGTCGCAGCAGGCGCGCGCGGGGTGCAGCTTGCACGGTACGTATGGAGGTTGGCCGCTTCGGCTTCGCGCGGGTTGCAGCGCGGGCACTGCCCGCACGAAGCCCGCCATCTGGCGACAGGAATGCCACCACAAGCGAAGCCGATACCATTCGGCCTGATTTCACTGAACCGAAACCGACTATGGCGCGTTTGCGCGAATTCGACGAAGAAGACGCTTTCAGCAAGGCGCTGGACGTCTTCTGGCACAAGGGGCTGCGCGGCACGACGATGCTCGATCTGGCTAGCGCCACCGGCATCCAGCGCGGATCGCTTTACAACGCTTACGGCGACAAGGAGGAAGTGTTCGTGCGCGCGTTCCAGCGCTACGCGGGCCGCTTTCTCGCCGACGTGCAGAAGGCGCTCAGCAAGCCCGACCTGCGTACCGCGCTGACGGCTTTTTTCGACGTATCGGTGCGGACCATCACAGCCGGCTCGCCGTCGCGCGGCTGTCTGTCGACGCGCACCGCGTTCGACCTCGACGAGGCGTCGCCGCGGGTGGCCGAGTCGTTGAAGGCGATGCTCGATACGCTCGGTCAGCTGCTGATGTCGGCGCTCGACACCAGAGAACGGCGCGCCCAGCTCACGATGCCGCCCGAACAGGCGGTACGGCTGATCGTCGCGACCACGCGCGGCATCGGTGTGCTGGAGCGCGTGTATGGCGACAGGAAGTCGCTGAAGCTGACCACGGCGGCGTTGGTCAATGCGCTGCTGAAAGGCCGGAAATAACCCGCGGCGCCGCGCCGCGCAGGGTTACGGCTGCCTTGCCTGCGCCGAGGTGGCCGGGCAATGCGGGTCCTTGCCCCAGTGTCCATCGCACGCGCGCCAGCGGCACAACTGCTCCTCGAAGAAGCCGTGCTGGCTGCACTCGTTGATGCGCTCCGCAAGCGTGCCCTGCGTGCCCGTGCCGCTGCTTGTGCTGACCTTCTTCGCGGGCGCTGCGGCCGCTGGGCCGGAGGCCGCCACCGCGTTCATCGCCTTCGGATCGGCGGGCTTGGTGCGGGCTACCAGAGCGGCCAGCAGATAGGCATCCGAATCGTCTTTGGCGGTTTCGTGCCTGACGGTGCTTTTCCTGGTGTTCGCGTGTGCGACGGTCGCGGCCTTGTCCTTGCCGTTGCGCTCGCTCGACGCCGTTTGATGCCGGTCACGGCTCGTACTCGCGAGCTTCCGGTCATGCGCGCCATGCTTGACGGCCACCGCTTCGGACTTCTGCGCGCTATCGTGCTGCTGCGTGGCAAGCGCGGCCGGGGCCGCGCCGGACGCTTCCGTGCCGGCGGACAACGCGCGCGACAGACGGCTTGCATCGTCGCTGGCGGCTTGTACCGGCGCGGCGGCTGACGCGTCTTTCGCGGCATCGTCGTCCGCGACGATCGTCGCCGCCGTGCTGGCCGATGCGGCGGAAGCATCGGCGGCTGCGGTTACGGCCGCCGACGCGCCGTCGGAAGCCGCAATGACGGTGGCAGACCCGGTGGCGGACCCGGTGGCCGCTCCGGACGCCTCCGCCGCCAGCGCCGGCGCATCGCTCTTGCGCACCACATTCTCCGACACGGTCGCCACCTTGGCGGTTTCCTCGGGCGCGCGTTGCTGCTTGACCAGCCACGCGCCCCACCCGCCCAGCGCGATGACCAGCACGGCGACTACCGCGGGCAACACCCGCGAGCGCTTCGGCCGTTGCGGCGGCGGCGCGACGCGGCCTTCCAGATTGGCCAGAATGCGCGAATCGTCCCGCGGCGCGTTGCCGGTCGGCTCGGTGAGCAGACTGGGCCGGCCTTTAGAGTTCGATTCAGGCGCACTCATTCACTGTCTCTTAAAGTCTGGTTAGTATTTGCAAAGGAATTGCGTTAAATTCGTTCTTCTTCAGCCAGGCCTGATTCTAAGTTCAAGCATTACAAAAAACAATTAGTTCTAATTTGCCGGGGGTCGTCCCTTGTTCGTTGCCGCACTTATCGCCTATTTCACCGTTGCCGTGCTGATCGCGGCGCTTGCGCTATTGCCGCCGGTGCGCGTCGCGATAGTCGGCGGAATAGCCGGTCTGCATAGTCGTTTGATGCAGCGCGCATCTGAGCGCGCGTTAAAAACCCGCAATCAATTGACACATTCGGCAAAAATCTCCCAATCGGCAATTAGTGATCTGCAAAATTTACTGGCGCGTCGGCGCTTGCTGATTCTTATATCCGCGGGTATTCTTGCGACGCCGCCATTAGTGGCAATTGCATTGCGTGGCAGATTGTTATTCCAGTTTGATGACAGCGCGCGCGTGCCTGACGAGAAAATCGCGCAGCTGCTCAATGGCGAACAGCTGGTGCCGCCTCCGCCACTGCCGCCGGAGGCCTTCACCACGCAGGAAGTCGAGCAGGTGCGCCCGGCGCTGCAGGACGCGAGCCGCGACTGGAACCTGCTGGATGCGGATTTCCGCACGCGTCTGCTGCTCGTCTACAAGATCATGCGCGAGCAATACGGCTATGAAATGGCATTACTGGAAGGGTATCGAAGCCCGGAACGGCAAAACCGGCTCGCGCAACTCGGGGGCAATGTCACCAATGCGGCGGCATTCCAAAGCTATCATCAATACGGTCTGGCGGCGGACAATGCCTTTCTGCGCGACGGCAAGCTCGTCATTTCCGAAAAAGATCCGTGGGCGATGCGCGGCTATCAGCTATATGGGCAGGTTGCCGAACAGGTCGGTCTGACATGGGGAGGACGCTGGAAAATGATGGACCTCGGACACGTCGAATATCACAAACCCGGCTTCGTGCTCGGCCGCTCAAGATAAAAAAATGTTAAATCCACCTTGCAAAAGCGCTACAGCGCGCAAATAGCGGCGCTCGCCCTTTGATTCGAAATGCATTGGCGCGCGAGGCTGAAGCACAGCGCACGGCGGCTTTAAAGCGCCGTTTTCACGCACACGGCGCGCCGCTTTAGCTGTATCGGTCGTCCTTCCACACGCTATCCCTATTCAAAAACGCAATGCAACGCTTTCTCAAAGGGCTCACCTCAAAATTCACGCTGACCGTGATCGGCTTCGTCGCGCTCGCGGCGCTGCTGTTCATCGCAGCCGACTACTTCGAGATCGACCCGCAGTGGCCGGCCATCGCGCTCGGCGTGCTGGTCGCGTTGTGGCTGGTGGTGTGGTTCGTGCGGCGGCTGCTGGCGCGGCACGCCAACCAGAAGCTCGGCGACATGCTCGAGCAGCAGGCGCAGACCGGCACCGAGCCGGCGGTGGCCGCGGCGGGCGCGCCGGCGCGCGACGCGGAGCTCGCCACGCTGCGCACGCGTCTCGCCGATGCGGTGAAGACCATCAAGACCTCGAAGATCGGCCAGACCTCAGGCGGCTCGGCGCTGTACGAACTGCCGTGGTACATCGTGATCGGCAACCCGGCGGCCGGCAAGAGCAGCGCCGTGCTCAATTCCGGCCTGCAGTTTCCGTTCGCCGACAAGAACGATGCGGTGGTGCACGGCATCGGCGGCACGCGTAACTGCGACTGGTTCTTCACCACCGAGGGCATTCTGCTCGATACCGCGGGCCGCTACTCGGTGCACGACGAAGACCGCACCGAATGGCTCGGCTTTTTGTCGCTGCTCAAACGTTTTCGTCCGAAGGCGCCGATCAACGGCATCATCGTCACCACCAGCATTGCCGAGCTGACCGGCAACAAGCCCGAGTTCGCGATCAACCTCGCAAAGAACCTGCGGCAGCGCGTGCAGGAGCTGACCGAAAAACTCGAAGTGTTCGCGCCGGTGTATGTGATGTTCACCAAGGCCGACCTGATCACCGGCTTCACCGAATTCTTCAGCGGCGGCGAGCGCCATGAATACGACCGCGTCTGGGGCGCCACCCTGCCCTACGAGCCCGACGAAAAGCGCGACGTGGTCGCGCAGTTCGACGAGCGCTTCGAAGAGCTGTACGAAGGACTGAAGGAAATCAGCATCGCGCAGCTGTCGATCAACCGCGGCAACAAGCTGTCGCCGGGCCAGCTGAGTTTTCCGCTGGAATTCTCGACCATCAAGCCGGCGCTGCGCTCGTTTATCGCGACGCTGTTCGAGAACAACCCGTTCCAGCACAAGCCGATTTTCCGCGGCTTCTACTTCACCAGCGCGCTGCAGGAAGGTGAAACCAGCAGCGCGGCCGCGCAGCGCATCGCGACGCGCTTCGGCCTGTCCACCGACGCGCTGCCCAAGCCGCACAGCACGTTTTCGCGCAATGGCTTCTTTCTGCGCGACCTGTTCTCGAAGGTGATTTTCGAAGACCGGCAGACGGTGCGCCAGTTCGCGAGCCCCGCCAAGGCGCGGCTGCGCTATGCGACGTTCTTCGCGTTCGTCGCGGTGCTGGCGCTCGCGCTGGGCGGCTGGACCTGGTCGACGGTCAACAACCAGCAGCTGGCCGCCAACGTGCAGGCCGATCTCGACAACGTGATGCGGCTGCAGCGCAACCGTAACGATCTGCAGTCGCGGCTGCAGGCAATGGACGTGCTCGAGGACCGTATCGAGCAGCTCGAGCAGTTCCGCCGCGAGCGGCCAATCTCGGTGTCGCTCGGCCTGTATCAGGGCGATCTGCTGGAGCAGCGGCTGCTGACCGAGTATTACAGCGGTATCAAGCAGATCCTGCTGACGCCGGTATCGCAAAGCCTCGCGTCGTTCCTGAAGGACGTCGACGCGCATCCCGAACAGCTCGCGCCGATGACGCGCACGCCCGATTCGGGCGCGGTGCCGGTGTCCGCGCACGCGTCGCTTGCCGCGCCGAGCCAGGGCGGCCTGTACAGCGACGCGTCGCCGGCGTCGGTCGAAGACGCGTACAACGCGCTGAAAACCTACCTGATGCTGTCCGACAAGCGCCACGTCGAAACCGCGCATCTGACCGACCAGGTCACGCGCTTCTGGCGCGGCTGGCTCGAGCAGAATCGCGGCAACATGCCGCGCGACGAGATGATCAAAAGCGCCGAGCGGATGATCACGTTCTATCTGTCGCGCGTCACCGACGACGACTGGCCGATGATCGACGCGAACCTGTCGCTGGTCGACCAGACCCGCGAAAACCTGCGCCACGTGGTGCGCGGCATGCCGGCGCGGCAGCGCGTGTACGAGGAAATCAAGGCGCGCGCATCGACCCGCTTCGCACCGATGACGGTGGCGCGCATCGTCGGCGACGCGAATACCAGCCTCGTGGCCGGCAGCTACGCGATTCCTGGCACCTTCACGCGCGATGCGTGGTTCGACTACGTGCAGCCGGCGATCCGCGATGCCGCGACCAAGGAGCTGCAGGCGAAGGACTGGGTGCTCAACACGTCGGCGCGCGACGACCTGACGCTCGAGGGCAGCCCCGAGCAGATCCAGAAGACGCTGGTCGCGATGTACAAGGACGACTACGCGCAGCAGTGGCAGAAATTCATGCAGAGCGTATCGGTGCAGGACTTCGGCAGCTTCAGCCAGGCTGTCGATGCGATGAACCGCCTCGGCGACCCGCAGGATTCGCCGATCCGCAAGGTGCTCGAAACCGCGTATGAGCAGACCTCGTGGGACAACCCGGCACTCGCCAACACGGTGCTGAAAAAGGCGCAGCCCGGCGTGATGAACTGGGTGCGCGGCCTGTTCTCGCGCGCGCCCGGCTCGCAGCTGACGTCGAATATCGACATCAACGGCAAGCCGGTCGATCTGCCGATGGGGCCGGTCGGCCAGGCGTTCTCGGGCCTGAACCGGATCGTCGCCACCAGCAGCGACGGCTCGCTGCTGAAGGGCTATATGGCGACGCTGTCGAAGGTGCGCACGCGCTTTAACGTGCTGAAGAACCAGGGCGACCCGGGCCCCGGCGCGCGCCAGCTGATGCAGCAGACGCTCGACGGCAGCGGCTCGGAACTGGCCGATTCGCTGAAGTTCGTCGACGAGCAGATGCTGACCGGCCTCACCGACGCGCAGCGCAAGGCCCTGCGGCCGCTGCTGGTGCGCCCGCTGCTGCAGGCGTACGCGGTGGTGATCCAGCCAGCCAGCGCCGAAGTGAACAAGGTGTGGAACGCACAGGTGTATCAGCCATTCCAGAGCTCGCTCGCGAACAAGTATCCGTTCGACGGCAGCGCGAAGATCGAAGCGGCGCCTGGCGAAATCGCCCAGGTGTTCGGGCCGGACGGCGCGGTCGCGAAGTTCGTCAGCACCACGCTCGGGCCGCTCGCGGTGCGCCGCGGCGATACGCTGTCGGCGCGCACGTGGGGCGATATGGGCCTGACGCTGACACCCGACTTCACCAACGGCTTTGCGCGCTGGGTCGCGCCGCTCGGCGGCGGCAGCAGCGGTGGCGGCGCGGGCGGCGCGGCTGCCGGCGAAGCGCAGACGGTGTTCCAGATCCTGCCGCAGCCGGGCGCCGGCACCACCGAATACACGATCGCGATCGACGGCCAGCAGCTGCGCTACCGCAATACGCCGCCGCAATGGACCAACTTCGTGTGGCCGAATCCGGCGGGCACGCCGGGCGCGACGCTGTCGGCCACCACTTACGACGGCCGCACGATCCAGCTCGTCAACGAGCCGGGCCGCTACGGTCTCGAGAAGCTGATCAATTCGGCGCAGCGCAAGCGCAATGCGGACGGCACCTTCGATCTGACCTGGACCCAGGGCAGCGCGACGGTCTCGGTCAGCATGCGCATCATCAGCACCGCGCAGCCGACCACCGCGAGCGGCGACGCGCCGCAGCAGCAGACGCTGCGCGGCCTGCGTCTGCCGTCGTCGATCACCCAGGTCGGCGCGAGCGCGACCGCTTCTTCTTCATCGGCGCCGGCCGCAGCGACCCAGGCCGCGCCGGCCAACGCCACCACCATGAGCGCCCAATGACCCAGACCGTGCAGGCGCAAATCGCCTATTTCGGCAAAATTCCGTCGCGCGGCGACTTCGTCAAAAGCGCGCACAACCCGCAGCTGCTGCAGACGCTCGATCGCTGGATCGCCCAGGCGATGGAACTGCTCGCCGAAGATCCGCGCTGGAAAATCGTCTATGAAAGCGCGACGCCGCTGAACTTCGCCTTTCTCGGCTCGCGCAGCAAGCTCGCGATCGCCGGTCATATGGTTGCGAGCCAGGACCAGTCGGCGCGGCGTTTTCCGTTTCTTGCCGCGACGGCGCTCGAAGTCGACCGGCCGCTGGCGTTCTTTGCGCGCAGCCCGCTGGCGTTCGCGCGCTTGTGGTCGCGTATGGCGACCCAGGTGCGGCCCTTGCTCGATGCAAGCGAGCCGGCCGGCGCGCTGCAGGCGCTCGGCGAAACCCAGGTGCCGATCGAGATCGCCGGCCCCGGCAATCCGCACGACGGCACCTTCAGCGATTTCGTCGAGCACCAGACGCTCGCCGGTCTGGAACAGATGCTGCTGGCAAGCGGCCACCCGGTGCGCTTGCGCGGTGCGATGCTGGCGCTCGGCTCGCTGCTGCGGCCGGTGATGACGAGCGGCACGTCGCAGCTCGAACGCGGCCTGACCCTGCCGCTGCCGAACGATCCGTTCTACCGGTCGCTGGTCGCGGCGTTCTGGCTCGAGCTGATCGCGCCGTTCGTCGCGCATGCGGACTTCGAGCTGGCGGTGTTCATCGGCGCGATCGCGCAGCGCGAACGGCTCGTGATCGGCTTTAACGGCGCTTCCGCGAAGACCTTGCACAGCGTCGTCGATCCGCAGGCCTACGCGCAGCACAACATCGATATCGACGACCCGGAGTGGATCGACGAACACGCACACAGCGATCCGGACATCAGCAAGCTGGTCAGCTATCTGGACCAGCCGCAGCTGTCGCTGCGCATGAGCATCGACACCTTCCGCGAAGCGTTTGCAGGAGCCTGAAGACGATGGTTTTCCGACACACCCGCGCGCGCCCCGGTGCGCGCATCGTTGTGCACGCAACCGTGCTGGGCGCGCTCGCCGCGTGCGCGGCGCTGAGCTGCGGCACCGCGTACGCCGACGGCGACGGCCCCGCCATGGTGACGCCGGTCGACAACAGCAGCGGCAGGATTCGCACGACCGCGCTGCCGGCGGCGTCGGGCGCTGCGACTGCGGCCACTTCGGCGGCCACTTCGGCGGCCACTACGGCCGCAAGCCGCCCCGCCCCCACCGGCGCCGTTACGTCCGCACCGCCGGCGGCCAACGCCGCGCCCGGCCAGGTGGTGGTGGCCGGCAAGGTGCCCGACGAATCGACCAAGGCCGCCGTGCTCGCGCGGCTGCGCGACACCTACGGCCCGGCCAACGTGGTCGACCAGATCGAGATCGCCGACGTCGCGACGCCGCCGAACTGGAGCTCGAACGTACAGAAGCTGATCGGCCCGCAGCTGAAGCAGATCAGCAAGGGCCAGCTGAAAATCGACGGCACCAACATCGACGTGAAGGGCGAAGTGCGCAACGAGGCGCAGCGCCAGCAGCTCGCGAGCGACATGGCCAACGAGCTGAACCCGACCTACACGATCAGGAACGCGCTGCGCGTCAGCACGTCCGAACAGGGCTTGCTCGACCAGACGCTGGCGAACCGCACCATCGAATTCGAAACCGGCAGCGCCACGCTGACGCCGCAAGGCCGCGCGATTCTCGATCAGATGGCCGCGGTGCTCACGAAGATGACCACGCGCAGCGTGGAGATCATCGGCCACACCGATGCGTCCGGCAATCGCACCACCAATATCGCGCTGAGCCAGGCGCGCGCGGATGCCGTGAAAGGTTATCTGGTCGCCAAGGGCATCTCGCCGCAGCAGCTGACCACGCTGGGCGTCGGCCCGGATCAGCCGATCGCATCGAACGACACCAGCGACGGGCGCGCGCGCAACCGGCGCATCGAATTTCGCGCGGGCACCTGACTCCCGCGCCCGCGGCGGGGCTTTGCGGCGAGCGGCAGCGGGCCTCGCGGTCGCCGTCGCTCAGCCGTTGCTGTCGGGCTTCACACCGAGCATCTCGCGGATATGCGCGAGCGACCCGTCATCCTTGACGACCGTGGCAAGCCACTGGTGCAACGGCATGTCGGCCCACTCGGCGGCCTTGTCGGCCAGATACGCGGCCGGGCTGTGCGGCTCGGTATGCCGGAAAAAGCGCGCCACCGCCCGCAACTGCGCGACCGCCTGCGCGCGCGTCTGAATCACCGCGGATGTGCCGACGGACGCGAGCGTAGCGGGCGTATTCATAAACTGCTCCTGCGATGGCGTGATGAACGACGGCTCGGCGCGCTCGGTCGCTTCCTGCGGCGCCTTGGCGGCCGCGGCCGTGCCCAGGTTCACGCCGACCTCTTTGGCGAAACGCTCGGCGAGCCGGTACACCGCCTGGTACGCGTCCTTCGCCTGCCGGAAGCTCGGGGCGGCGTCGCCGGCGCGCCGCTCGAGTTCCTGTTCGAGCGACAGCATCGCCGCTTCAAAGCTGCGCAGATCGGCCAGCAACACCACGTAGAACGACGTCGGGGTCGCGCGTTTCGACGCGTCGATCTGTTCGATCGACGGCTTGCCGCGGGCAATTTCGTCGGCGTTTTCCGGGTCGCGCTTGATGGCCTGCGCGACGTGCGTCGCGACGTCCCAGTCGACGGTGCTGTACGCGCTGTCCGGCGCCTGCGTCAGCGGCAGCGCGCGCAGCAGTTCCGCGCTGCGGCCGAGCAGCCAGCCGATATGGCCGACGCGGTATTCGACATCGTCGCCGTCGGCGAGCGGGTGCACATGGTCCCAGTAGCGTTCGCACAACCCGGCCAGCAACGCATAACCCTGCGTGAGGCCAGTCGCGCCCTCTTCGATCGCCAGTGCCTCGGCCAGCCAGACCGCCAGCCGCAGGTCTTTGGTCTGCGCCTGCAGCAGCATGCTGCATTGTTCGGCGACGAACGGCCAGTCGGCTTCCTTGATGTCGGTGACCCATTCGCCCTGATCGAGCGACGCATCGTCGAAGCGGCGCGCGTGCTGGATCGCATCGAATTCCGCGGAAAACAGCATGTCGTCGCCGCACGGCGAGGCGCCGTCGATCGGTTCGAGCAGCGTGATGTAGTTGGTCGGCATAGTCGTCAATCTAAAGCGTAAGCAGGCGGATGCAAAGCCGCCGGATCAGGCGATCGTGTATTCGAATTCGCCGCTGTCGGTGGCGCGCGCACCGATGTGGCCGATCGCGCGTGCCTCCGCAATCCGTTCGAGCACCTGCTGCGCGATCTCGGGCAGCAGCGTGCCGTTCAGGATATGGTCGACGTTGCGCGCGCCGGAATCCACTTCGGTACAGCGCGCGAGCACCGCATCCACCAGCGACTCGTCCCACTCGAAGGCGGCCTTGTGATTCGCGTCGATGCGGCGGCGGATCCGCTCGAGCTTCAG
>DATLOW010000104.1:0-13030 GCA_035536055.1 Paraburkholderia sp. | reverse complement strand
ATGTCGACGCAATGACTAGGCTCACATGAAAAAGCGAGAATCTGAAATTTCGACGGTACTGCTTAAAGGGGCAATTTCCAATCTTCAACGCTCTCGCCGCAGTCACGACTTTGTTTTGACTCAGGTCCAACAGCAACAAGTCGGAGCAACAGCGCTTGCGGCGTCGGCCATGGGAATGGGAGCTGCGGGCATTGGTTTGATTGGCATGGCCGCAAATTCCGACGAAGAGGCAGATTGGGTTGAATTCGAGGTTGACGGAAATCGGGTCCACGGGTGGCTGTGGATGATGCCGATGCGAAACGGTGACGAAGTCGAGGTAGTCGCAGTTCGCATAGGCGACAACCGCTACATCGCCTACGCAGTCAAGCGCCACGCAGATGATCTTCTGGCCGTGTATCCGCACGCAACGGCTGGGCGGAAAGCGCATTTCCGCAGATCGGTAAAGACATGGTTTTGGTTTTCCCTGGTCGCGTATTCGCTTCTTCCATTATTTACCCTCCTTAAGGGTGGATTGGGTGCTTTCGCAAGGGAAGGCATCCAGTTCATGTTGCTGTCGGGTTTTTGTGGATGGGGTTTGCTATCTGCGTTGATAGCATTCCAGATTTTCAGAAAATTCATGGGATTTGTTAAAATTGCAGAAGCTGTCTTTAAAACGTTCAACTGGCCTGACGTGGAAAATATCGATCTGCGCAAGACATCGCGAGAAAACAGGCGAGAGAACAGGGCGCCTAATTTCGGCAGCCTCTACTTCCGCTACAAATAAAGGGACCTCCCCATGATGAACCTGATCCGCCTCGACGACGACACCGACCACGGCGGCAAAGTCATCACCGCCTCATCGACGATGCGTTTCGACGGCCGTTTTGTTGCCCGCAAAGGGGACGAAGTGTCATGCCCGAAGCATCCGGACGTCAAACCAAACCTGATCGAAGAGGGCGACCCATCGATAACCGACGATGGTGTGCCCGTCGCGCGGCACGGTCATCGCGCGACGTGCGGGTGCCACCTGATTTCCAGCTTGACCTGAGTCAAAGCAGCGCCATGGTCCCCGGCCTCGGCGCATATCGCCTGATCTCGACGCCAGTATTGGCGGATACCACCACCATCTGTACGAAGCCGAGCTCCGACACATACCCCGCAAAGAAGCGCTCCAGTATCCCCATTAGTCCGCACAAACTGGTGGCGCTGAACGCCTTTTCATCGACCGTCAGCGTCACCTCGAGTCCGCGCACGACGCTCGGCATCGGCTTTCCCGGCAGCCATAGCAGCTTGGCGCGATGTTTCAGGTATCTCAAACCGTCGGTCGGTCTTGCTTGCTCCGCCGAAGCAAACTGCATCAGCACGCGTTTCAATTCCGTCAGCCCCTCGTAGGTCAATTCGATCGAATGCGGTGCGAGTTGCGCGACGAGCCGCCACGGACCATCGCCGTCGCAGGACATGCGCCTGACTTCAGTAGGAGCGTGCAGGGCCAACACTCGTATGCCTGCTGTTCCCTTTTCATGCTCCAGATCGCCCCGCTCGTCGCCACGCCGCATCGTTTGAGCAAGCTCGCCATTGGTGCACGTGACGTCGGCGGTGACATTGGGAATCGCAGCGTATTGAGTGTCTTGCTGGCCATCCAGTCCGACCAGACCGAGCGCCGAGTCCTTCGTTTCCTCTGCGGTCTGGCGTTGCATAAGAATCCAGTACGGGCCCGCGAATTTGGCGGCGCTGCCATGCATCAACGACGTGAAGGGCTGCAACGTGCTGACTTTATTCGCGCCAGTCGCGCAGCGAACGGCATCGATCGACCAGACCTCGGTACCCGCCGGATCCGTATTGCCGAATATCACGGGGTAGTCATCCGTCCGCGGATTCCGCTTCAACAGATGCTCGTTTTGCCGGAACAGGTTGACGACCGGCGTGCAAAAAAGCTTGAGGTGCGCCGCGGATAGCTTCACCAGCCGCTCTGCAGCCAACGACTCCGGGTGCACGCCTTGCACGGCGAGATGCAGCGTCAGCTGCCGTTCGCAGCCGCTCGTCTTCGCCAGTGCGGCAAGATCGACCTCGACGAAGTCGAATTTTTTCGGATACGCGAAATATTCGCTCAACAGGCGCATCGCGAGCTGGCTGTCGTCTTCGTCAATCAGCCTCTCGGCGTCGTCATAGCCCACGGCGGTAAGCGGCGTCCGATTCGCCATGGTCCAACGCTTCGCGGCGTTTTCGACAAAGGCGGCCGGTGACGAAAGCACCATCGCGTCCATCGCTGCGCTGACGATTTCATTGGGCCCGCTCACGTGAATGCGCAACGGCCCTGGCATGTCCTTGAGCTGAAAGTCCGGGCCGGTAGCCGTGAAAGTGATCGACAGCAACCCACTTACGCCTGCTGGCAATGCGACGCCGGTAGGAGCCGTTATCGTACGTGCGTAGCGCGCACCCGAAATGATGACCGGCACGAGGGTTGTATCGTAGACAGTGCGAAACCGGAAGCGCTCCACCATGCTCGCGAGTTCGGTGCCACGGCGAACGATCACGGGTCCGGCGAGCTTCTCGAACACGGCGGACACATCGAACTGAGCGGTCGTACACGCAGGAAACGGCCTCGAGTACTGCGGATACGCCGTGGCAAGCAGCGCCTGCGCAAACTCCGGGTAGTAATCGTCGAGCCGGCTGTCGATCTTCGCCGCGAGCAGCGCGAAACTCTGCAGCAAGCGCTGCACGTGGGGATCGGCGGAATGGTCGCCGGAAATGCTGAGTCGGGCAGCTATCCTGGGGTAGCGCGCCGCGAAGGTTTCGATCGACTGGCGCAGTAGCGTGAGTTCTCGTTCGTAATGCGGAAGCAGTTTGTCCATTGTGTGCGAAAGGGCGCCGGCCAAGGCCACGACACGCGTTCGTGCCCTGCGCCGGTGGGTGCCATTGGTCTTACCAATCGATGACACCCATCCTATCCGCGTGCTCGCGTCGTTAGCGTCGGAAAATTCCGCCGCGTAACGCTGAATCAGCTGCTTATGCCGCCACGCCCCACAACCTCCCGCATCGCCACGCAATACCGCACCAGATGCGGCTGCGACAGCACGAACTCCTTGAGCGGCGTAGCGATATCGTAAAAGTAGATATTCGCCACAAACCCATACACACCCGCATCGATACTCGCCGGCCGGTCCCCGAACAGATAGCCTTCGTCGTGAATCAGGTTCGCGATCACCTGCAGATCGGCGATGCCTCGCGCATAAGCCTGCTGCGGCTCATAGCGCCCGATGCCCTGATAGTGATACCGGTTGAAGTTGTACTGCCGCGCCGCCTCGAGATCCTGCGCGGCCAGGTCCGGATGTTCGGCGAGCAGCGCCCCGCGGAAAGCCGGCCAGTAGCGATCGTCGCGCCAGCGCGAATACGACATGACCCAGTACAGATCGTCCAGCGTGCGCCGCAGCATCAGGTCGAGATCGCGCTGCGCGCCGGTCTGCCCGGCGTCGATCGGCAGCGCGTATTGCTGCTTCAGATAAGCCAGCATCGCGTCGCTATCCCCGATCGTTTGTTCGCCATCGACCAGATAGGGCAACTGCCCGCGCGGCGCGGCCTGCGTATCGAGAATATGCCGCTGCTCGAACGGCAGGCCGCACAGCTTCAGAAACGCGAATACCTTCAGACCGTACGGATTGTTGTCCTCGAGGCCGTACAGCCCCGGATACGAGTAAAGCGTGATCATCCGGCTGCTCCTTGTGCAAGGTGATGCAACGGACTACGCGAACCGTGTGACGCGATTTTAACCCCGCGCAGCGCGGTGAAAAACCGCCCAACCCACATTCCGGCAGATGCGCACCGTCAAACCCGCGCGCCTCGATCATGCAGTTTTTGTGCAAGCGCTATGAAGCGCTGCGCGGTGGCCGTTGAAATTCGACTATGGCAATGTCTCGGGCGAGGAGGCGGCATGTCGGCTGCTGCGCGCCGCGTGGTTGCCCGCATTCCGCACGATGTTGTTAAACCTGCCCAACCCGCCCTTGGGGGAATCCAGATGACTGAGCATACGCATCCGGCCGGCTTCGCCGCGCGCGACGGCGAGAGCCGGGCCGACGATCCGGCCGCGCGCGACGCCGCCGGCAGCCCGGCGAGCCTGCCGCGCAGAGGCTTTCTGAAGTCGGTCGGCGCATCGGGTCTGGCCGCTGCGGCGGGCGCGCCGGTGCTGACCGAAGCGCGCGCTGACGAAGTGCCGCCGGCGACGGTTGCGCCTGCCGCGGCCAGCACCGGCACCGCGCACACGGTGCAACTGAACGTCAACGGTGTGACTCACAAGGTCGCCGTCGAACCCAACGCGATCCTGCTCGACGTGCTGCGCGACCAGCTGCAGCTGACCGGCACGAAAAAAGGCTGCGACCACGGCCAATGCGGCGCCTGCACGGTGCACGTGAACGGTGTATCGGTGAACTCGTGCCTGTCGATCGCGGTGATGCACGACGGCGATCAGATCACCACGGTCGAAGGCCTCGCGCGCAACGGCAAGCTGCATCCAGTGCAGCAGGCGTTCTGGGAACACGATGCGTACCAGTGCGGTTACTGTACGTCCGGCCAGATGATGAGCGCGGTGGCCGTGCTGCACGACAAACGCATCGCCGCCGACGACCATGCGGTGCGCGAAGCGATGAGCGGCAACATCTGCCGCTGCGGCGCGTACAAGAACATCGTCGCGGCGATTCAGGACGCCCGCGTCAAAATGCGGAGAGCCTGATGCGCAACTTCGACTATCAACGCGCCGCGACCGTCGACGATGCGATCGCCGCGCATGCACAAACCGCCAACACCGTATTCCTCGCCGGCGGCACCACGCTGCTCGATCTGATGAAGCTCGACGTGATGCGTCCGGCGCGCGTCGTCGATATTCACCGCCTTGCGCTCGACCAGATCGAGGTGCTGCCCGATGGCCGCGTGCAGGTCGGTGCGATGGTCAGCAATACCGAGCTGGCGCGCAATGAAATCGTCAGCACGCGCTATCCGGTGCTATCGCAGGCGTTGCTGTCAGGCGCCAGCACGCAGCTGCGCAACAAAGCGACCACCGCGGGCAACGTGATGCAGCGCGTGCGCTGCGGTTACTTCCGCGACGGCGTGTCGCCGTGCAACAAGCGCGAGCCGGGCTCCGGCTGTGCGGCGATTGCCGGGCACAACCGCAACGTCCATGCGGTGCTCGGCGGCAGCGAGCAGTGCATCGCCGCGCATCCGTCGGACATGTGTGTGGCGATGGCGGCGATCGGCGCGAAGGTCCGCGTACAAGGGCCGAACGGCACGCGCGACATCGACTTCCTCGACTTTCACCTGCTGCCCGGTGCCACGCCGTGGAAGGAACACGCGTTAGGCGACGGCGAAATGATCACGCACGTGACGCTCGATGCGCCGCTTGGCGCAAGCCGCTCTGCGTATCTGAAGCTGCGCGACCGCGCGTCGTACCAGTTCGCGCTCGCATCGAGTGCGGTGATCGTGGTGCTCGACGGCGGCACGATCCGCGAGGCGCGCATTGCGATGGGCGGCGTCGGCACCAAACCGTGGCGCGCGCAAAACGCGGAAGCTGCGTTGCAGGGCCAGCCCGCCACGGTCGCGACGTTCCAGCACGCCGCCGCGGTAGCGATGCAAGGTGCGCGCACGTACGGCCAGAACGGTTTCAAGATCGCGCTCGGCCAGCAGGCGATCGTGCGCAATCTGTCGACGCTCGTCGCTTGACACGGCTGTCTACATTACGGTGAGGAAGCTATGAACCAGCAGGATGTAATCGGCGATCCGCTGCGCCGCGTGGACGGCCGTCTGAAAGTAACCGGCGCCGCGCACTACGCCGCCGATCAGAACCAGCCCGGGATGGTGTACGCGTACGGCGTCTTCAGCACGATCGCGAGCGGCCGTGTGCTGCGTATCGATACTGCGGCGGCGCGCCGCACGCCGGGCGTCATCGATATTTTCACCCATGAAAACTTTCCGAAGCTTTACCGCGCGCCGCGCACGCTGACGTCGTTTTCCGACATATTGACCGCGTCCGTCACCGACGAGCGCCGTCTGCCGTTCGAAGATGCGAACGTCAACTACGCCGGCCAGTTCGTGGCGCTGGTGGTTGCCGATACCTTCGAGCATGCGCGCGAAGCGGCGTACCAGGTCGACGTCAAATATGCGGTGAACAAGCCGGTCGCGACTCTGGAGCAGGGCGTCGCGGCCGGCGGCACGCGCACGGCCGGCCGCCAGCACGCACGCGGCGAGCCGGCGCCCGCGTTCGACACGGCGCCGCACCAGGTCGATGCGGTGTACCGCACGCCGGTCGAAACCCACAACCCGATGGAAATGCACGCGACGCTCGCCAGTTGGGACGGCGATCAGCTGCATCTGTACGAGGCGTCGCAAGGCGTAACGATGCATCGCAATACGCTGGCGCGGATCTTCAACATGCCGCCGGACCAGATTACCGTCGAAGCGCCGTTTATCGGCTCGGGCTTCGGCAGCAAGCTGTGGCTGTGGCCGCACTCGGTGGCCGCGTGCGGCGCGTCGCGCGCCGTCGGGCGGCCGGTCAAGCTGGTCGTGCCGCGCGCGCAGATGTTCACCACCACCGGCCACCGGCCCGAAACGCGTCAACATCTGCGTATCGCGGCGGACCAGAACGGCAAGATCACGTCGCTACGGCACGAGTCGGTCAGCACCACGTCGTTTACCGACCAGTACGTGGAGAACTGCGGCGGCCAGGCGAAGAGCCTTTATTCGTGCGCGAACGTGCAGGTAAGCCATGCGGTGACCAACGTGAACCGCGGCTCGCCGACCTCGATGCGCGCGCCGGGTGCCGCGCCGGGTCTGTTCGCACTCGAATCGGCGATCGACGAACTGGCGCTCCAATGCAATATGGACCCGCAGGCGTTCCGTCTGCAGAACATCTCGACGCGCGACGAAAGCGTCAATCTGCCGTGGTCGAGCAACCATCTGCGCGATGCGATCCTGCAGGCCGGCGACCGCTTCGGCTGGCAGAAGCGCACGCCGGGAATCGGCTCGATGCGCGACGGCAACGAAATCGTCGGCTACGGCATGGCCGTGTGCAACTGGGATGCGCATCGCACGCCGGCGCGAGCGCGCGTCGAGTTGCGCAGCGACGGCCGCGTAGCTGTGTTCTGCGCGGTGCAGGATATCGGCACCGGTACGTATACGGTGGCCGCGCAGACGGTCAGCAGCATGACGGGCGTGCCGGTCGAGCGGATCGACGTCAAGCTCGGCGATTCGTCGTTCCCCGATGCGCCGGTGTCGGGCGGCTCGTGGGCCACCGCGAGCGTGATGCCGGCGATCGCCGAAGCGACCCGCAACGCGATCGCGCAGCTGAAGATGTTCGCGACCCAAAGCGGCGCGTTCTTCGATGGCGTAAAACCCGACGCGATCCGCTACGACAACGGCAAGCTCGTCAGCGGCGAGCGCTCGGTCGATGCCGCCGCGGTGCTGAAGGCGCAGCGTCTGGCGGCCGCCGAAGGGCAGGCGCACACGCCCGGCGCGCCGGACGGCAAGTATGCGTTCGGCTCGTTCGGCGCGCATTTCGTCGAAGTGCGCTGGGATCCGGGCATTTCGCATCTGCGCGTGGCGCGCGTGGTGAGCGCGATCGACGTTGGCCGCATCGTCAACCCGATGACCGCGCGCAACCAGGTGGAGGGCGCGATCGTGATGGGCATCGGCATGGCGCTGTTCGAGGGCACCGAGTACGACGAGCGCTCCGCGCTGCCGGCCAACAACAACTACGCGGAGTATGTGGTGCCGGTGCATGCGGACCAGCCGCAGATCGATGTGATCCTGCTCGATCATCCCGACTTCGAACTGAACGAATTCGGTGTGCGCGGGATTGGCGAGATCGGCATTACCGGGCTCGCGGCGGCGGTGGCGAACGCGACGTATCACGCCACCGGCAAGCGCGTGCGCGAGCTGCCGATCACGCTGGACAAGCTGATGGATCCGGCGGCGGGGCTGACGGCGTAGCGGGTGCAGCCGGCTGGTGGTGCGGCGGGGACGGTTAGACGGCCTCGGCGTAGCGGGTGCGGCGGTATCCGCGGGCTGACGGCGCGGCGGTACGGCACGTGCGACCGGAGGGCTTCGGGTTAGCGGGTGCGGCGCGCTGACGACGTAGCGGTACGGCGCGTGCGACTGGAGGGCCTCGGGGTAGCGGGTGCGGCGCGCTGACGACGTAGCGATACGGCGCGTACGGCTGGAGCACCTCGGCCTGGCCGGCGCGGCGAGGGCGGCGGGCTGGCGGCGTAGCACAACGGCGCGTACGGCGGGAGAGTCTCGGCGTGAACCGTGCGGCGGCGGGTTGACGGCGCGGGAGTACGGCGGCGATGTCGACTGCGTAACAGGTCGCGCACGGCTGTACGAGCCGCGGCGTCAGCGTCGGCGCAAACGCTCAAACACTGGGCTGGCAACCCGCCCGCCGGGTTCGGCATAATGCGAGCCGGCGATGCTGTCGGAACGCGTCCGGCAGCCGCCAGTCGAACCCGCTCATTCAAGGTCCAAGGATCACCCTAGATGACCCATTCGCCCGCCCGCCGCGCGTTGCTTGCCGCGGCCGCTACCGTGCCGCTGGTGTCCGCCTGCGGCTACTGGCCGTTTCGCCGCGGCGCCGCCGCCAACCCGGCCGAACGCCAACTGGCCGAACTCGAAGCCGCGCACGGTGGCCGGCTCGGCGTCTACGCGCTGAACACCGGCAACGGCAAACAGCTCGCGCACCGCGCCGACCAGCGCTTCGCGTTCTGCAGCACCTTCAAGGTGATGGCGGTCGCCGCGATGCTCCGGCGCAGCAGCAAGGATCCGGGCCTGATGGACGAGCACATCATCTATGGCATCGATTCGCTGGTGCCGAATTCGCCGGTCACGTCGAAGCACCTCGGCGGCGATGGACTGTCGATCGCGGACCTGTGCGCCGCCGCGCTGCAGTATAGCGACAATGCCGCCGCGAACCTGCTGCTCCGCGAAGCGGGCGGCCTGTCGACGGTCAACGATTTCGCGCGTTCGATCGGTGACGACACGTTCCGCCTCGATCGCTGGGAGCCCACGCTGAACGAGGCGCTGCCGAACGACTGGCGCGACACGTCGACGCCGCAGGCGATGGCGAAGAGCCTGCAGAAGATCGCGCTCGGCGATGCACTGGGCGCGCCGCAGCGCCAGCAGCTGATCACATGGATGCGCGGCAACACCACCGGCAACCAACGGATCCGCGCGGGCGTGCCGCAGGGCTGGAGCGTTGCCGACAAGACCGGCACCGGCGATTACGGCACCACCAACGATCTCGCGCTCGCATGGCCGCCTGGCAAGCCGCCGCTGGCGATTGCGCTGTATTACACGCAGGACCAGAACGACGCCAGCGCGAACAGCGAGGTGTTGGCCGCCGCGACGCGCATCGCGGTTCAGGCGATCGCGTAACGAGGCGGACGGATGCGCCGGCGGCGCAGTGCGGATCCCTTGGCACGCGAGCGCAATGCGGCATCCGGGTAATGCGGGTAATGTGGTGCGCCCTGGCGCCTTGCCTGCCTTGCAGCCCCACGTGCGCCTGGACGCTCCGCTAACGCAGCACCACTTCCGTCCGCGGCACGCCCGGCGGCGCTTCGTGCTTCAGAATCCTGTGCCATGCAAGCGCGATGCGGCATGCGGGTCAAGCGGCGAATGGCGGCAATGCCGCGCGCGCTCTGGCGCCTTGCCAACCTGCGCAGCCCCACCTGCGCTTGCACGCTCCGCTAACGCAGCACCACCTCGGTTTGCGGCGCGCCCTGCGGCGCCTCGTCCTTCAGAAAATCGATCAGCGCGCGCAGCTTCGGCGGCACGCGGCGGCGGTCGGTGTAGTAGAGCGCGAAGCCCGGCAGCGGCGGGCTCCAGTCGGCCAGCACACGCACGAGGCGGCCGCTTTCCAGAAAGCGCTCGATATAGCCGTTGATCATGTACACGATGCCGATGCCGTCGAGCGCGGTCTGCACCAGCGCCGCCGCATCGTTGATGATCAGCCGGCCGCTGACGGCCAGCTCGAGCGTCTCGCCGTCTTTCGCAAAGGCCCAGCGCTCGATCTGGCCGGTCGAGCTTAGCCGAAAGCCGACGCAGGAATGCGCGAGCAGATCGCGCGGATGACGCGGCGTGCCGTGCGCGGCCAGATAATCGGGCGCCGCGACGAAGTGCGCGGCGAGCGGCGGTCCGATATTGACCGCCACCATATCGCGCTCAACCTTGTCGCCGAAACGGATCCCCGCGTCGTAGCGCCCGCCGACGATATCCACCAGCGTGCTCTCGATCGACACGTCGAGCGTGATGTCCGGATAGCGGTCGAGAAAGCGGCGCAGCATCGGCTGCAGCACGATCATGTACGCGGAGCGCGACACGCTGATGCGCAGCAGCCCCGCGGGCCGGTCGAGCGCCGCGCCCAGTTCGTCGGACGCGAGCATCAGTTCGCGCACGGCCGGCAGCACGCGGTCGAAGTAAGTCGCACCGGCCTCGGTCAGGCTGACGCCGCGCGTATTCCGATTGAACAGCGCGAGGCCGACGCGCGCCTCGAGATTGCGGATGGTCTGGCTGACCGCGGATGGCGAAACGCCGAGGCGCACGGCCGCCGCGGAAAACCCCCGTTCCTCCGCGACGATGATGAATGTGACGATTCCGTCCAGTTGATCCTGACGCAAGCGTGATGTCCTCCGGGCTGCGGCAGTGTGCGTGGCGCCGGCACCGGCGCGCTGCCAAGCACGGATGATACCTGCGCCGCGCGGGTTCGGCTGAGCGCGCACTTTGGTGAAAGGGATCGCGGCGGGTGCCGGTAGCCGGCGTGGCGGCCGGTGCTAGCCCGTGCGCGCCGTGCTAGAGCCCGCGCAGCGATCAGGCGGCAGATCAGCCCGTTCAGATCAGCCCGCTCAGATCAGCCCGCTCAGATCAGCCCACTCAGATCAGCCCACTCAGATCAGCCGGCGCGTCGAACACGCGTTCGGGCCGCTCTTCCAGCAATGCAGCGAGGCTCGTATAACCCCACGCGACCGCGCCGAAGCGCATGCCGACCCGGCGCGCCGCGTCGGCATCGCGGATTTCATCGCCGATATACATGCTCGCGTCGGGCGCGCAGTGCGTGTCCTTCAGAATGCGGCGCAGCCGCTGCGGCTTGCCGAACAGCGACGTGCCGCATTCGACTGCGGCAAAGCGTTCGAGCAGCGTGCGGCCGAGCACGGCCTCGACGTTGTCGAGCGTATTCGAGGTGGCGAGCGCGAGTTCGATGCGATGGTCCGCGAGCGTGTGCAACGCGTCGCCCACGCCGGGAAAGAGTTCGATTTCCGCAATCCGTTCGCGCATGATGCGCCGATAATCGGCCGATACCGCCGGCACTCGCCACAGCGGCAACTGCAGTTCGCGCAGCACCTGCGACGCGCCCATGCCGCGCAGCTTGCGTTGCTCGTCGCTATCGGGGTGACGGAAGCCGTGCCTGGCCGCAAGCTCGCGCAGCGCGGACACGAACAGCGGAAACGTATTCGCGAGCGTTCCGTCGAAATCGAAGATGGCGAGTTTGACCGTCATGAAGTGGCGCGCGGGCGTGGGGCGTCAGTCGGGGGGGATAGTGTGCAACGCGCGACGGCGCTACGGCAACTGGCGGCGTAGCGGTTGCAGGTCGGCTGTACATCGGCTGTACATCAGTTGCAGAGGGTGCTCGCCGTGCCGGCGCTGCGCATGCCGCCGCGCTGCTCACGCGCCGAAGCGGATCTTGCGGGCCACGTTGGCTGACTGTTCTGCGTCGAGCCGCCCCTCTGCGCGCAGTTGAAACGCGAGCCGCGCAATCTCCACTTCGCCGAAGCGCAGTGCCGCCGGATTCGTGTGCACCGAAAAATAGCCCTCCACCACGTCGAACGGACTGCGCTGCGCGGAGCCCAGCATAAAGCCGCAATTGGTATGCGCGAAGAACTCGACGCTGCGCGCGTCATGTTCGAACACGATGAGCTCGCCGGCTTCGACCGGCTCGCCCGCATCGAGCGAGCCCGTATAGACGGCGATCCACAGCACGTCGTGCTCCGGCGGCGGGTCGTAGCACCATCCTTCGCCGGCATCGAGTTCGACGTGCAGGCAGGTCATTGGCGCGGGCGGCGCGAGCGGGCTTTGCGTGCCGTTGTAAGCGCCGAGCAGCACACGCGCCGGGCCTTCGACCGGGATCCGGTCGGGTGCGAAAATCTGTTCGTACGGCTCGGACAGCTCGAGCGCGGGCGGCAGCGAGATCCATAGCTGGTAGCCGCGCACTTCGCCGGTCGCGATGCCCGGGCCGCCATGCCATGTGCCGCGGCCGGTACGGATCCAGTCGGTGGCGCCCGGCAGCAGCGTGGCCGGCATACCGCGCGTGTCGATGATCTGTAGCGAACCGTCGAGCAGCGTCGTCAGCACGGCGATGCCCGAATGCGGATGCATCGGCACATTGAGCGGCTTATGCGCCTCCACCACGAAGCGGTCGAGCAGCACGAACGGTTTGATGGCCTGTCCGATGTCGGACGGGCTGACAAGGCGGGTCAGCTGCCCGTTGGCGCGCCCCTTGGTACGCAGCGAAATGCGGCGAGCTGGCTGAGCGGCCAGCGCGTGATGCGGTTTTCTCAATGCCCCCATAGGTCCTCCGGTTTGAAGCATCACACATCAGTTCCGCACGATCTAGCGCGAAAATCGGCGGCGGGGACGGACTCGTGCGACAGTTTGTCTGGACGTCACAACACATGCGAGAGTCTGTTCAGGAATCAGAACACCTGATGCGTCGCTTCTATTCTGTGGACGGGCGAGCGGGTTACGCACCACGCGCATGGTGCGTGGCGCGCTATGCATCGGGTGCGCTGGGCAGCGGCACGCGAAGCGCGCAATGCGTTTGCGAACCGGCATTGCGCGCGCTGCAGGTAATGCGTGTCCGGTGCGCGCGCGATGCGTGTGTGCGTGTGCGTGCGCGAGCGGTGCGTGTGGGTGTATGGCGGGCGTTGCGCGCAACGTTCAATTATTGGCTGCAGGCTGGATGGCGGGCGAAATTGGCCGGAGCGGGCGGCTCGACTGTGGCGCCGCGCGCTGGCTGCGGCACGGC
>DATLOW010000103.1:0-28572 GCA_035536055.1 Paraburkholderia sp. | reverse complement strand
TTTCCGGCGCTGACCGACGAAGACTGGGACATCGTGATCGAGACCGGCCTCGATGCGTTCTACAACGTCGTGCATCCGCTGACGATGCCGATGGTGCGCGCGAAGCAGGGCGGCCGCATCGTCACGATCGCGTCGGTGTCGGGGGTGATGGGCAACCGCGGCCAGGTCAACTACAGCGCGGCGAAAGCCGGCCTGATCGGCGCCACCAAGGCGCTCGCCGTGGAACTCGCATCGCGCAACATCACGGTCAACTGCGTCGCGCCCGGCCTGATCGAAACCGGCATGCTCGACGAAGTGCCGATCGAACATGCGCTGAAGACCGTGCCGATGAACCGCGTCGGCCAGCCGGCCGAAGTGGCCGCGGCGGTCAGCTTTCTGATGTCGGATGCAGCTTCTTACGTGACGCGCCAGGTGCTCGGCGTCAACGGCGGGATGGTGTGATGAAACGCGTCGTGATTACCGGCATGGGCGGCGTGACCGCGTTCGGCAGCCGCTGGGACGACATCGAAGCGGCGTTGCGGCGCGGCCGCAATGCGGTGCGTCGCATCGGCGAATGGGACTACTTCGAAGCGCTGCATACGCGTCTGGCGTGCCCGCTGCCCGGCTTCGAGGTGCCCGCGCATTATCCGCGCAAGAAAACGCGCGCGATGGGCCCGGTGTCGATGTACGCGGTACGCGCAAGCGAACTCGCGCTGGCCGATGCGGGCCTCGCGGAAGACGCGTCGATCAGCGACGGCCGCATGGGGGTCGCGTACGGTTCGTCGTCCGGCTCGGTCGAGCCGATCCGCGCGTTCGGCACCATGCTCGAAACCGGCTCGATGACGAGCGTCACGTCGAACAGCTACGTGCAGATGATGCCGCACACCACCGCGGTCAACGTCAGCCTGTTCTGGGACCTGAAGGGCCGCGTGCTGCCGACGTCGTCGGCCTGCGTGTCGGGCAGCCAGGCGATCGGCTTTGCGTACGAGACGATCGCAAGCGGCAAGGCCGCGCTGATGTTCGCGGGCGGTGCCGAGGAGTTGTCGGGCCCGGCCGTCGCGGTGTTCGACACGCTGTACGCAACCAGCACGCGCAACGACGAACCGCAGCTGACGCCGCGCCCGTTCGATGCGGCGCGCGACGGTCTGGTGGTCGGCGAGGGCGCGGCTACGCTGGTGCTCGAAGAGTACGAGCATGCACGCGCGCGCGGTGCGCGGATTCATGCGGAGATCGTCGGTTTCGGCTGCAATTCGGACGGCGCGCATATGACGCAGCCGACCGCCGACACGATGGCGCGCGCGATGCAGCTTGCGCTCGACGACGCGCAAGTGCGCACCGCTGCGATCGCGTACGTGAACGCGCACGGCACCGCGACCGATCGCGGCGACGTCGCCGAAAGCGCGGCGACCGCGCAGGTGTTTGGCGAGCGCATGCCGATCAGTTCGCTGAAGAGCTATGTCGGCCATACGCTCGGCGCGTGCGGTGCGCTCGAGGCGTGGTGGACCATCGAGATGATGAAGCGCAACTGGTACGCGCCGACGCTGAACCTGACCCAGGTCGATCCGGCCTGCGCGGCGCTCGACTATATCGTCGGCGAGGGGCGCGCGATCGACGCCGAATATGTGATGAGCAACAACTTCGCGTTCGGCGGCATCAATACGTCGCTGATCTTCAGGCGCGTGCGATGACGGCGCAGCAGCACCGCGGACCGGTGCGCGTCGTCGTGACAGGGATGGGCATCGTGTCGTGCCTCGGCAATACGCTCGAGCAGGTGTCGGCCGCGTTGCGCGACGGTCGCTGCGGCATCGTGCAGGTCGATGGCTGGCGCGCGCGGCGCTTCGCGAGCCAGGTGGCGGGCGTGGCCAGTACGCACGGCGAGCCGCCGTTCGCGCGCAAGCTCGAGCGCTTTATGGGCGATACCGCGCGTTTCGCGTGCCATGCGGCGCGCCACGCGCTCGACGATGCGGCGCTCGATCCGGTCGCGTTGCGCTCGCCGCGCGCCGGCGCGGTGATCGGCTCGGGCGTCGGCGCGCTGTCCGCGTACGACGCGGCGCTGGCGGTGGCGCGCGCGCGCGGCGTCGACAAGGCGCCGCCGTATGCGGTGCCGCAGGTGATGAGCAGTACCGCGTCCGCAAATGTCGCGCAGTTGTTCGGCATCGAAGGGATTGCGTATTCGCCTGCGTCGGCCTGCACGACGTCGGCGCTTGCGATCGGTCAGGCGATGCAGCTGATTCAGAGCGGTGCGCAAGATGTGATGCTGGCCGGCGGCAGCGAGGAATTGCACGATCACGCGACGCTGCTGTTCGATGCGATGCACGCGTTGTCGCGCCGCTCGAACGATGCGCCGCAACGCGCATCGCGGCCGTACGACACGGCGCGCGACGGTTTCGTGATCGCGTCGGGTGCGGGCGTGCTGGTGCTGGAAGCGCTCGATCACGCGCTCGCGCGCGGCGCGCGCATCTATGCGGAGCTGACCGGCTTCGGCCAGTGCACCGACGGCGCGGGGATGGTGACGCCCGCTGCACGCGGCATCGCGCGCGCGATTAGCAGTGCGCTCGCGGCTGCGCAGGCGCGGCCGGACTATGTGAACACGCACGCGCCTTCGACGCCGTTGGGCGACCTCGCGGAATTGCATGCGCTGCGGCACGTGTGGGGTGACGACGTGCCGCCGTTCTCGTCGACCAAAGGCCTGACCGGGCATCCAATTGGCGCCTGCGGTGCGCATGAGGCGATCTACGCGCTGTTGATGATGCGCGACGGGTTTATCGCAGGCACCGCGCCGATCGATACGCTGGAGCCGTGCGCCGCGGCGATGCCGCTGGTGCGCGCAACGCGCGCCGCGCAGCTCGAACGCGTGATGTCGGTGTCGTTCGGTTTCGGCGGCAGCTGCGCGAGCCTGATGTTCGACGCGTGGCGCGGCGGTTGAGGTCGGCCCGAGCCGCGAAACCCGCGAAACCGTGCGCCACGCCGCGACGCGATGATTTACCGGTCTGACTTTTTTCTGACAACGAGGTCAATGAATGTCAACAGGCAGCGCTCGAAATGCAGTGAAGCCCGCGCAGTGAAACCACAACAGGAGCTCGTCATGAACAACCGGAAACGCCCGCTGTCGTTTGTGCTGCTGACCGCTGTGTGCGCAACCCGACGTGGTGACGCTGAAGAGGTGACGCAGTGCGTGCGGTTGCCGTTCAGCGCGTCTTGACGGCAGCCACGTTGACGAGCGTTTCGCGCCGCTTGCCCGGCTTCGGATGATGCAGTCCGAGCCGTTCGAGCAGGCCGAAGTCGGCAGCACGGCTCCACCACAGATACGGCAGCGACACGTTGCGTTCGCCGAACGAAAAGCCGCCGTTGCGGAGCATCTGCAGGTAGCCGTCCGAGCTTTTCTGCACGTGCATCGGATGGCGGAACAGCAGGCGGATTACCCACGACCTGATGTAGGCATCGGTCGATTCGGCGAACAGCAGCACGCCGCCGGGCTTCAGTACGCGGCGAAACTCGGCGAGCGCGCGCTCCTGTTCGACGAGGTGATGGAAGGTTTGATGGCAGAACACGATGTCGGCGCTCGCATCGGGCAGCGGCAGCGCCGCACAGTCGCCGTGTCGCAGCTCGAACTGCGGCGCGGCCGGGCCGCTGCTGCACCTGCGTGCCGCTTCGGCGGCGAGCGCGAGCGACGGCTCATGGTAATCGATGCCGATGATGCGCGATGGATCGAAGGCGGCCGTGAGCAGCTTGAACGAAATGCCCTGGCCGCAGCCGGTATCGACGATCAACGGCCGCCTGGGCAACGGCGTGTCGATCAGCCGTTTGAGGTCGTTGATGGCGACACGCAGCACATGGTGCTCCCACATATGGGTGCGCAAAAACCAGATGCCGAACGCCGATTCCGGCACGAACGGCACGCGGGAAGTTTCGGACGACGGCATGTGGTCCCCCGTTGCAGGTCTTGATTGTGATGTTGCGGCCATTGTAATCGCGGCCGTGCGCAAACGGCGGCCATGCGCCTGCAATCGCAGCGAAATTTGACGAAGGGTTAACCGACATCGATGAATACGAACACCATCAGCGCAGGCAATCTTGTCACCGACGTCGTCATCATCGGGGCCGGTCCGTCGGGGGCGGTCGCTGCCGCTCTGCTCAGAAAGGCGGGACGTTCGGTGCTGGTGCTCGAGCGCCAGCACTTTCCGCGTTTCTCGATCGGCGAGAGTCTGCTGCCGCAAAGCATGGCGTACCTCGAAGCAGCGGGCATGCTGCAGGCGGTGGTCGAGGCCGGCTTCCAGTACAAGAACGGCGCGCATTTCGTGTATCGCGAACAGGCCGCGTCGTTCGACTTCCGCGACAAGCATTCGAGCGGTTGGGGCACCACCTATCAGGTCGAGCGCGCTGTCTTCGACGATCTGCTGATCCGCTGTGCGGCCGAGCAGGGCGCGCAAGTGCGCTTTGGCCATACGGTGCGCGCGATGCAAACCGGCGATACGCCGGTGCTCGACGTTGAAGACGAAGCCGGGCACGCGTATCGGGTACAGGCGCGCTTCGTGCTGGACGCGAGCGGCTTTGGCCGCGTGCTGCCGCGTTTGTTGAATCTCGAAGCGCCGACGCGAATGCCGACGCGCGCTGCGATCTTCACGCATGCGTGCGATGCGAATCCGCCGGGCGTATACGATCGCAACAAGATCACGATCGCGGTTCATCCGCAGCATCGCGACGTCTGGTACTGGATGATCCCGCTGGCGGGCGGCCGCGTGTCGGTAGGCTGCGTGGCCGAGGCAGACTTTCTCGACGGGCCCGAAGCGCAGCGCGACGAGAAGCTGCGCGCGCTGGTGCAGGCGGAGCCGACGCTGGCCGCACTGATCGGCGATGCGCCGTTCCTGATGCCGGTGCGGCAAATCGGCGGCTATGCGGCGAACGTCGACAAACTGCACGGGCCCGGCTATGCGCTGCTCGGCAATGCGGGCGAGTTTCTCGATCCGGTGTTTTCGTCGGGCGTGACCATTGCGCTGCGTTCCGCGCATCTGGCCGCGAAAACCTTGCTCGCGCAACTGGATGGCGAAGCGGTGGATTGGCTCGCGGACTACGACGTGCCGTTACGCAAAGGGATCGATACGTTCCGCGCATTCGTCGAACGCTGGTACTCGGGCAAGCTGCAGGACATCATTTTCTATCCGGCACAGACGCCGTCGATTCGGCGCATGATCAGTGCGATTCTCGCGGGCTATGCGTGGGACGAGTCGAATCCGTATGCAGCGGAACCGGTGCGGCGGCTGGATGCGCTGCATGAAGTGGCTTGCATGACGGAGAAGTGAGCGGCAGGTGGTGTAGGCAGGTTGCGGTGCGGTGCTTCAGCAGCAGCGCGGGCTGTCGTGGCGCGGCCATTCGCGGCCCGGCCATTCGTGGCGCGGCCATTCGTGGCGCGGCCATTCGTGGCGCGGCCCGATTCCACGCCACGGTCCTCGCTTACGCTGCTGCCGGTGCGGCCTTACGCGCGGCGCCCCGCTCACGCGCCGCATCGCGACGATGCACCCGTTGGCCCGCCGCATAGGTTTCATACACCGCGCGGTCGTCGCCGAGCAGCGCGAACGCGAACAACAGCTCCTCGAGTGTTTCGGTACGCGCCGTGCGGCGTGCCAGCAGCGGCGTCGCCTGCGGGTCGAGCACGACGAAATCCGCTTCGCTATCCGGCTGCAGCGTGCCGACCTTGTCGGCCAGATCGAGCACCTGCGCCGCGCCCGCGGTCGCCAGCCAGAACATCCGCGTCGCGCTCAGGTGATAACCGCCGAGGCGCGCGACCTTATGCGCCTCGTTCATCGTCTGCAGCATCGAAAACGACGTGCCGCCGCCGACGTCGGTGGCCAGTGCAAGCGGCAGGCCGGTCTGATCGGCCTTGGCGAAATCGAACAGACCGCTGCCGAGAAACAGGTTCGAGGTCGGGCAGTGCGCGGCGATCGCGCCGGTTTGCGCCATCCGCTTGCGGTCCTCGTCGTCGAGGTAAATGCAGTGGCCGTACACCGCACGGCGGCGCAGCAGCCCATAGTGGTCGTACACGTCCAGATAGCTGCGATGCCCCGGAAACAGCTCGGCGACCCATTTCACTTCATCGGTGTTCTCGGCGACGTGGCTTTGAATGAACACGTCCGGATGGAGCCGCGCGAGTTCGCCGCACGCGCGTAATTGCGCATCGGTCGAAGTCGGCGCGAAACGCGGCGTCAGCGCGTACATCTGCCGGCCGTGGTTGTGCCAGCGGCCGATCAGCTCGGCGCTGTCGTCGTAGCCGGACTGCGCGGTATCGCGCAAAAAGTCTGGGCAATGACGGTCCATCAGCACCTTGCCGGCCACCATGCGCAGGTTGCGCGACGCGCTTTCGCTGAACAGCGCGTCGGCCGAGTCCTTGTGCACCGTGCAGTAGACGAGCGCCGTGGTGGTGCCGCACGCCAGCAGTTCGTCGACGAAGAAGCGCGCCGTATCGCGCGCATAGGCCGGATCGGCGAAGCCGCGCTCAGTCGGAAACGTGTACTGGTCGAGCCACGGCAACAAGCCGGGCGCCGGCGACGCGATCATGTCGGTCTGCGGGAAGTGAATGTGCGTGTCGATGAAGCCCGGCACGATCAGCTTGCCGCGCAGGTCCTGCACCGGCGTGCCGGGCGCAAGCTGGCGCGCCAGCGCCGCATAGGCGCCGGCGGCCACCACATGGCCGTCGGCGACGATCAGCAGGCCGTCTGCTTCGAACACCGCCGCGTTGGATGAGTGCGCGGGGTCACCGTTGAAGGTCAGCAGTTGCGCGCGAAAAGCCGATTGATTCATCACAGCAAACGTCTCCGTATCGTTGGGGTCATGCGCGCGCGGCGCGAACGCCGCGCGTGGTTCAGTGCGCGTGCTCGCCGTGCCAGTGCGCGTCGAGCCGCGCGATCAGCGCGGCGCGTTCGGCCGGCGTGATGAACGACGCCTCGAACCCGTTGCGGATGATCGTGTAGACCTCGGCGTCGCTTAGCTGCAGCGCGTCGATGGTCGCGAGATAGTTGTCGTTGACGTAGCCGCCGAAATAGGCCGGATCGTCGGAATTCACCGTGACCGCGACGCCTTCGTCGAGCAGCGCCTTCAACGTATGTTTGGTCAGGTCGTCGAATACGCACAGCTTCAGGTTCGACAGCGGGCACACGGTCAGCGCGACGCGCGTGTCGGCGAGGCGCGCGACCAGGGCCGGGTCTTCGATGCTGCGCACGCCGTGGTCGACGCGGTCCACTTTCAGCAGATCGAGTGCTTCGTAGATATACGACGGCGGGCCTTCCTCGCCGGCATGCGCGACCAGTTTCAGGCCGAGCGCGCGAGCCTTGGCGAACACGCGCTCGAACTTCGAAGGCGGATGGCCGCGCTCCGACGAATCGAGGCCGACGCCGATCAGCCGGTGTCGGTATTGCTCGAACAGCGGCCGCGCGGCTTCGAAGGTGGCGAGCGCATCGTCTTCGGACAGGTGGCGCAGGAAGCACAGGATCAGTTTGCTCGACAGGCCGCGTCGTTGCGCATCGGCGAGTGCGCGCTCGATGCCAGCAACCACCGTTGCGATCGGCACGCCGCGCTCGGTGTGCGTTTGCGGGTCGAAGAAGATCTCGGTGTGCACCACGTGGTCGGCGAGCGCACGCTCCGCGTAGGCCATCGTCATGTCGTAGAAGTCCTGCTCCTGTAGCAGCACGCTCGCGCCGGCGTAGTAGATGTCGAGAAACGATTGCAGGTCGGTGAACGCATAGGCGGCACGCAGCGCGTCGATCGATGGGTACGGCAGCTGCACGTGGTTGCGTTGCGCGAGCCGGAAAATCAGCTCGGGTTCGAGCGAGCCCTCGATATGAATATGCAGCTCGGACTTCGGTGCGCCCGCAACTTTGTGGGCGAGTGGGGAGCGGATGGTTGTAGTCATTAGCGGCTCTCGGCTTTTTTGGTCGGTCAATTGATGTTGCGGTCGTTAGTTGGTCTGTGCTGCAAAGTTGCGGTTGCGGATGCGGCTTCGGGCAGGTTCAGGCGGTTTGCGCTGCATGCGCATGCGCATGCGCGTGGGCTTCGACGGCTTGCAGCAGTTGCGCGGCGGCCGACACCGCGATCACTTCCGGCGCCTTGTCGACGATGCCGTCGACACCGAGCGGACACTTCATCCGCGCGATCTGCGCCGGATCGATGCCGCGCGCCGCGAGCCGATGCTCGAACTGCTTGCGCTTCGTGTGCGAGCCGATCATGCCGAAAAAGGCGAAATCGCCGCGCCGCAGGATGCGCTCGGCGAGCGCGAGATCCAGCTGATGATCGTGCGTCATCACGATGAAGTACGTATGCGATGCGGCCTGATCGACGGCTTCGTCGGGCGCGTCGTTCGGGTCGATCGTCAGGTTCTGCACCTGCAGCGTTTCTGGCGGCGGGAACTGCGCGTCGCGCGCATCGACCCAGCGCACGTGGCACGGCAAGGTGCCGAGCACGCGCGCGAGCGCCGCGCCGACGTGGCCGGCGCCGAACAGCACCACCGCGAAATCGCGCGGCGCGATGGTTTCGGTCAGCAGCGCGGCGCTGTCGTCGAAACCGGCACCGTCCCACAGCAGACAGTCGGCGCTTTCGACACCGGGTTCCGGATCGGACAGCATCACCGCGTCGGGCGCTGGGCCGAACGACACGCTGCGCACCGTCGACTGGCCCGCGGCGATGCGCTTGGCGAGCGACGTGACCCAGCCGAGATCGCCGATGTCGAGCCGCTCGAACGCGAGTACCACCGCGCCGCCGCAGCACTGGCCGAGGCTCGGGCCGAGCGCGAAGCGTTCGAGACGGCGCGTATGCGCTGTGCGCATACCGTCGCGCAGCACCTGGCGTGCGGTCTCGATCGCTTTCCATTCGAGATGTCCGCCGCCGATCGTGTGCCGCGCGGCCTCGCGCGTGACGATCATTTTGGTGCCGGCTTCGCGCGGCGCCGAGCCTTCGGCGCGCGCGACGGTGACCAGCACGACGGCGTCGCCGTGCGCAAGCAGTTGTTGCAGATCGGTGAGCCATGCATGCATGGGCGGTACTCCTGGCTGCGCCACGCGGGTTGTCCGGGCGGCCGGTTGTTCGGGACGCCGTGCGCTTGTGGCGCGTGGCGGGCTGCGGGTCTAACAGGTTCCTGCGGTTTGCTCAGGTGCATCGTGCGCTGCGTGCCGGCGTGTCCGTCGGCCCGCCTCAGGCGGCCGTATCGGCCTGCGCGTGCGTCGTGACCGGCGCTTGCGCAGTTGGACCGGTGGCCGCCGCATCCGTTTGATCGGGCTGCTGCATCGTTGCGAACGCATCCAGTGCGTCGAGAATCGCTTCAGGCGTGGCCGGCGCGCGCAGCGGCGGTGCGCCGTGTGCATCGGGCACGGCCGCCGCGATCGCATCGCGAATCGCGAGCAGCACCGAGAACGCCAGCAACAGCGGCGGCTCGCCGACCGCTTTCGAGTGGAATACGGTCGGCTCGACGTTGTCGTTGTGGAACAGGTTCACGTTGAATGCGGCGGGCGTGTCGCTGACTGCGGGAATCTTGTAGGTCGAAGGCGCGTGCGTCATCAGACGGCCTTCGCGATTCCACCACAGCTCTTCGGTGGTCAGCCAGCCCATGCCCTGAATAAAGCCGCCTTCGATCTGGCCGATGTCGATCGCCGGATTGATCGAGCGGCCCGCATCGTGCAGCAGATCGGCGCGCAGCAGCTTCCATTCGCCGCTCAGCGTATCGACGACGACTTCGGATACCGCCGCGCCGTATGCGAAGTAGTAGAACGGATGGCCGGTCAGCGTCTTCGCGTCCCAGTGCACTTTGGGCGTGGCGTAAAAGCCGTCGGACCACAGCTGGACGCGCGCGAGATACGCAGTGTTGACGAGCTGCGCGAACGGCATCGATGCGCCGGCGCCTTCCACTGCGCCATCGGCGAACCTCACGTCGTGCGCGGCGCAGCCGAATTGCTGCGCGGCGAGCGCGGCCAGCCGCTCGCGTATCGTGCGCGCGGCGGCTTCGGCGGCCTTGCCGTTCAGATCGCTGCCGGTCGATGCAGCCGTGGCCGACGTGTTCGCCACCTTCGAAGTATCGGTGGCCGTCACGCGTACGCGCGACAGCGGCAGGCCGAATTCGTTGGCTACCACCTGCGCGACCTTCGTGTTGAGCCCCTGGCCCATCTCGGTGCCGCCGTGATTGACCAGCACCGAGCCGTCCTTGTACACGTGCACCAGCGCGCCGGCCTGATTCAGAAACGGGACGTTGAACGAGATGCCGAACTTGACCGGTGTCAGCGCGATGCCGCGCTTGAGCACCGGGCTTTGCGCATTGAACGTCGCAAGTGCCGCGCGGCGCGCGCGATAGTCGCTCGACGCGAGCAGCGCGTCGGTGAGCGGTGCGAGCACATTGTCCGCGACCGGCTGTCCATACGGCGTCGTATCGCGGGTGCCGACGCCATAGAAATTTGCGCGCCTGACGTCGAATGGATCGAGCTTCAGTTCGCGCGCGATGCTGTCCATCAGCACTTCCATCACCAGCGCGCCCTGCGGACCGCCGAAGCCGCGAAACGCGGTGTTCGACTGCGTGTTGGTCTTGCACGCCAGCGCGACGATGTCGACGTCGGACAGATAGTACGCATTGTCGAAATGGCATAGCGCGCGCGTCGCGACCGCGCCGGACAAGTCCGCTGAAAAGCCGGCGCGCAGCGCAATTTCGACACGCACGCCAAGCATCCGGCCCTGCGCGTCGAAGCCGGCTTCGTATTCGTAGACGGCGTCGTGCCGTTTGCCGGTGATCATGAAATCGTCGTCGCGGTCGGCGCGCAGTTTGACCGGGCGGCGCAGCGCCTGCGCGGCCAGCGCGGCGACGCACGCGAACAGCGCCGACTGCGACTCCTTGCCGCCGAAGCCGCCGCCCATGCGGCGGCATTCGCAGACCACGCTATGCGTCGGCCAGCCGAGCATATGCGCGACCACCTGCTGCATTTCGCTGGGGTGCTGCGTCGAGCTGTAGACCAGCATGCCGTTCATTTCGCGCGGAATCGCGTAGGCGACCTGGCCTTCCAGATAGAACTGCTCCTGACCGCCGACTTCGAAGCTGCCCGCCAGCCGATAGGGCGCCGCGGCGATTTGCGCCGCGGGGTCGCCGCGTGTCAGATGCAGCGGCGGCAGCACGAACTGCTTGCGCGCTTTCGCTTCGATGGCGGTGAGCACCGCTTCGAGCGGTTCGTAGCGCACCACGTCATCGCTTTTCGCCAGCGCCGCGGCGCGGCGCGCCAGTTCGTGGCTGGTTGCGAGCACAACGAACACCGGCTGGCCGAGATACAGCACTTCGTGTTCGGCGAGGATCGGATCGTCGTGTACCACCGGCCCGCAGTTGTTTTCGCCGGGGATGTCGGCAGCGGTGAACACCGCGACCACGCCCGGCGCGCTGCGCACCGCGCTCAGATCGAGCGACACGATGCGCGCATGCGCATGCCGCGACAGACCGAGCGCGGCGTGCAGCGTACCGTGCAGTTCGGGGATGTCGTCGGTGTAGGTGGCTTCGCCGGCGACGTGCAACTCGGCCGATTCGTGCGGCAACGGCACGCCGATCGCGGCCCCGGCTGCCGCCGATGCGGTGCGGGCCGGGTCGGTGATGTCGCTTGACGGGTTCATGGCCGCAGCTCCTTGTCGATGGCGGCGGCACTGGCGTCGGTGTCCGCCGCGTAATCGAATGCGCTGACGTCGACGCGCGCGAGCGGCGCGGCATCGCGCGTCTCGAGATAGAAACGCCACAGCAGATTGCGTGCGACCTTCAGCCGGTACGCACTGCTTGCGCGCATATCGGTGAGCGGCTGGTAGTCGCTGGCCAGCGCATCCATTGCGCGCCGCGCTGTCGCTTCGTCCCACGCGGCGCCGTTCAATGCGGCCTGCGCCTGCGCGGCGCACAGCGGCGTCGCCGCCATGCCGCCGAACGCGATGCGCGGGTCGGCGATCACGCCATCGACCACACGCAACGCGAACGCGCCGCATACCGCTGAAATGTCCTGGTCGTAGCGCTTCGAGATCTTGTAGGTGCGAAAGCGCAGATCCGGTGCCGCACGCGGCACGCGTAGCGCCACGACGAACTCGCCCGCTGCGAGCGCGGTTTTCTGATAGCCGGTGTAGAACGCGTCGAGCGGCAGCGTGCGCGTGTGTGCTTCACGCCGCAGCACGACCTGCGCATTCAGCGCAAGCAGCGCAGGCATCGAATCGCCGATCGGCGAACCGTTCGCGACATTACCGCCGAGCGTACCCGCATTGCGGATCGGCAGCGACGCGAAGCGCGCCCACAGCTCCGCGAATTGCGGGTATTCGGCAGTCAGCGCCGCATAGGCCGCTTCGAGCGATGCGGCCGCGCCGATCGTCAGCGTCTGCGCGTCGTGCTCGATGGTCTTCAGTTCGTCGACGTTGCCGATAAACAGCATGTCGCCGAGATCGCGGAACTGCTTGGTCACCCACAAGCCGACATCGGTGCTGCCTGCGACGATGCGCGCCTGCGGATGCGCGGCCCGCAACGCGGCAAACGCGGCGGTGCTGCGCGGCGCATAAAACGCCGGCTCGCCGAACGCGGCGCCGCGCGCGTCGATGGCGCGGTATTCGAACGTGTCGTCGCGGCGGATCGATTCGAGTGTGCGCGCGACGGCGGCGCGGTCGAACCCGGCGCGAGGGTAAGCGAACATGCGCTGCGCCGCCTCGACGATGGGCCGGTATCCGGTGCAGCGGCACAGGTTGCCCGACAGTGCAGTGGCGATCTGTTCGCGGGTCGGCGGCTCTGCGTCCGCCGCGCGGTTTTCGTACATCGCCCACAGCGACATTGCGAAGCCGGGCGTGCAAAACCCGCATTGCGAGCCGTGGCAGTCGACCAGCGCCTGCTGTACCGGGTGCAGTGCGCCATCGGCGGCGCGCAGATCTTCGACGGTGAACAGCGCGCGGCCGTCGAGTGTGGGCAGAAACTGGATGCAGGCGTTGACCGCTTTCAGCGCGAGCGCGCCATGCGTGTCGAGCTCGCCGACAACTACCGTGCAGGCGCCGCAGTCGCCTTCCGCACAGCCTTCCTTGGTGCCGGTGCAATGCAGGTCTTCGCGCAGATACTGCAGCACGGTGCGCGACGCGGGCGCGTCGCGCACTTCGTGCACGGCGCCTTGCAGAAAGAAGCGGATGGTGTGCTTTGTCATGGCGAAAACGGGAAGACATTGCGGACCGGGCGCGCGTTACGCATTGGGGCCGCATTGAGCCGGCCTCGCGCACGTAGATCGCCATCCATTAGCGAAGATAGCACCACCTTGTCCCGAAAATATTGCGGGGACCACATGGGGGCTATTCAGCAGCGGCCATGCCCGGTGGGTCGAGGCGGCTGCAAGGCGCGGGGCGAACTGTGGTTGGAGCGTGCCAGGCCGCGTGGCATAAGGCTTTGCGGCCGGCTGGCGAGCGCCGCGCGGCGAGCGGCGCGGATACGCCGCGCAACCAGGCGCGACCAGGTGTTTACGCGAACCCAGGCGCGCGGGCCGTGCGCGCGACGCACGGTTCGCATCGCCGGACACCGCTGCGGGATCCGGCAGGACGGGGAGGGCGCGGGCTTAATGCGCGCGGCGATGCCGCCACAGGCTCGATGCGAGCGCGATAAACGCGAGCACGAAGCCGATCAGCGACCAGCCCGGCAGCGAGATGCCGACCAGCGGCGGATAGGCGGTTTCGCACAGACCGGCGACCTTGAACACGCTGGGCAGCCAGTGCGCGGGCGGCAGGCCGTCGACGATCGGCTGCAGCGCGTCGAAGCCGCAGCTGAAGTTCGGATGCGCTTGCACATAGACGTGCCGCGCAGCCGTGACGATGCCGCCGAGCGCGGACAGCAGCGCGAGGAATTCGAGCAGCCGCACGCCGCGCCAGCCGCGCAAGCGCGCGCCGAGAAACGCGAAGATGGCGATCAGCAGATAGAAGTAGCGCTGGATGATGCACAGCGGGCAGGGGTCCTGATGCTCGACGAACTGCAGATACAGCGCGCCGCCCACCAGTGCGACGCAGACGAGGGCCAGCAGGACCAGCAGGCTGCGCTCGCGGCGCAGCAGGGCATTATCGTTGTACATGAGTCGGTAGGCGTTGCGTGGAACCCGGACGGGTGCCGCGATTCTAGCGCGAACCCGCGCGGCGTCGCAGGTGCCGGCGCGACATTCGCGTGATGGAAGTTGGGGTGGTGGAGCGAGCGGAGGCGGGCGTCGGCGAGGCGTTGGCAAAGCACCGGCGAGGCCCCTGCAAGGCGTCCGCAAGGCATCCGCTACGCCGCGCCCGCGCCCGCGCCGCGCTCAGCGAATCGTATTGAGCACCGCTTCGACCGCGCGCCCCACCGCCAGCAGCGCATCGTCGCCATACGGTGCGGCGGCAAGCATCAGGCCGACCGGTGCGCCGTCGCGCGGATGGCAGGGCAGCGACAGCGCGCACGCATCGAGGAAATTGAACGCGCTCGGATTGCGCAGGATCATGCCGTTGATGCGGAAGAACGTTGCGTCGTCGCGCTTCGCATCGGCGACGCGCGGCGGCACCTGCGGAATGGTCGGCGCGACCAGCGCATCGAAGCGCTGCCACAGCGGCTGGGCCTCGGCCTGCATCGCGGCGCGCGCGGCGAGCAGCTCGAGGTAGTCGACGGCGCTGGCCGGTTGGCCCAGCATGATGCGATGAAGCACGTGCGGATCGTAGCCGTCGCGATGCTTTTCGAGCAGCTTGCGATGCCATGCATACGCTTCCATCGACGAAAAGCCGATCCGGTTTACGTCGGGCAGCCGCTCGAGCGCGGCGAAGCGCACCTCGGAGACGATCGCGCCGGCCGCTTCCAGATGTTTCAGCGACGTATCGAGCGCCTGCTGGACTTCCGCGTCGAGGCCTTCGTTCACGTAGTTGGTCAGCACGCCGAGGCGCACACCTTCGAGCGGCCGCGCGGCCGGCACCACCGGCTCGAGACCGGCCAGCAGCCGGTCGACCAGCGCGCAGCAGGCCACCGACACGCCGATCGGGCCGAACGAATCGAGCGTGGTCGACAGCGGCACGCCGCCTTGCCGCGGAATGCGCGCGGCGGTCGGCTTGAAACCGGTCAGGCCGCACAGCGCAGCCGGCACGCGGATCGAGCCGCCGGTGTCGGTGCCGAGCGCGACCGCCGCCATGCCGTCGGCCACCGAAGCCGCCGCGCCCGACGACGAGCCGCCCGAGACCCGCTCGTCGCCTTTCACGTTGCGCTGGTACGGGGACAGCGGATCGCCGTAGTGCGGATTCAGGCCGACACCGGAGAACGCGAACTCGCTCATATTGGTGCGGCCGATCAGCACCGCGCCGGCGCGCCGCAGACGGGCCACCGCGACCGCATCGGCGGCGGCGGGCGGCGCATCGGCTAAGGCCAGCGAGCCGGCGCGCGTCACCTGGCCTTCGATGTCGAACAGGTCCTTGATCGACACTGGAATACCCGCGAGCGGCGACAGCACGGTGCCGGCGGCACGCAGCCTGTCGTGCGCGTCGGCGGCGGCACGCGCGCCGTCGGCGTCGGTGGCGATAAACACGCTCGAGCCCTGGCCCGCCGGATCGGCGATGCGTTCGAGCGCGGTTTCGACCAGCGCGCGGCTGGTCGTGCGGCCGCTGGCGAGATCGGCGGCGAGTTGGGCGAGCGGCGGGAAGGGCTTGAATTCGGTGGTCATGGCGGTTTGGATGCGGTTCGATGGGAGACGGCAGGGTCAGTCGGCCAGAACGACGGTTGCAGTGCCGGCCAGCGGTTGCCAGAAGTTTGTCAAGGCAGCGGCAACAGCGGCACATAACGCGGCAGCCAGCACGGCAGCTGAAGCAGCAGGCAACCAACGCAAGCGCCGACGCCGTGGCCAGAGCAGCCCTTATTGTCGCCCGATCATTAGCCGCTCTGCACGCCGGCCAAAATTTCGACACGATTCAGCAGTCGCATTTTGTGCGTTACCATCGACGCCTGAAGTTTACTTTCTGTAAGGATCGCGACTATGCACCATGGCATCGGCTTCATTCAGGACCTGGCAGTCGTAATGGCGTTAGCGGGCGTCGTTACCGTGCTGTTTCATCGCCTGAAGCAGCCGGTGGTGCTCGGCTATATCGCGGCCGGCGTGATCATCGGGCCGTACACGCCGCCGTTCCAGCTGATCCACGACGAGCAGACCATCCAGACGCTCGGCGAACTCGGCGTGGTGTTCCTGATGTTCTCGCTCGGGCTCGAGTTCAGTTTGCGCAAGCTGTTTCGGGTCGGCGCGACGGCGATCGTCGCGGCGCTGTCGGAAATCGTGCTGATGCTGTGGATCGGTTACGAGATCGGCCGCGCGTTCGGCTGGGGGTCGATGGATTCGGTGTTTCTCGGCGCGATTCTCGCGATTTCGTCGACCACCATCATCGTCAAGGCGCTGTCCGAGCTCGGGCTGAAACGCGAAAGCTTCGCGCAGCTGGTGTTCGGCATCTTGATCGTCGAGGACATTCTGGCCATCGCGATGCTGGTGCTGCTGTCCGGCATCGCGCAGACCGGCGAGCTCAGCGCCGGCGTCGCGGTCGTCACGCTCGGCAAGCTGCTGCTGTTCATGACGGTGTCGCTGGTGGTCGGCATTCTGGTCGTGCCGCGCGCGCTCAATTACGTCGCGCAGTCGCGCAGCGACGAAATGCTGCTGGTGGCGGTGCTCGGCTTCTGCTTCGCGTTTTGCCTGCTGGTCGTCAAGCTCGACTACAGCATCGCGCTCGGCGCATTTCTGATCGGCGCGATCATGGCTGAGTCGCGTCATCTGCATCGCATCGAGCATCTGATCGCGCCGCTGCGCGACGCATTCTCCGCGATCTTCTTCGTGACCATCGGGCTGATGCTGAATCCCACCGTGCTGGTCGAGTACGCGTGGCCGATCGCGGTAATCACCGTGGCGGTGATTCTCGGCAAGATCGTCTCGTGCGGCCTCGGCACCTTTCTCGCGGGCAAGGACGGCCGCACCGCGATGCGGGTCGGCATGACCGTTTCGCAGATCGGCGAGTTCTCGTTCATCATCGCGTCGCTCGGCCTGACGCTGAAGGTGACCAGTGCGTTTCTGTATCCGATCGCGGTGGCCGTGTCGGCGCTGACCACGCTGTTCACTCCGTATCTGATCCGCGCCGCCGACCCGTTGACGCGCCGTCTCGGGCACGCGATGCCGCGCTCGGTAGCCAACGTGTTCGGCCTCTACGGCCAGTGGCTGAGCAGCCTGCGCCCCGCGAGCGGTGCGCCGACGCTATTCAGCCTGACGCGGCGGATCATCGTGCAGATCGCGGTGAATCTGGCGCTGGTGGTGGCGATTTTTCTCGGCGCGTCGTATGGCGCGCCGCGCGTGAGCGGGCTGTTTGCCGGGTGGCTGCCGTCCGAACCGATGCAGCGCGTCGTGCTGTGGAGCGCGGCGTTGCTGGTGTCGATGCCGTTTCTGGTGGCGGTGTATCGCAAGACCAAGTCGCTCGCGCTGCTGCTGGCCGAAGTGAGCGTGCAGCCGGCGAAGGCGGGCCGGCTGACTACCGCGCTGCGCTATGCGATCTCGGATCTGGTGCCGGTGGCGTCGATGGTCGGCGTGTTTCTGCTGGTGGCCGCGCTGTCGGGCGCGATTCTGCCGCCGACCGGCCTGTTGATCGTCGTGCTGGTGTGCGCCGCGCTGCTGTTGACCGTGCTGTGGCGCTGGTGTGTGCGGATTCACGCGACGATGCAGATTGCGCTGCGCGAGACGCTCGACGAGCAGCCGGACCCGTGAATTCCATGACAGCGCGCTTTCAGCGGCACGGGGCGCGCAGCAAAGCTCCCGGCGCGCGGGCGCATGGCGGATGTAACCCGATGTGACCCGCGATGTGACGAATTGTGTGCCCGTTTGCCGCTCATCGCCCGCTGGCGGATAATCGACGTATGTCCATTCGTTCGCGCGCAACGAGCGCGCCTGTCACACAGTCATGAGCGAAAACAACGCAGACAATGCCGGCCCGGCCGGCGCCTCATCCCCGCACACCACGCCGGGCGTTTCGAAGCCCGAAGCAACCTCCGCCGCGGCGACGCCGCAAGCAGCCAAATCAGCGGCTGCCACCGACTCCCCCGAAAGCGCATCCAATGTGACGCCACAAGGCGCCGGCGATGCCGGGCAGCCGGTGCGTGACGGCGCTGGCGCGGCGGTGCCGCCGCCTAGCACGCAAGCGGCGCGGCAGGCTGGCGGTGGCGGGCAGTCCAGCAGCGCCGACGCCGCACAGGCACGTGTCGCCGCTGCCGAAGCCACGTTGCGCCAGCAAACGGCCGCGCAGGTCCAGCAAGCCGCCTACGCCGCCGAGGAAACACGTCCTGCGGTCAGCGCGTCAGCGGTGGAAAGCGCAGCGGCCGCGGCCGCTGCCGCCGACGCCGCCAGCGCCCAGGCGGCCGCAGCGGCCGCCAGCGCGCGGGTTGCGGCCGACGCCGCGGCGAGCGGGCAGCAAGGCAATCCGGCCGGCTCGCCGCCGCCGGGCTTCGGGTCCGCGCCGGACTTCGGCGCCTATCATCCACCGCCGCCGGGTGCGATTCCACCGGGGCAGCCCGCGTATCTGAAGCGCAGCGACTCCGCGTGGTCGGTGTTCGGCCGCGTGCTCGCCGCGCGGGCGCGGCAACTGTTCGATCGCGCCGGCCAGCGCATCACGCAGCGTACGTTGCGCATCGGCGTGTCGGCACGGCTGTTCCATCCGGAGCCGGGCGCGCGAGGTTTGCGCGGCAAAACGCTGCAGTATCTCGAAGAGTCGATCGCGCACTGGGTGATGTCGCGGGACGTGCTGGTGTTCATGATTCCGACCGTCGGTCATCAGGGCATGCTGCACCCGAGCAACATCCGTCTGCGCGATTACGCGAAGCATCTGGACGGGCTGTTGCTGCAAGGCGGCGCCGACGTGTCGCCGCAGTCGTACACGGAGATGTCGACCAGCCCCGAGTGGCCGGGCGACCGCGTGCGCGACATGTACGAACTCGAGTTGCTGCATGAATTCGTCGAGTCGGGCAAGCCGGTGCTCGGCGTATGCCGCGGCTGCCAGCTGATCAACGTCGCGTTCGGCGGCACGCTGTATCAGGACATCGCGACCGATGTGCCGACCGCGGGCATACACGTCAACGAGCACTACGATCAGCATCGGCACGCGGTTCATTTCCCCGATGGTTCGACGCTCGCCAATATGTTTCCGGGGCGGCGCGAGGCGATCGTCAACTCGATTCACCACCAGGCGGTGAATATCCTCGGCCGCGATCTGAATATCGAAGCGGTGTCCGCCGAAGACGGCATCATCGAGGCCGTGCGTTACCGGCGTGCGCCGTTCGTGGTGGGCGTGCAATGGCACCCGGAGTTTCACCGGGCGGGTGGCGCGGAGCTGCTCGACTGCACGCCGCTGCTCGATACGTTTCTGCGGGTTGCGCGCGAGACGCGTTTCTAGTGCTTCGGCAGCGCGGGCCGTGAAGGTCGGCCTGCGCGCGTTGCGATCCGTTCGGGCAACGCGTGTCGACCCGCGTGAAGCGTTGCTAACGTCTTGTTTTATCTCAAATTAAAGTCTGCCGGGAGCCTGTCGTTTCACTGCCAATCCGCGCGATAATCCACAGTTGATTCGGTATCAGCCTGGAGCTTGCAGTGATGAAGTCCCCCTCGATCGTGCGGCGCGCAGTGCTGCTCGCTGCCGCCTGTGCGCTGTTGCAGCATGGTGGCGTTGCACTGGCCGGTGCGGATGTACCCATGCCCTTCACGGCGGTCAGCGCGGCGTCGGACGTGACATCAACTGTGACAGCAGGCTCGGCATCGGGCGCGGCATCCGCCGGCGCCGACGACCTTCAGCAAAGCTCGGGCGCGGGCCGGCCGCAAGGCGCGCAGGGCGACGTCGCCGAGCTCACGCGGCTGATCCAGGGCGGCGCGCTGACCGAACTGCGCACCACCTACAACGGTGGGTACGGCGCTGCGCTGTTCTTCTATCCGCAGGAACTCACCTATTACGTGGCCTTGTTCCAGAACAAGCAGTTCTGGCGCGTGATCAAGTCGCAAGACGATGCGCGCGCCGAGCAGATCTATGCAAACTTCGCGCAGCAAACCGCGCAACTGGCGGATGCCGAAATCAAACGAACCAAACTGCAGGCGCAGACGGCATTTCTGCAGCGCGTGATCGACGTGTCGCAAGACCGTGCGAAGCGCTTGCAGGCCGACCTCGACGTCGCGCATGCACAGCAGACGAAGGCCGTGGAGTATCAGCGGCAAGTACGCGGCGAGACGGCGCTGTTGCATGACGAGGAACAGAAGGCGCAGGCCGAGTTGCGCAATGTGCAGCAGCAAGTGCAACAGTTGCAGCGTCAAACGGAGGCCGGCTTGCCTGCCGTGGGGAGGTAGTAACGCGCGGGCGCCCGCGCGAGCGGCGCGGCGCGTTGTAAGGGCGTCGCAGCGGATTACCTCGCGTCGTGCTGCGTTGGCGACAACATTGCCCGGTTTGCAGTTCGCTGCTTACCGGGCAATTTTTTGTGCGTGCCGCCCGGCGTGGCGGCGCATGCCGGCGTCATGCCGAGGCGCGCATGCCGGTGTTACGCTGAGGCGCGCGTGTCGGCGTTACGCCGAGCAGTTATTGCGAGAACAGCTCAGGGACTTCTGTCACGCGCCGTTGCGACAGGTGGCTCATCCAGCTGGATTCGATGCTCGAGTCCGACGTCGTCGACGGGCGCGACGGCGGCTGCGGCTGCGCGTCGCCGCTGGTGCGCGCAGTCATGCGGACGGCCATGTATTCGCCCGCGCCGACTGGGCGCGGTTCGATCGGCGAGTAGTCGCCGGCTGCAGAATATTTCGCCACGGATGAGGCGGTATAGACGGCGTTCGACCGCGGCGTGATCTCGGCGTGCGCAATCGCGTGCGCGGTGCTGAGGTGGTGCGCGTGAACGCTGTCACTCGCGACTACCTGTACCGGCGATTCGACAGCCGTCGATACTGCGGCGGAACTGTCGGTCATCGTCGCCGGAATCGCATCGAGTGCCGGCTGTTCGGCAGCTCGGACGACGGGCTGAACATGCGGTGTCGGAGGCGTTGCCACCGGTGCCGCCGCGGGTTTCACTTCGGCGCTCACGGGTCGCGGCGCGGGCGCATGGCGCGCCGGATGATCGAGCACGAGCCACGCGAGCACGGCCGCGCCGCCGATCGCGATTGCGCTGCCGAGCCGGAAATCCGATTGCCGATGCGGTGCCTGTATCTGCCAAGCCTTGGGGGCGCCGCTCGCGGCGTATGCTGCCGCGCTTGCTGTCGAGCTGGTTGCCGAATCCGTGACCGCCGCATGGACAGCGCGCCCAAACAATGCAACCGATGCGGCCGACGCACCCGACGCACCCGACGCACCCGACGCACCCGACGCACCCGACGCCGCAGCAACCGCCGGAACCGGCACGCCCCCCGTCTCTCGCGCCCCACTCGCGAGCTCTTCGTCGTCCCATTTGCACATCGTCCGCATCGCCTGCGACGACAGACAGAACGTGCGCAATAGCGCGGCGTACAGCGCTTTCAATTCGACACGCAGACTGACGCTCGGCGGCAGCAATGCCCACTCGCGGCCCAGCGTGCGTGAAACCGGGCCGAGCGGCCGCGTGGAAGGCAGCGCTATTGCGCCTTCGATCAACGTGAAAGGAATAGTGGTTGACATGTCGGAGCATCGATTAGGTCAGACGCATGGCCATGCCGACGAATGTGCAACACCGGACCGGACACGCGCGCCGGCCTTGATTGATGGAACAGGACATTATCGAGAAAGCCAGCGAGTGGCCAGAATGATGCCGTCGCGGCGATCGGCGAGCGATCAGACCACTCCGAAATATTGCTACGGCGCGGTGGGCTCCGGCTCGCCGTCGAGCGGGTACAGGTAGCGCAGCACCGTCACATCGATACCGCCGATCCGGTCGGGCTCGGTGCCGGACAGCCGCCAGCCGTGCCGTTCGTAGAACGCGATCGCCGCGTCGTTGCCTTCGAGCACATACAGATAAAGCTGCGCTTCGCCGCACACGCGCGCCCAGTCTTGCGCCGCGCGCATCAGCAGCGTGCCCGCGCCGATGCCCTGATAGGCCGGCAGCGCATGCAGATTGTCGAGCAGCGCGCCCCATGGCGAGCCCGGCTGACGCTCGGCGCACACAAAGCCGAGCGGCTCGCGCTCACGTTGCGCAAGTAGCACGAGGCGCCGTTCGGCGCCCGGCGCGGTCAGGCGCGCGTGCCAGTACGCGGCGCGTTCGCGCACGACTTCGCCGGCGAGGAATTCGGCGGGCAGCAAACCCCGGTAGGTGGCCTGCCAGCTCGCTGCGTGAATCGACGCGATCAGGTCGGCATCGTCGGCGGTGGCGGGGCGCAGTATCAGCGACGAGACGGAATGCATGTCACGCCTCGCCTGCCTGCAGCGCCGCAGCCACTGCTGCGACCACTTCGTGCCACGCCGCGAGGCGCGGCTGGCGCACCAGCCGCGCGCCCGGATACCACGGGCTGCGGGTGTCGTCGGTGAACCAGCGCCAGTCGGCCGAGAACGGCAGCATCACCCACAGCGGCTTGCGCAGCGCGCCCGCCAGATGCGCGATCGACGTATCGACCGAAACCACCGCATCCAGCCGTTCGATCACCGCGGCGGTATCGGCGAAATCGGCGAGCCGCGTGCCGAAGCAGTGGATCCGCTGCGCATGCGGATGGGTCGCGAGCGCCGCGTGTTCCGCGTCGCTCAGATCCGGCTGCAGCACAATCCAGTCGATGCCTTCGATCGCGAACAGCGGTTCGAGCGCGGCGAGCGGCATCGTGCGGTTTTCCTGCTTCTGCATGCGGCCGGACCACGCCAGCCCGATCTTGCGCTTCGCATGGCCGCCCAGCGAGCCGCGCCATTTGCGCCGGTACGCTGCCGGAGCCGTCAGATACGGCGTGGTCGCCGGGATCGTGTCGAAGGTGATGCCGAGCGCATGCGTGAGGCTCAGCAGCGGAATCTGCAGATCCGCGCGCGGCCGCGGCGCGCCTTGCGCGATCAGCTTGACGCCCCATTGCTGCGCGGCCGGTGCGACCAGCGGCACGAGCGCCGGCTGTACTTCGAGCACCACGTGCCCGACGCGCTGCGCGGCGAGCGGCACGAGGCGGACGAACTGCAAGGTATCGCCGAAGCCCTGTTCGGCGTATACGAACAGCGTGCGCGTGTCGGCCGGTTCGCCGCGCCAGCGCGGCAGCAGCGGCGCATCGTGCGGCGCGGCCGACTCGAGCCGCCATTCGTATTCGGGCAGACCGCGCGTGAAGTCGCGCAGCGTCAGCCGCGTGACCGCGCGATGCATATGCGCGAGACCGAGATCGGGGCGCAGCCGCAGCGCTTCGTCGAAGGCGCGCAGGGCTGCCGCGTGCGCGCCGAGCGCCTGATGCGTGGTGCCGAGACTGAGCCACGCGAGCGCGAACTTCGGATCGAGCCCGATCGCGCGTTCGAGGCGCGGCAGCGCTTCGGCGTAGCGGCCGGCCGCCGCCAGCGCGTTGCCGAGTCCGAACAGCGCCGGCGGCAGATGTGGCTGCAGCCGCAGCGCCGCTTCGAACGATGCGATCGCCGCGGCGTGTTCGCCGGTCGCATGCAACGTGTTGCCGAGATTGAAATGCGCGGCGACGAAGCGCGGCTCGACGGCCAGCGCCGCGCGAAACTGCGCGATCGCCTGGGCCGGTTCGTCGAGTGCGTTCAACGCCATGCCGAGGTTGTTGTGTGCGCCGGCGTGACCGGGGCGCAGCGTCAGCGCGCGCTGGAAGGCGTCGATCGCCTCCTCGTGCTGGCCGAGCGCGTGCAGCGCATTGCCGAGGTTGTTGTGCGACGACGCGTCGCCCGGCTGCAGTTCGAGCGAACGGCGAAACGCGTCGGCGGCGTCTTCGTGACGGCCGAGCGCGGCATACGCATTGCCGAGGTTGTAGTGCGCCATTGGAAACGACGGCGCGAGCGTCAGTGCATTGCGAAAGCGCTCGATGGCGCCGTCGAGCTGGCCTAGCGCCTTCAGCGCATTGCCGAGGTTCAGCTGCAGCGACGCATCTTCCGGGCGCAGATCGGCGGCGCGCCGCACGAGCTCGGCCGCCTCGGCGTGCTGGCCTTGCTGATGGCGCAGCACGCCGAGCAGGTGCAGCGCGTCGACGTGAACCGGATCCCGCTCCAGCGTCGCGCGATAGTCGCGCTCGGCATCGTCGAGACGGCCGTCACGGTGCGCGGCATAGGCGCGGTCGAATACAGGATGCATGAAGGGTAAAGCCGGGTCGTGCAGGCAAACGCGCATTTTCCCATACTCGGCAAGCGCTTCCGAAATTGACGGGGCGACGCATGACAGATAACATATGAATATGTGTTCATATGTTGTTGTTCCGAGTTCCTATTCCTCCATGACTGCCGATCCACAATTTGCCGTCGACGAGCGCATCGTTCCGGTCGCCGACCTGTTCCGTCTGCTTGGCGATCCCACCCGTCTGCGCATCGTGCTCGCCTGCGCGAACGAGCGGCGCGCGGTCGGCGCGATCGCCGAGGCGCTTGGCCTGTCGCAGTCGCTGGTCAGCCATCACCTGCGGCTGTTGCGCGCGGCACGCGTGGTGCGCGCGGAGCGTGCCGGCAAGCAGGTGTTCTATATCGCCGCGGACCGGCATATCAGCGGTATGCTCGCCGACATGCTGGAACACGTGGCCGAACCGATTTCCGATCTTCCACGGGACGAGCGATGAAATACACTCCCAGTTCCCCAACCGCCGACAGCGCCGACCGTAGCGCCCAGCAGCGCGGCAGCCACGCCCACCGCCACGACTGCGATCACGACCACAGTCAACGCGACAGCCACGATCACAGACCAGATCACAGTCACAGCGACAGCCACGACCACAACCGAGGTCACGGTCACGACCACGGCTTGGGCGGTCATCACCATCACCACCATGCCCCGGCCGCCGGGCAGGGCCGCGTGTTCGCGCTGGCCGTCGCGCTGAACGTGCTGATCGTCGTGATACAGGCGGTGTACGGCGTGCTCGCGCATTCCACCGCGCTGCTCGCCGACGCCGGCCACAACCTGTCCGACGTACTCGGCCTGCTGCTCGCGTGGGGGGCGATGTGGCTGACCCGGCGCAAGCCGTCGGCGCGCTATACGTTCGGCCTCGGCAGCACGTCGATTCTTGCGTCGCTGGCCAATGCGGGGTTGCTGCTGTTCGCCTGCGGCGTGATCGTCGCCGAGGCGATCGACCGGCTGTTTCACCCGGCGCCGGTCGCCGGCTTCGACGTGTTCGTGGTCGCCACCGTCGGCATGCTGGTGAACGGCTTCTCCGCGTGGCTGTTCATGCGCGGCCAGAAAGAGGATCTGAACATCCGCGGCGCATTCCTGCATATGGCGGCCGATGCGGCGATCTCGGCCGCGGTCGCGGTCAGCGGCCTGATCATCCTGTTCAGCGGCTGGACCTGGCTCGACCCGGTGATGAGCATCGTGGTCGTCGCGGTGATCGTGTACGGCACGTGGGGGCTGTTGCGCGATTCGCTGTGTCTCGCGCTGAATGCGGTGCCCCCCGGCGTCGACCTGCAGCGCATCCGCGAGTTTCTCGCCGCGCAGCCCGGCGTCGTCGACGTGCACGATCTGCACGTGTGGGCGCTATCGACCACTGGCAACGCGTTGTCCGCGCATCTGGTGATGCCGGCCGGCCATCCGGGCGACCAGCGCATGGACGGCATCGTCGCAATGCTGCGCGACGAATTTCAGATGCATCACGCGACGCTGCAGGTAGATATCGGCACGACCTCGCACCGCTGCACGCTCGACCATCCGCCGCACGCGCACTGACCTCACACATCGCGCCGCAGATTGCCGGTCCACGCGCGTCATGCGGCAAAACGGCGGCGTACACTAGGCGGCATGTTGATTTCCGGAGGTCTGCATGACCGCCGCTTGCTTCGACATACCGCCGGTATTGATCGTCGGCGCGGGACCGACCGGCCTCGCTGCCGCATTGAGTCTCGCGCGTGCGCGCATTCCCGTGCGGTTGATCGACAAGGCTGCCCGACCCGATCCGCATTCGCGCGCGATCGGCATCCAGGCACGCACGCTCGAACTGCTCGAACAGCATCGGCTGATCGAGCCGTTTCTCGAACTCGGCCATCGCGCGCGGGCCGCGAACCTCTATTCGAACGGTCAGCGTCTCGCGCGGCTCGACTTCGATCCGCTGCAAACGCGCTATCCGTATCTGCTGTTTATCGATCAATCGGTCACCGAGCGTCTGTTGACCGAGCATTTGGCGAAGCTCGGTGTCGAGATCGAACGTGGCGTCACGCTGACGATGTTTTCGCAAGGTTCGGCGGGCATCAACGCGACGCTCGAACGCTCGAATGGCCATACCGAGACCTTGCATCCGTCGTTCATGATCGCGGCGGACGGCGCGCATAGCGCGATTCGCGAGCGGCTCGGACTCAGCTTCGCCGGCAAGAGCTTCGAGCAAACCTATCTGCTCGCCGATCTGCAGGCCGACTCGGACTGGCCCGACGACGAGTTCCATATCTTCGCGTCCGGCGATGGTCTTGCCGGTCTGTTTCCGCTCGGCAAGGGACGCTACCGGCTGATTGCCGATCATGCGGCGGTGCCGCTTCAGGCGCGCCGGTCCGTCGATGGTGGCGCGGCGCCCGACCGTGCCGCGACAGAAGGCTCCGCGACAGCAGGCGCACTACGGCACGCGGATGGCCACCATCCAGCCGCCGGCGCGGCGGCATTCGGCCACGCGGCGCCGTATGAAGCCGCGGCGCTGCGCGAGCGACCGATGCCCACCGCCGCAGCCGCGCCGACGCTCGACGAGTGCCGGTCGATCGCTGCAACGCGTCTTCATCATCCGCTTGTGCTGACCGACCTGCAGTGGTCGGGTTATTTTCATCTGCATCGGCGGATGGTCGAGCAGTTGCGCGTCAACCGCGTGTTTCTGGCCGGCGACGCCGCGCACGTGCACAGTCCGGCCGGCGCGCAAGGCATGAACACCGGCATTCAGGAAGCGCTCAATCTCGGCTGGAAGCTCGCGTGCGTATTGCGCCAGGGGGCACCGGACCGGCTGCTCGATACCTACCATCTGGAACGCCATCCGATCGAGCGCGAAGTGCTGCGGCAATCGAGTTTCCTGACGCACGTGGCCGAGGCCGACCATGGTCCGCTGAAGCTGCTGCGCGAGCGGGTGATGCCGGTGCTGGCGTCGCTCGGGCCGCTGCGCGATGCAGCGCGGCTGCAGGTCAGCGAACTGGCGATCCAGTACCGGCGCAGCCCGCTGACGCTCGAACGGGTGCTAGACGGCGGCCCGCGAGCCGGCGAGCGCGCGCCCGATGCGTTGGTGCACGTGGTCGACGGGCCGCTCGGGCGCGCGCCGGGAACCGGTTGCATCTTCGATCTGCACGATCCCGCGTACTTTTCGCTGTTTATTCTCGTCGCGCCGGAGAAGGACGACGCACCGCGCAGTGGGGCCGCGCCGGGGTTGCTGCGCAGGCCGGCACACGGCGTGGCGGCGGACCTCGAGCGCTTCGCAGCCGCGGTGGATGCGCTGCTGCCAGGCGCGGTGCGGATCTGGCGCATCACCGATGCGCTGGGGGAGGGCGGGCCGTCGCTGGCCGAATCGTATGGCCGCACGCGTCCGTCGTTCTACTTCGTGCGGCCGGACGGCTACGTCTGTGTGCGCGGCCGGACGGCTTCCGATCTGAACGGTTTGCTGCGCCACTGTGAGGCGTGGTTCGTCAAAAACGAAGAGCCGGAAGCGCCGCCGCTGCCGCCATTGCCGCTCGGTTGACGAGCGGGGCGCTGCGACGCCGATAGACGAAAGCCGGAGGGAAAGGGAAAGCAGACGCTCGCGCGCGCAGCGGACTGTGCGCGCGAGCCGGGGAAGGTCAGGCCGCCGCCGGCGTAGCCGGCATCAGCTGTTCGCGATGACTGAGCACCGCTTCGCGCGTGAACGCCGTCATGTCCTGGGCACGGCCTTCGTCGAGCGCCGCGATCAGCATGCGCCGCATGCGCGGCTCCCAGAAACGGCGGATATGATCGGCGACGCCGGCCAGCGCCTCTTCGTGGTCGGGCATCGACTCGAAGAAATCGCCGATCCGGTTCGCCATGTCGATCAGGTTGTTCTCGTCCATGGCTTGCCTCACTTACCCGACGTCGCGACCAGCTCGCGCTTCTTCAGCAGGTCGAGCTGCTCGTTGCTGAAGCGCGAGTACTCCTTCTGCCACTGCGACGGCTGTTCGACCGGCATCACCTGCACCGCGGTCACCTTGTACTCCGGGCAGTTGGTGGCCCAGTCGGAACTGTCGGTGGTGATCACGTTGGCGCCCGATTCGGGGAAGTGGAACGTCGTGTACACGACGCCCGGCTGCATCCGCTCGGTGACCTTCGCGCGCAGCACCGTGGTGCCCGAGCGCGATTCGATACCGACCCAGTCGTCTTCGTTGATGCCGCGCTCTTCCGCGTCGTGCGGATGGATCTCGAGGCGGTCCTCTTCATGCCAGCGCGAGTTCTCGGTACGGCGCGTCTGCGCGCCGACGTTGTACTGCGACAGGATCCGGCCGGTGGTCAGGATCAGCGGGAACTTCTGCGTGACCTTCTCCGGCGACGCGACGAACTTGGTGATCACGAACTTGCCC
>DATLOW010000102.1:0-5671 GCA_035536055.1 Paraburkholderia sp. | reverse complement strand
CGACGGCAGCGACGGCCCCCAGGACTGACTGCCGAACAGTTCGTGATGCGCGCCGCTGTCGCCGGCACCGAACAGTTCGGTACGCGAGCGCAATGCCAGAATGCCGGCTGCCGGGCCGCCGTGGGCGCCGTTCGTGGCGCTCATGGCATCTGGGTTGTTCGTGCTGTTCGTCGCATCGGCGGGCGCCGCGGGGCCGCGCACTGTGCGCGACGCGGCTTCGACCACCTGGTCCGGCGGCGTACGGTCCGCGAAGACCAGCAGCCCGGCGCAGACCACGAAGGCGACAGCCATGACAGCGTGCTTCGTTTTCATCTGCGCCCCTTGTCCGCTGCGGAGACTGTGGTCGTGCTCTTGGTGCTGGTGGCGTTGGTGGCACTCACAGCACTTGTAGCACTTGCAGCACTTGCGCCACTTGCATTACTTGTCCCACTCGCAGCACTCGCGACACTCACAGCACTCACAGCACTCACGGCACTCGCGGCACTCACGGCATTCGCGGCATTCGCAGTACTCGCGGTACTCACACCACTCACACCACTCACGGCACTCACGGCACTCGCAGCACTCACGGCACTGACGGCACTCACACCACTTGCAGCACCGGCGACACTCGCGGCGCTAGCAGCACGCGCCACCTCAACCGCAGCCGCCGGCGCAGCCGGACGCAGAAACACCGTGAAACGCAGGCTCGCCTCGACCGTCTGGTCGTTGGCGGAACTGCGCTTGAAGCGCATGTCGTCGAGCGCGGCATACGGCACTTTCAGCAGCACCTTTTCGCAGAAACGCCGCAGGCTGGCGTAATCGCCTTTCACCGGCAGCACGATCGTGTAGGTCTCGAAGCGGCCGGTGCGGTCCACAGCCGGCTTGTATTCGGTCTTGTCCAGCTTGATACCGGCCTCGGCTGCCGCGTCGAACAGGCGCATCACGACCTGTTCGGTATGCGCTGCATCGCCCAGCACCGCGTAGAAAGCGTTGAGCCGCTCGGCCGCCAGCGTCGCGGGCGAAACGACCGGCTTGGGCAGCGGTGCGGAACGCGCACGCGCAACCGCGCGCGCCTCGTCGACGATGCGCGCCGCCATGCCTGGCAGCAACGCAAACCACATCGAAGCCGCGCCTAGCGCAAAAGCCGCAGCCAGCAACACGCCGACACTGGAGCGCCGAAGCGTCAGATGCAGCCGCAGCAGCACGCGAGTGAGTTGGGGCACTTTCACGGCGCGGCCCTCCGCCACTGCGCTTCGATCTGAAAGCGCAGCACGCCATCCGAACGATCCCGGGCGAGTTCGTTGCGCACCAGATCGACGCGGCCGAACAACGGCTGCTGCTGCAGCGCGGTCAGATAACCAATCATCTGTTCGCTATTGCTGCTCTCCGCTTCGATTCTGAGCAGCGCGCGGCTCGCATCGGGCGTGATCGACAGCAGCGCGACCTGATGCGGCGTTGCAGCTTCGAGTGCATCGAGGATGTCGTCCCACGGCAGGTTCAGCCGCGCAATCGCCGCGTTCACCGCGACCGCCTGTTTCGCGTCGATCGGTGCGCGCGCAACCGAAACCCGCACACGTGCCGCTTGCGCGGCGCGTTCGGCAATGTGCGCAGCCTCGCGCTCGAGCGAGTCGAGCCGCGTCAGCAGCTTCTGCGCGCGCAGGCCGGCGACGACGCACAACACCAGCGCGGCCAGCGCCAGCCAGCGCAGCAGCGGATGAGTGCGGTACAGCAGCCGCCGCGCGCCGGACGGCGCGAGGTCGATATGCAGGCGTTTCATGGTGCGGCGCCGCTCCACGCGAGTTGCGCAAGCGCGGACAACGCCGAGCTTTGCGCGACCGAAGCCGCCGCTTCGCCGGACGACGGTGTGCTCGTGCTGCCCGTCGCCAGGGTCGACGAACCGTCGCTCGCCCCCGACGACAGCGCAAGCGCCGGCACCGCCGCATGGCCCGTCGTGCACCAGCGCACCGCGATCCCCCGCTCACCGGCCGGCGCCTGCTGCCACGCGGCGATCTGCGGCCCATGCACGTGCAGCACGGCGGGCGGCGCCACGTTATCGAGCAAGGCAGCACGTTCCAGCTGTTCGCGCAACCACGCGAGCGATGGCCGCTCCTCCGGCAGCGCCAGCGTGCGCACGGCGGCGATGCGTGCGCGCCGCGCGGCGCCCGCAATGAGGCCGATGGTCAGCGTGCGGCAATGCAGCGTCGCCAGCCACGCATCGCCGCTGACACGACGATGCCAGCGATTCCACGCGGCAACGAAGTTCGGTGCTGCTGCAACGAGGCAGCCGCGCTGTGCTTTCACCGCAAGCTGCAGTGCCATATGAAGACGCGGCGCAATCGCGCACGCGACGAACGGACCACTGGCTTGCCAGTCGGCGACGATCTGCCAGTCCGACGCGGGTTCGCCATACAGCATCTGGAAACGCACGCCGGCCGCCGCGCGCAGATCCTGCATGCGCGCGCCATTCTGCGGCGGCGTGACGATGAAATAGCGCACCAGTTCGTCGTCGAAGGTGGCATAGACCGGCAGGCCTTTGCAGCCCGCCTCGTCCAGCGTAGCGGCAAGCTGCGCGGCCAGTTGGTCGGGCGCGGCCGTAGCGAAATCGGGCAGCAGCCGTTGCGCGACGCGCGGCGCGGTCTTGCGGGCCGCGCCGAACCACGGCGTATCGACCCGCAGCACGGCAATCGCGCCGTGCGACAACGCGAGCCGGCAGTGTCCGCGCCGCCATGACGAGACGGCCGGCATCAAACGCTTAGGCATTCAGGGTCACCCGCTTCACTTCGGCGAGCGTGGTTTCGCCGCGCTTCACCTGGGCCAGCGCCACGTCGCGCAAATGCCGCGTGCCGTTCCTGCGCGCCACTTCCTTGATCGCGCGAATCGGCTGTTTTTCGACAACCATGTCGCGAATTTCGTCGTCGAGAATCAGGATCTCCGCGATCGCGCGGCGGCCACGATAGCCGGTGCCGCGGCAATCGCCGCAACCCGTACCCTGGCGAAAATCGAAATCGGCCACGTCGGCACGCGACAGCCCGAGACGCGCCAGCTCGGCCTCGCTCGGCGTGTAAGGGGCCGAGCAGTGCGAACAGGTCTTGCGCAACAGCCGCTGCGCCCAGATACCGTTCAACGCCGATACGAACGCATACGGATCGATGCCCATATGGCTGAAACGGCCGAACACGTCGAACACATTGTTCGCGTGCACCGTGGTCAGCACCAGGTGGCCGGTCAGGGCGGACTGCACGGCGATTTCGGCGGTTTCGCGGTCGCGGATTTCGCCGACCATGATTTTGTCCGGGTCGTGCCGCAGAATCGAGCGCAAGCCGCGCGCGAAGGTCAGCCCTTTCTTCTCGTTGACCGGAATCTGCAAAATGCCAGGCAGCTGATACTCGACCGGGTCTTCGATCGTAATGATCTTGTCGCGGCCGTTGTGGATTTCGGTCAGTGCCGCATACAGCGTCGTGGTTTTGCCCGAACCGGTCGGACCTGTCACCAGCAGCATGCCGTACGGCTCTTCCGCGAGATTGCGCAGCGCCTCCAGCGATTCGCCGTCGTAGCCGAGCGCCTCGAGCGTCAGCGAGCCATAGGCTTCGATCATCGCGCGCTTGTCGAGAATCCGGATTACCGCGTCTTCGCCGTGAATGCTCGGCATGATCGACACGCGCAGGTCGATGTCGCGGCCGTTCGCGGCGACCCGGAAGCTGCCGTCCTGCGGCACGCGGCGCTCGGCAATATCCAGTTCCGCCAGCACCTTCAGCCGTGAAATAACCTGTTCCGCGGTCTCGATGCCATTGATGGTTGCAGCCGCATCGAGCACGCCGTCCACGCGGTATTTCAGCGCGAGGCCGTTCGCGGTGCTTTCCATGTGAATGTCGGAAGCGCCCGCTTTCAATGCGTCGTAGAGCGTCGAATTGACCAGTTTCACCGCCGGGCTCGCGGCCTCGCTGACCGACTCGAACGACAACACCTGGGTCGTGCGCCCATCGGCCTGTGCACTGATCTCGCCGGTCACGAGGCTGTCCACCGCGCGTGCCGACTCTTCCATCCGCGTGTGGTACGCCTGCAGATCGGACGGCAGCGTCAGGCGCACGTCGATCGGTGCGCGGGCTTGCGCGGTCAGCCAGGTCTGCAGATCGAGATCGAACGGATTGGTCACCACGCCGACCAGTGCACCATCGGCTGCACGCAGCAACGCGCAGCGCCGCTGCATCGCGCGCGACAGCGGCACGCGGTCGAAGGCCGGCTGCAGCGCGAGCATGTCGGCGGTTTCGATCACGCGCATCGCCAGCTTATGTGCGAGCGCATGCAACAGTTCGCGCAACTCGATTCCGGTCAGCGCTTCCAGTTCCACCAGCAGGTGACGCTGCGACGCCTGTGCGGCCGCACGCGCGCGCGCCAGCAGTTCCGCGTCGATCTGCGGTTCGATGAAGTCCGGTGCATTCACGACAGGCTCTCCGCCAGATCGAAGATCGGCATGTACAGCAGGATCACGATCGTGCCGACCACGAGGCCAATCGCGGACATCAGCAGCGGTTCGAACAATCGCGTGAAGCGGTCGATCCAGCGGCTGATCTCGCCGTCGTAGAACGCCGCCGACTTGGTCAGCATGGTGCCCAGTTCGCCTGAGCGCTCGCCAACACGCAGCATGCGCAGCGAGATGGGTGTGGTCAGTCCTTGCGTGTCGAATGCGCTGGACAGGTTGGTGCCGGACTGCACCGCGATGCGCGCCTCGGTAAGACGCTCGCGCAGCGCGGGCGAAATCGTGCCGCCGGCCGTTTCCATCGCCGGCACGATCGGGATGCCGCCTTCGAGCAGCATGCCGAGCGTCAGATACAAACGCGACAGCTGATAGATGCGCAAATGCGGACCGAGCACCGGCAGCTTGCCGAGCAGCGTGACGAGGCCAGCTTTCGCGATCGCCGCGCGCAGCAGCGTCACGCCGCCGACGATCACCGCGAGTGCCGCGCCTGCCAGCATCAGCCCGTGGCCCGCGGCGAACTTGCCCCAATCGAGCAGCACCTGCGACATCCACGGCAGCGAACGGCCGGTGCCTTCATAGATGGTCGCGAAACGCGGCACCACGTACGCGATCAGAAACGCCGCCACGCCACCGCCCACGCACAGCAGAATGCTGGGATAGATCGCCGCACTGATCAGCTTGTTGCGCACCATGTCGATGCGCGACTGATAGTCGACGTAGCGTTGCAGCGAGCGCGGCAGATCGCTGGTGCCTTCCGCCGCGCGCACGATGCCCACGTACAGCGGCGGAAAGACGTCCGGCTGTTCGGCAAGCAGACTCGAAAAGCGCTTGCCTTCGCGCAGCCCGGCCAGCAGCCGCTCCAGCACGTTGCGCAGCCGGCCGCTGCCGGCGCGCTCGAGCAGCGCCTCCAGCCCTTCGACGATCGACAGGCCGGCCGTCAGCAGCGCCAGCAATTCTTCGCTGAACAGCACCAGCGAAAGACTTCCCCGTGCAGCCGCGGGCCGCCGCAACGAACGCAGCGGCGCAAGCTGCGTAGCGTGCAGACCTTGCGCCTCGACCTGGCGGCGCGCGTCGTGTTCGTCCTGCGCATCGACGGTCAATGCGACGATGCGATTGTCGGGCGACAGCGCTCTGACTTCGTATTGCATGTTATGTGGCCAACCCCTGGTACTGCGTTGCCGCGCGCCGCGGAGCATCGCGCGGCGTGCCCTG
>DATLOW010000101.1:0-7443 GCA_035536055.1 Paraburkholderia sp. | reverse complement strand
GTCGGTGCGCCAGAAGCTGAACGCGATGGGCATCGAGTTCAAAGGCAAGAACGTGCTGATCGTCGACGATTCGATCGTGCGCGGCACCACGTCGCATGAAATCGTGCAGATGGCGCGCGATGCGGGCGCGAACAAGGTGATCTTCGCGTCGGCGGCGCCGCCGGTGAAATACCCGAACGTGTACGGCATCGACATGCCGACGCGCGGCGAACTGGTGGCCCACGGCCGCAGCGACGATGAGGTCGCGCGCATGATCGGCGCCGACTACCTCGTGTACCAGGACGTCGAGTCGCTGAAGAACGCGGTGCGCGACATCAACCCGGCGCTGAAAGACTTCGAGGCGTCGTGCTTCGACGGCAACTACATCACCGGCGACGTCACCAGCGAGTATCTCGACGGGCTCGAACTGGCGCGCCTCGCGCCGTCCGCGCAGTCGGACCGCGATGCCGCGAGCGAAGCGATGGACGGTGGCATCACGCGTTCGCAATTGCACCTGCAACTGTCGGTGGAATGAGCTGGTGTTAGAATCGCTGCTTGCGTCGATTTGAGTTCAGCTTGCGGACGCGGGGGTCAACTGAAGTGACAACCCGAAACAGCTAAAGTGAACGGCAGCGGTGCCCGGCACGCTGCCTCACGCTGCAGCTACCGCACGAAGCCCGCTTATGCCGACGCAAAGCGGGCTTTTTTGTGGCCTGCGCGGTTTGCCTGGGTGCGCGGGTGAGGCTGCAAGTCTGATCCCAGCGCATTTGCGGGCACGCTCGCCGGCCTTGATCAAACGGAAACTGTACGAACATGGATGACTTCAACTTCGATACCCTCGCGGTCCGTTCCGGCACACTGCGGAGCGAGTTCGGCGAGCACTCGGAAGCGCTTTACCTCACGTCGAGCTTCGTGTTTGCCAGCGCAGCCGAAGCGGCCGAGCGCTTCAAGAACTCCGAAGACTATTACACGTACTCGCGCTTCACGAACCCGACCGTCACGATGTTCCAGGACCGGCTCGCGGCGCTCGAAGGCGGTGAAGCCTGCATGGCGACCGCGTCGGGCATGAGCGCGATCCTGTCGGTGGTGATGTCGGCGATGCAGGCGGGCGATCATCTGGTGAGCTCGCGCAGCCTGTTCGGCTCGACGCTCGGCATGTTCTCGCAGATCTTCAGCAAGTTCGGCATTACGACCACCTTCGTCGATCCGACCGATCTCGATGCATGGAAGGCCGCGGTGCGCCCCGAGACCAAGATGTTCTTCCTCGAAACGCCGTCGAACCCGCTGACCGAAATCGCCGATATCGAAGCGATCAGCAAGATCGCGAAAGCGGCGAATGCACTGTTCGTGGTCGACAACTGCTTTTGCAGCCCGGCGCTGCAACAGCCGCTGAAGCTCGGCGCAGACGTCGTCATGCATTCGGCGACCAAGTTCCTCGATGGCCAGGGCCGCGTGCTTGGCGGCGCGCTGGTCGGCTCGAAGCAGTTCATCATGGAGAAGGTGTTTCCGTTCGTGCGCAGCGCGGGTCCGACGTTGTCGGCGTTCAATGCGTGGGTGCTGCTGAAGGGCATGGAAACGCTGTCGTTGCGGGTCGACAAACAGTCGGCGAACGCGCTGGAAATCGCGCGCTGGCTCGACACGCATCCCGCCGTGAATCGCGTGTTCTACCCGGGCCTCGAGTCGCATCCGCAGTATGCGATCGCGAAGCGTCAGCAGAAGTCGGGCGGCGCGATCGTGTCGTTCGAACTGAAGGGCGACACGCCTGAAGCGCAGCGCGCGAACGCATGGCGTGTGATCGACAGCACGAAGGTCTGCTCGATTACCGGCAATCTCGGCGATACGCGCACGACGATCACGCATCCGGCCACGACCACGCACGGGCGCGTTACGCCGGAAGCGCGCGCGGCAGCGGGCGTTACCGAAGGATTGATCCGTCTCGCGGTCGGCCTCGAAAATGCCGGCGACATTCGCGCCGATCTCGAGCGCGGGCTGTCCGGCGCTGCGTGACGGTAGCGCGCGGGTAGCGCACGCGCGACGCACAAGCTTGCGTCGCGCGCCGCGCATCGGGCGGCGTGTAGGGTTCAAAGCGATTGCGATGCGCGGCGCCAATGCCCAAAGCGCGACTCCAGGCGCCGCGCCCAGATCCCCTTCAATGCCGCAACGCCCGCCACTGCCCCGGCGCAAGCCCGAACCGGCGCGTAAACGCATGGGTGTACGCGCTCTGATCGCCAAAGCCGACATCGAGCGCGACGTCGGTCAGCGAGCGGCGCGGATCGGCCAATAGCGCGAGCGACGTATCGAGCCGCAAGCGCTGCAAATAGCGATGCGGCGTTTCGCCGAACGCTTCGATGAACAACTGATGAAAGCGTCGCATGCCGAAGCCGCAATGCGCGGCGAGGTCTGCGATGCGCAGCGGTTGTGCCAGATGTGTGCGCAACCAGCGGTCGATGCGGGCGAAGTCGAGACCCGCCGCGCCGGCGTCCTGCACCTGCGTCAGGCCCGCGTGCTGTACCAGCGCTTCGCACAGGCGCGTGGCCGCATCCCAATGGAAGCGTCGCGGCAGCGCCGCATCGCCGGCCGGCATGCCGCCGCCGCTTGCGCCCGCGCCCGCCGCCGCGGCGATATGGTTGACCAGCTGCGTGAGCCGGCTATCCACGTCGACGGCGCGCGCCCGGTCGAACAGCCGCTCGGGCACCGCGAGCGACGCGGGAGGTAAATCGAGCACCAGCTGGCGGTTCTCGCCCAGCCCCGCATAGTCGTGCCGCGCACCCGCCGGAACCAGCCATGCGGAGCGCTGATCGATCTGCCGCGCGACGCCGTCGACGGCCATTACCATCGAGCCGTCGAGACCCAGCACGATCTGATGGAAGTCGTGCACGTCCGACGCTTCGCACTCGCCGAAGCGGCGCAGCGAAACACTGGGAGCGGGAAGGGCAGGTGCGCGTGACATGACGATCGATATTGCATCTCGCATTGCGAAGCACGCAGCCGCACATTCAGCGGCGAACCAGGCGGCGAACCCGGCAGCAAATCCCGCGGGCGCGCTGCGTGCGCAATGCGCGTGGCCTCAAGCCATCAAACCTCGAGCAGTTCCACTTCGAACACCAGCGTCGCATTCGGCGGAATCACACCGCCCGCGCCGCGCGCGCCGTAGCCGAGTTGCGGCGGAATCGTCAGACGGCGCACGCCGCCGACCTTCATGCCCTGCACACCCTCGTCCCAGCCCTTGATGACCATGCCGCCGCCGAGCACGAACGCGAACGGGTCGTTGCGATCCTTGCTGGAGTCGAACTTCTGGCCATCGGTCAGCCAGCCGGTGTAGTGGACGCTGACGGTTTGTCCGGCGCGTGCTTCGGCACCGGTGCCTTCGGTCAAATCTTCGTATTTCAGGCCGGATTCGGTGGTGACGGTCGGCATAAGTTGCTCCCTTTTGAAGTCGGTCAAAACCGTTATTGTAGGCGGGTTGCACGAGCATCGCGAATGGCGCGCCTTGCACGGTCAACACGCAATCGCCTTGCCTATAATGGGGGCTACCATTCGAACCACGAACTGCCTGCGAGGATGTCGATTGTGAGTGCGTTTTCCACAGGAAGCAGCATCCCTCAGCCGGAGCATCCCGGCTCCGCTGTGTCTGAACGCGCTGCCCGCCTATGCGCACAGACCGCGCTGTTTATGCGCGATCACGTGCTGTCGCTGGTATCGCACGATTTGCGCAGCCCGCTCAACGCAATCCATAGCTGGGCCTATGTGCTCGAACGCAAGGTGGACGGCGGCGATGCGACTGCGCAGCGCGCGCTGGCGGGCATCCGCAGCGGCGTCGAGCAACAGGTGCAACTGCTCGAAGCGATCGTCGATACGACGCGCGCGGAAACCAAAACGCTGGGTCTGCAACGCACGTCGTTCGAATTGCGGCCGCTGGTCGACGAGACCGTCATCGACGTGCGCGACATGCTCGCGCAACCGCGCAACGTCGCGCTGGTGCTCGATACGCCGCTCGCGGCCGAGCAGCTCGACGGCGACCGCGAACGGCTCGCCGCGGCGCTGTGGCTGATGTTGACGTTTGCAGTCGAGGCCAGCGCACGCGGCACCACGGTGAAGCTGCAAACGCACGCGGACGGTTCGATGTGGCACGTGCGGGTCGGCTTCGATGCGTCGTTCGACGCACTCGCCGATGCCGAGCTGCCGCATCTGCTGGAAACGTTTGCACGCAGGCAGGCATGCCAGCCGCGCGAAGCGAGCCGTATTTCGTGGGTGCTGTCGCTGTGCAAGCGCGTGACCGAAGCGCACGAAGGCGCGTTCGAGCAGGGCGAATGCAGCGACGGCCAGCCGGCCGTGCTGTCGCTGCGCGTGCCGCTCGCCGCGGGGTGAAGGGCTCGTTGAGCAACACCGCGAACGACGCAGCGAGCCACGCATCGACCGAAGCATCGAGCCACGCGTTGCGCAACACACCGAACGGCACGCGTCGACTTTCACTGCCCTTTCACGCTCTATACTGACGACTTTTGTCGCCGGAGCCCATCGCTTTGATCCAGTTGGTCGCCCTCATCGGTGCGTTGCTGCTAGTCGCGCTGAACGGTTTCTTCGTCGCCGCCGAATTCGGCCTCGTCAAGTTGCGGCAAACGCGCGTGCAGACGCTCGCGCAAAAGCACGGCGTGCGCGGCAAGCTGCTTGCGAAGGTGCATGGAAGGCTCGACGCCTATCTGTCCGCTTGCCAGCTTGGTATCACGCTCGCGTCGCTCGGCCTCGGCTGGATTGGCGAGCCGGCCTTCGCGGACCTGCTGATGCCGCTGTTCAGAGTGCTCGGCGTCCAGTCCGAGCAGATGATGCACGGCATCTCGCTGTTCTTCGCGTTCTCGGTGATCTCGTTCCTGCATATCGTGGTGGGCGAACTCGCGCCGAAGTCGATGGCGATCCGCCAGGCCGAGAAGGTCTCGATGTGGGTCGCGTTGCCGCTGTATGCGTTCTACTGGGGCATGTATCCGGCGATCTGGGTGCTCAACACCAGCGCGAATGCGGTGCTGCGCATCGCGGGGCTGTCGGCCGATCACGGCGGCGACACGCATTACTCGAACGAAGAACTGAAGCTGATCCTGCGCGCGCGCCGCACCAGCGTGACCGACGGCATCGAGCATCCGGAGCGCGCGTACAGCCAGGACGAATGGAACACGATTGCGCACTCGCTCGATTTTTCGCGCATGACGGTGTCCGACCTGATGCGCCCCGCGCACGAGCTGATCGGGCTGCGGCGCGATCTGCCGTGGCGCGACAACATGCAGATCGTCGCGCGGCATCGCTTCAGCCGTTATCCGCTGCTCGAAGACGCATCGGGCGAACGGGTGGCCGGCATGATCCATTTGAAGGACCTGCTGCTTGCGCGCCAGGGTGGCCGTTCGCTCGACGAGCTGTCGAAGTATGTGCGTCCGGTGCAGTACGTGAAGCCCGATATGCCGGCGCTCGAACTGTTCCGGCGCTTTCGCAAGGGCGCGCCGCATCTCGCGCTGGTGGGTCACAAAGCGGCCAAGCCGATCGGCTTTCTGACGCTCGACAATCTGCTCGGCGCGCTGGTCGGGCAGATTCACGACGAATTCCGGCAAAGCGACCAGGACTGGACGCGCATGGACGACGGCACGCTGATGGGCAAGGGCAGCTTGCCGGTGGTGTCGCTGGAGCGGGCGCTGGGCATCGATATCGACGAAGGGCGCGCGGAGTCGGTGGGCGGCCTCGTGATCCAGGCGCTGCGCGAGTTGCCCGCGGAAGGGCAGCGCGTCGAGTTCGACCGCTTCGATATCGTCGTCAAGCGGATGAGCGGGCCGCGCATCGTGCTGGTGCGCGTGTATCCGAAGGTGTTCGACGACGACGGCGGTTGAGGCGCTTTCATCCGCGGCGGCGGCAAGCACAGCGGCCTCAGACCCGCGGCACCCCATCCTCCACCAGCACGGCCACCGGCATCGACGTCAGCGCATCGCGCAGATACAGCAAGCCGCTGTCTTCAACCTTCGGCGCCGAAGGACTCAACCAGTCGAACATCGCGCGCGAGAACAGCTCTTCCGGCATTTGCACGGCGGTATCGTCCCAGCGCAGCGGTTCGACCAGCGGCACGTCGCCCGATTCGTCGAGCAGCGGCGCCGACAGCCGCGTCGCAATCACGACGGCCCACGCATTGCCGTGTCGTCTCGCAAACGCAATCGCGCGCTGCGCGTGCGGTCCCTGCACGGTCAGCGGCAAATAGGAGCCCTGGCTCAGCAGTTCCGGCAGATGCGCGCGCAGCGCCAGCATGCGCTGCACGATCGCAAGTTTTACGCGGCCGTCGCGCCAGTTGCCGAGAAACCCGGAAGGCGGCTTTTCGACCAGCCATGCAGCGCGCCTGACGAAATCGACCGGCCGCCGGTTGTCCGGATCGACCAGACTGAAGTCCCACAGCTCGGTGCCCTGGTATAGATCCGGCACGCCCGGCGATGCGAGCCGCAAGATCGTCTGCTGCAGGCTGTTGATCGCGCCTGCGCGGCCGATTCGCGCGACAAAGCCGCACAGCTCGCGCAAAAAGCCGTCGCGCCGCTGCGGCGCGAGGATATCGAACAGAAACGCGCGACACGCGTTTTCATACGCTTCATCCGGCGCGAACCACGTGGTGCGCAGCTTCGCTTCGCGCAGCGCCTTCAATTGCCATTGCGCGACGCGCTCGGCCAGCTCCGCAATGCCCGCTGCGTCGTCGGCCTGCAGATCCGGCGGCCAGCAGCCCACCAGCGTCTGATACAGCATCGCTTCGTTGGCGGCACCGGGCGCCCATGCGTCGGCCAGACCGTCGACGGTGCCGGCATCGTCGAGCGCGCGCCGCTGCGGCGCATTCAGCGTCGACCACGCGCGCACCGTGGCGCCCCATTCGTCGGCGATTTCGCTCAGCACCGCGAGCCGCGCGCGCACGTCTTCGCCGCGTTTGTGATCGTGCGTGGCGGTGACCAGCATCGCATGCGGAAAGCGCCGTGCGCGCTCCTGGTTGCTCGCATGGAACTGCTCGACCGACAGCGCGAATTCGCCAGGGTCCGCGCCCACTTCGTTGCGCGACAGCAGCCGGCCGTAGCGATAGCACGCCGTGTCTTCGATCGACTTGGCGGCGACCGGCGCGGTCAGTTGCGCAAACAACGTTTGCACGGTGCGCCGCGCGGCGGCCGCGTGATTGAACGCGCTAGCCGCGGCACCTTGCGCGGCCGCCGGTGCCGTGCCGCGCGTAGACGGCGCAGTGGCCGCCGGTTCGTCCGCGCCGCTGCCGAGCCATGCATCGACCCGTTCGAGCACTGCGCGGTCCGCGCGCGACAGTGCATCTCGCGCGGCAGCGAGTGCCGGCTCGAAGTACACATTGTCGGCCGCGCTGCGCAAGCCGTTTTGCGGATAGATGCGGTACACGCTGAAGTGCGTGGCCAGTTCGGCCACCACGCGGCGGATCGACGTATAAGTGAAATCGCGCGT
>DATLOW010000100.1:0-5695 GCA_035536055.1 Paraburkholderia sp. | reverse complement strand
GTCGGACATGCGAATGCCGGTCAGGCGTAAATTCAGATAGTCCTTGGGTTCGAGTACTGTCGCCGCGCGGCTGAACAGGTGCGGCTCGTGCTGTTTCAGCCATGCGAGACGCGCAAGCGGATGGAACGCATTGATCTGCGCAGTTTCCGGGTGATGCGGCGGCAAGTGCGCGACCAATTCTGCGGCCGTCGCGGTGGCGCGGGTGTCGCGCCATGTCGGCGCGTCGCGCAGCGGATGGCCGTGCGCGTCGATTAGCACCTGGGTGCGCGTGATCGCACTCAGCGCGACAGCTTCGACGCTGGCGAATGCTGCAGGCGCGCGGTCGGCGAGTTCGGCGGCGAGGGCGAGCAGCGTGTGCCACCAGCTGTCGGGGGCGACTTCGGAGCGGCCGTCGGCGTCGGCCTCGCTCGGCGTGCTCGCGCGCGAGCTTTGCGCGATCGTTGCGCCGCTACGGTCGACGAGGGCCGCGCGAAAGTGTGTGCCGCCGAGATCGGCGACGAGAACTGCGCTCATTGGCTTGTATCGGTGGTTGGGTGGTGCCGGTGCCGAAGCTGATGTCGGTGTCGGCGTCGATCCGGTGCCAGTGACTGCGCCAGCGGCCCGGCTGGGCTTTGGCTGCGATGCAAGCCGGTTGCGCGGCAAACGCACCGCGCAGCGGATCCGGAGCGCGACGCGTGCTTTGCCGCAAGCGGCGCCGGCTCGCTTCGCATAGCATGGTGGTCGATCATCTTGCCCGAACTGGCCGGATGATGCGCGCGGGACGGGCGACGTCGCGCCATCGACGGCGAACCCGCGGCACCACCTGAACGGAGCGAAACATGACGGAACTCGACACGGCGCGCGATACGAAGATCGCATGGATAGCGGGCGTCGGCGCGCTGCAAGGCACCGGTGCGGCAGTCGCGCAGCGGTTTGCGAAGGAGGGCTTCACGGTAGTCGTCACCGGCCGCTCGCCGGAGCGCCTCGCCGAGCTGGTCCGCGCGATCGAAAAGGCCGGCGGTAGCGCGCTGGCGGCGCCTGGCGACGTGACCAGCGAGCGCGATCTGCTCGATATTCTCGCGCGTATCGAAGGCCTCGGTACGCTGGAGGTCGGCGTCTACAACGCGGGCAATTCGCATGGCGCGCCAGCGCTGGAACTGAATAGCGCGGCGTTCGAAAATGCGTGGCGCGTCTGCTGCTTTGGCGGATTCGTGTTCGGCAGGGAAGTGATCCGCTCGATGCAGAAGCGCGGTCGCGGCACGCTGCTGTTCACCGGCGCGACCGCGTCGTTGCGCGGCCGGCCGCGCTTTGCGGCGTTCGCGGCGGCCAAGGCGGGTTTGCGGATGGTCAGTCAATCGCTTGCGCGCGAGTTTCAGCCGCAGGGCATTCATGTCGCGCATGTGGTGATCGACGGCTCGATCCGCGGCGAGCGGTACATGTCGAAGCAATCCGATGCGACAGCAAAGCGGGAGGCGGACAGCATGCTCGATATCGATGCGATCGCCGACGCGTATTGGTACTTGCATCAGCAGCATCGGTCGGCGTGGACTCATGAGCTCGATGTGCGACCGTACGTGGAGACCTTCTGACGGACGGTATTAACAGGCGCGCGGTGCGGATGGCAGCGTAGGACGAATGGTGCCGGCGTGAGGCACGGCACCTGATGCTCTGTGCCTGTCGGAGCATGGTGCGAGGCGGTGTGAGGCGGCTGGGGAGCGATGTCGCGGGCGGCGCCCCTACCCACCGGCGTGAGGAGGGCGGGCGAAGTCCCGCCGATGCAGTTCAGTGCGTTGGCAGCGTTTCGAGCCGTTTCGTCCATGCCTTGGTGGCCGCGGCATAGAACGATTGCAGCGAATCGTGCGCATCGCGGTCGAGTTCTGCCAGCCCGAGGTGACGGGCGGCCGCATGCAGCGCGTCAAGCGGCCGGCTCGTATCGAGTGCGTGCGCGCCGGTCTGCTTGCTGAGCTTTTCGCCTTCTGCGTTAGTGACGACCGGCACGTGCAGATAGGACGGTGTCGGCACGCCGAGACAGCGCTGCAGCCAGATCTGCCGCGCCGTCGAATCGAGCAGGTCTGCGCCGCGCACGATATGCGTGATGCCGGCCTCGGCATCGTCGACGACCACCGCCAGCTGGTACGCCCATTGACCGTCCGCGCGATACAGCACGAAATCGCCGACTTCGGTGGCGAGATTCTGCTGCCGGGTGCGCTGCCAGCGATCGTCGAAGCTGACCCGCGCCGCTTCGCCATCGGGAATCCGCAGACGCCACGCGCGCGGCGTCTTGCCGTGCAGCCCGTCGCGGCAGGTGCCGGGATAGGCGAGCGTCGTATGCCGCGCATGCGCGCGCACCAGCGAGTCGGCGATTTCCTTGCGTGTGCAGCCGCACGGGTAGACGAGGCCGGCGGCCTGCAGCTGCGCGAACGCGCGCTGGTAGTGCGCGGTGCGGCCGCTTTGCCAGACGGGCGGTTCGTCCGCGTGCATGCCGAAGTGCGCGAGCGTTGCGAGGATCTGCTGCGCGGCGCCGGGCACGGTGCGCGGTCCGTCGATGTCGTCGATGCGCACCAGCCACGCGCCATCGTGTGCGCGCGCATCGAGCCAGCTGGCGAGCGCGCTGACCAGCGAGCCAAAGTGCAAGGGGCCGGTGGGCGACGGCGCGAAGCGTCCGCGGTAGGTCATGGCGGGGTTGTGTGGTTGCGGCGCCGGGCGGCTGGGGCCGGGGCGCCCGGGGCGGTGCGGTTCGTGCGGGTTGCGCCGGTGTTGTGCTCGCAGACTGCTTCGCGAGAGTTCTTGCTGCCGGTGCCGGTGCCGGCGTCGGCGCTGGCAGGGGCGCTGGCAGTGGCGCTGGCGTTGCTCATGAGACCTGCGCCGGCACTGCTGTAGCTGCCCGCGCCGCCGTGGTTCACGAGACCTGCGCCGACACCGTTCATGCAGCCTGTGCTGCGGATGCGGCCTGCGGTGTCTGCGCCGTATCGCGCTGCGGGTGACACGCGTCGCAAGTCTTGCCCGGCACGTACAACGGCGACTGCTGTCCCTCGGGCGTCACGATCGCGCGGCAGCCGAAGCACTGCACGGTTGCCGTGGGCGCGAGATTCGGATCGAGCGCGGTACGGTAGTCGAACACGAAGCATTCGCCGTGGTAGTGCGCGCCGCCGACTTCCTCGAAATACTTCAGAATGCCGCCCTCGAGCTGATACACATGCTCGATGCCGACTTCCTGCATATGGATTGCCGCTTTCTCGCAGCGAATACCGCCGGTGCAGAACGACACGATTGTCTTGCCCTCGAGGTCCGCGCGGTTCTGTTCGATCACCGCGGGAAACTCGCTGAACTTCGTGATGCGGTAGTCGAGCGCGGCGTCGAATGTGCCGACGTCCACTTCGAATGCATTGCGCGTATCGAGCATCACCACCGGACGCCCCGCGTCGTCGTGGCCGCGGTCGAGCCAGGATTTCAGCGTACGCGCGTCGACGGCGGGCGCGCGGCCTTCTTCCGGCCGGATGGCCGGCTTTTTCATGGTGATGATTTCTTTTTTCAGCTTGACGAGCATGCGCCGGAACGGCTGCGTGTCCGACACGCTTTCCTTGAACTGCAGCTGTGCAAACTTGCCCTCGAACAGCGGATCGTGGCGAATGTATTCGATGAACGTACGGACGCTCTCGTGCGGGCCCGCGACGAACAGGTTGATGCCCTCCGGCGCGAGCAGGATCGTGCCGCGCAGGCCGAGCGCGTTGCAGCGCTCGGTGACGAGCGGGCGCCACTGCGCAATGGCTTCGAGCGTGACGAACTGATAGGCGGACAGATTCAGGATACTCATGGCGATTCGGCGAAAACGGGCCGCGCGGCACAACCCGGGGACGGCGCGGGCGGCAAACTGACAAAACCGTATTATCCCCGATCTGGCCGACGCGCCATCAGTTTGCCGGATGGCATATTGACATCGTGCATTGCCGCATGCCATGCGGCGCATACCCCTGGCCGAACGGCTAACGTGCGAATTCGGCGCGTGCCCGGGGGCAAAATCCGCTGGGTCGCGAGTTACAATACCGCCCATGTCAGATCCTCGCTTCGTCCATCTCCGCGTCCACTCCGAATTTTCGATTGCCGATGGCATCGTGCGTCTCGACGACATCGTCGCGGCCGCTGCCAAAGACGGTCAGGGCGCACTCGCGCTTACCGATCTCGGTAACGCCTTCGGTCTCGTCCGTTTCTACAAGGAAGCGCGCGGCAAAGGGGTCAAACCCATCGCCGGCTGCGACGTCTGGATCGAGAATCCGGCCGATCGCGACAAGCCGTCGCGTCTGCTGCTGCTGGTCAAGAACAAGCTCGGCTACCTGAATCTGTGCGAGCTGCTGTCCAGGTCGTGGCTCACCAACCAGTATCGCGGCCGCGCGGAAGTCAAGGTCGAATGGCTCGAGGCCGGGCTTGCCGAAGGCTTGCTCGCGTTGTCGGGCGCACAGCAGGGCGACGTCGGCCTCGCGTTCGCCGCCGGCAACGACGAGGCGGCGCGGCGCAATGCGCAGCGCTGGGCGCGCCTCTTCCCGAACGGGTTCTATATCGAGCTGCAACGCAGCGGGCAGCCGGGCGGCGAAGCCTATGTGCAGCAGGCGGTGACGCTCGCGTCGGCGCTGAAGCTGCCGGTGGTCGCCACGCACCCGCTGCAGTACATGACGCAGGACGATTTCACCGCGCACGAAGCGCGCGTGTGCATCTCGGAAGGCGACATCCTCGCGAACCCGCGGCGTCAGAAGCGCTTTACGACCGAGCAGTTCTTCCGCACGCAGGCCGAGATGGCGGAGCTGTTCGCCGACATCCCGTCGGCGCTGGCGAACAGCGTCGAAATCGCCAAGCGTTGCAACCTGACGCTCGAACTCGGCAAGCCGAAGCTGCCGCTGTTCCCGACGCCGGACGGCATGTCGCTTGACGACTACCTCGTGCAGCTTTCGAAAGAAGGCCTCGAGAAGCGCCTTGAACAGCTGTATCCGAACACCGCGGAGCGCGACACGCAACGCGACACGTATTACCAGCGTCTCGATTTCGAGTGCGGCACGATCGTCAAGATGGGCTTTCCGGGCTACTTCCTGATCGTGGCGGACTTCATCAACTGGGCCAAGAACAACGGCGTGCCGGTCGGTCCGGGCCGCGGCTCCGGCGCGGGCTCGCTGGTAGCGTACGCGCTCGGCATTACCGACCTCGATCCGCTGCGCTACAACCTGCTGTTCGAGCGCTTCCTGAATCCGGAGCGCGTGTCGATGCCCGACTTCGACATCGACTTCTGTCAGGAAGGGCGCGACCGCGTCATTCAGTACGTGAAGGGCAAATACGGCGCAGACGCGGTGTCGCAGATCGCCACGTTCGGCACGATGGCCGCGAAGGCGGCGGTGCGCGATATCGGCCGGGTGCTCGATCTCGGCTATATGTTCACCGACGGCGTCGCGAAGCTGATCCCGTTCAAGCCCGGCAAGCACGTGACGATTGCCGACGCGATGAAGGAAGAGCCGCTGTTGCAGGAGCGCTTCGACAACGAAGACGAAGTGCACCAGCTGCTCGAACTCGCGCAACGCGTCGAAGGCCTGACGCGTAACGTCGGCATGCACGCGGGCGGCGTGCTGATCGCGCCCGGCAAGCTGACCGATTTCTGCCCGCTGTACACGCAGGGCGACGACAGCGGCGTCGTCAGCCAGTACGACAAGGACGACGTCGAAGCGGTCGGCCTCGT
>DATLOW010000099.1:0-25925 GCA_035536055.1 Paraburkholderia sp. | reverse complement strand
GATGTACTGTTGCCGGTCCGCAAACACCCGGTCTTCCATCTGTGCAACCAGATGGATATACGGCGCCGAATTCAGCGGCACGCCGCCGAACGACGTCTTCAGATCCGACTTCATCTTCAGCAGCTGGATCAGCGCCACGCCACCCGAACTCGGCGGCGGCGCAGTCACGATCTGGTAGCCATGCCAATCGGCGGTCAGCGGCTGACGCCACACTGCCTTGTATTGCGTCAGGTCCGTCTTCGTGATGACGCCGTGCCCGTACATCTGCTTCGCGATCAGATCGGCAGTCTGGCCTTCGTAGAATTCGCGACCGCCGTCGTCGGCGATACGCTGCAGCGTCTGCGCCAGTTCGGGCTGGCGGTAAGTCGTGCCCGCCTTCAGCCCCGAAAAATACGCGTTGAAATTGGTCTTGCCGCCGAATTCCGCGGCCGCCGTGTCGCGCCGCTGCTGCAGCCATGGCTCGACGACGAAGCCGTCGGTTGCATAGCGGATCGCCGGCGCCAGCACCTGCTTCCACTTGAGCTTGCCGAAGCGCCGCTGCGCTTCCCACATGCCGTCGACCGTCCCCGGCACGCCCACCGCGCGATGCCCGATCGAGCTCATGCCTTTGACTTCGTTGCCCTTGTCGTCGAGGTACATGTTGCGCGTCGCGCGCTGCGGCGCCTTCGCGCTGTAGTCGAGGAAATACGGCTTGCCGTCCACCTGCAGCGTCATGTACCCGCCACCGCCCAGATTGCCCGCGTCCGGGCTCGTCACCGCCAGCGTAAAGGCGATCGCCACCGCGGCATCGACCGCGTTGCCGCCTTGCGCAAAGATCTGCTGCGCGGTGTCGGCACTGTAGCGGTCCGGCACGGCGACCGCCGAGCCGTCGAACGCCGGCTTGGGCGCTGTTTTTCCGTACGCAGGCGCACCGGCGACCAGGCTGGCGGTCAGCGCAAGCGCGGACATCGCTGCCGCGGCAATACGCACGATGCCAATCACGCCGCCGCCACTCAGGTGACGATGCGAACGGTGGGCCGGGTGGTGCAACGGGTCGCAGGACGCGCCGCACTGCGTTGCGGCGCGGGCGGCACCTTCAGCTACACCTTCTGCCGGGGGCAGATCAATCCCGCTAGCGCGCTTCGCGGCGCTGCGCGGCGTTTTAGCCGGGTGGCCTGAAAAGGCGGGACGCGCGGCACGCGCGTCGGGCGTCGAGTAAGGCATTCAGGGGACTCCGGAATCAAAGAGTGCCGGCTGGCACCGGCAAGGCGAACGCTGCAGTGTTGCACAGCGCCCCTGCGCGGCGCTTTCAGCCTGCTTCCAGGTGTGACGGCCGGGCGGCCGCGTGCGCTTCGCGCAGCACGCTCACCGCGGCGGCTGCCGGTCGCATCCTACCGGCTCGGCCGGCGCCGGGCCAACGCGATTTACCTCCTGTTACAGCGCAGTCCGATCGGTCTGGCCGCGCCCAAAGCAGTCACCGAAGGCCCTCCCGCCCGCTGACGCACGCCCCGCAAAGCTTGCGGGCGCGCGTTTCGCAAGCAGCCCTGACGGCCGCCGCAGGCAAGGTCCGCAGGCAAGGTCTGCAGGCAACCTCCGCAGGCAACCTCCGCAGGCACACACCCGCAAGCAACACCCATACGGCTCCCGCGCAACACCAGCAAATGAATCTGCACCAACCTTGCACCACGCGCGCCAACCACCCAAAAACCCGCGCAAACCGCGCTCCCGCCCCAAAACTGTTGTCTGCACGCCTCACCCCGACCAGTCCGGCGTCCGCGCCACCCGCCGGGGCGCTGTGCCGAAGAAACTCGTCAGGTAGAATTGTCGGATTAGGGAGCGCACCGAGCGCCCTCGCCGACCTTCTTCTTTTCGCATGAGCACAGAACGCAACAACGTCGAGCGCAACGACGCGCCCGCGGCCAACTTCATCCGCAACATCGTCGACGAAGACAATCGCTCCGGAAAGTGGAGCCAGCGTGTCGAAACGCGCTTCCCGCCCGAGCCGAACGGCTATCTGCACCTCGGCCACGCGAAGAGCATCTGCCTGAATTTCGGCATCGCACGCAGCTATGGCGGCGTGTGCCACCTGCGCTTCGACGACACCAATCCGGAAAAGGAAAGCTTCGAGTACGTCGAATCGATCATCGACGCGGTGCGCTGGCTCGGCTTCGAGTGGAACAAGGACGGCACCGAGCACCTGTACTACGCGAGCGACTACTACGACAAGCTGTACCAGTTCGCCGAACTGCTGATCCAGCGCGGCAAGGCCTACGTCGACAGTCAGTCGGCCGAAGACATGCGCGCCAACCGCGGCTCGGCCACCGAGCCGGGCAAGCCGTCGCCGTATCGCGACCGCTCGGTCGAAGAGAACCTCGACCTGTTCCGCCGCATGAAAGCCGGCGAGTTCAAGGAAGGCGAGCACGTGCTGCGCGCGAAGATCGACATGGCGTCGCCGAACTTCAACATGCGCGACCCGGTGCTGTACCGCATCCGCTTCGCGCACCACTACCGCACCGGCGACCAGTGGTGCGTGTATCCGATGTACGACTACACGCACTGCATCTCGGACGCGTTGGAAAACATCACGCACTCGCTGTGCACGCTCGAGTTCGAAGACCACCGGCCGCTGTACGACTGGATCCTCGCCGAGCTGTCCGATGCCGGCGTATTCGCGCGGCCGCTGCCGCAGCAAATCGAGTTTTCGCGGCTGAACCTCACGTACGCGATCACCAGCAAGCGCAAGCTGCTGCAGCTCGTCACCGAAGGTCACGTCGACGGCTGGGACGACCCGCGCATGCCGACCATCGTCGGCGTGCGGCGGCGCGGCTTCACGCCGGAATCGATCCAGCTGCTGTGCGACCGCATCGGCGTGACCAAGGTCGATTCGTGGATCGACATGAGCGTGTTCGAAGGCGCGCTGCGCGACGATCTCGACGAAAAGGCGCCGCGCGCGACCGCGGTGCTCGATCCGCTGAAACTGATCATCGACAACTACCCCGAAGGCACGACCGAAGACTGCAGCGCGCCGGTGCACCCGCATCATCCGGAGCGCGGCACGCGTACGCTGCCGTTCTCGCGCGAGCTGTGGATCGAGCGTGAAGACTTCGCCGAAACCCCGCCGAAGGGCTATTTCCGCCTGTTCCCGGGCAACAAGGTGCGTCTGAAGTACGGCTACGTGGTCGAATGCACCGGCGCGGACAAGGACGAACACGGCAACGTGGTCGCGGTGCATTGCAACTACTTCCCCGACAGCCGGTCGGGTACCGAAGGCGCGAACAGCTACAAGGTGAAGGGCACGATCCACTGGCTGAGCGCAGCCGGCGCATGCCCCGCCGAGGTTCGCCTGTACGACCGGCTGTTCCGCGAAGCGCAACCGGACGCGGGCGGCCGCGACTTTCTCGAGGCGCTCAATCCAGACTCGAAGCGAATCGTGCAAGCCTTTGTGGAACCGGGCGCGCGCGACGCCGAAGCCGAGCAGCGCTTCCAGTTCGAGCGCCACGGCTACTTCGTCGCGGACCGTTACGACACGAAACCGGGCAAACCCGTATTCAATCGCATCGTCAGTCTGCGCGACAGTTGGGGTAAGCCAGCGTAAGCTGGCTGAATGCCTGAACGTCTGTCGCACGGCACTGCGGCCTTGCACCGCTGTCCTGCATGACATGCCCGTCGTCGCGCACCGGTTGCGCACGGGCATACCAAACCAATAACAAGGGTCGATCGAGGTCACGGTGCGGCCGGCGCAATGTGTCGGCCCTGGGGGAAACGATGAAGGCTGCATTTCGGGATCTGCGCAGCGTGGTGGCCGCGGCCACGTCGCCGCTCGCGCTGAGGCTGTCGCTGTGTCTGTCGCTGTGTGTGGGTCTGGTTGCCACTGCGCCGGCTCGCGCGCAGGAACGTACGCAGGAACTCAGCGGCACGCTGAAGAAAATCCGCGATGACGGCGTCGTCGTGCTCGGCGTGCGCGAGGCATCGATTCCGTTCTCATACTCCGACGGCCAGCACACGGTCGGCTACTCGCAGACTATCGCGCTCGAAATCGTCGACGAGATCAGAAAGACCCTCGCGATGCCGAATCTGCGCGTGCGTGAAGTGACAATCACGTCGGCGAATCGCTTCATGATGCTCGCCAACAATCAGATCGACTTCGAATGCGGGTCGACCACGCACACGCACGAGCGCGAGAACGTCGCCGCGTTTTCGAACAGCTTCTTTCAGTACGCGGTGCGGATGATCGCGCGCAAGAACGCCGGTATCAGCGATTTCGCCGATCTCGCCGGCAAGCCGGTGGTGACGACAGCCGGCACCTCCGACGAGCGGCTGGTGCGGCAGCTCAATAGCGAAAAACAGCTGAACATGCGCATCGCCAGCGCGAAGGATCACGCGGACGCGTTTGACGCGGTGAAAGCGGACCGCGCGGTCGCATTCGTGATGGACGAGCCGATCCTGTACGGCTTTCGCGCGAAAGACCCGCGCCCGGACGACTTCGTCGTAACCGGCACGCCGCTCGGTTACGAAACCTATGCGTGCATGTTCCGCAAGGGCGACGCGGCGTTCCGCGATCTCGTGAACGGCGTGATTACGCGCATGCAGACCTCCGGCGAAGCGGAGCGGCTATACAACGTGTGGTTCACGCAACCGATTCCGCCGCACGGCATCAATTTGAACTACCCGCTGTCGCAGGAGATGCGCTCGCTGTTCGCGCATCCGAACGACAAGGCGCTCGATTGAGCGCACGCCGGCGCGGCGCCCTTTGCCTGCCCGCCACCGCTACAAAGACTGATGCAACTGCGCAAGCGATAACGTGCTGTGAAACAGCCGCGTCAGACTGCGGCTCGCATACTGTTCGACTTCGTCCGGCCGGCACCAGCGGTACGCATCCATTTCGGGAATCATCACGCCGTCGGTGCGCCGCGGAAACAGCGACGTGCACGTGCACGACGTCAGATCGAGTTCATGCGCTTGCGCGCGCGCCGCGAACAGATGCAGGTCCTTGTCGCGCCGGTATGCAAAGCGTCCGAGGTCGGTGAGCCGCGCGGCTTCGATCGCGATGCCGGTCTCTTCGACCATTTCGCGCAGTGCAGTTACCGTCGGCGGCTCGCCTTCCTCGCCCTGGCCTTTCGGAATATCCCAGTGATCGGTGCCGGTCGCATGCGCGAGCAGTACGCGGCCTTCAGGGTCGAGCAGCACCACGCCGCACGAAACGATGCGCTCGCTCAATTCCGTTTCTGCAGCTGCCAGCGGCCGCTGCCCTGCCGGCAGAACTGCGGATGCAGGTTCATCGACTGGCCCTTCGCGGTAATCACCGCGCGCACGAAGCGGCAGGTGCGGTCGCCGTTTTTGGTGGTGCCTTCCGGCGTCAGCTGCCCTTCGATCCTGACCGCATTGCGCACGCCTTCGTTGGTCCAGCTGGCGGTTTCGCCGTCCTGCTTGTGGTCGAGTGCATCGAATGCGGCGTTCCGCAGCGAATCGATGTCGGGCTGCTTCATGTAGCTGATCGGCGTGTCGTTCAGAAAGCCGAGATTCGCCGCGTGCGCGCCGAGCGCGCCGGCGAACAGCACTGCGCCCATCGTCAGTTTGAACACGGTCCGGTTTGGTTTGCGCATTTTGCTGGAGTCTCCGTGGAAGATCGGGGGGCGACCGCCGCGTCGGGCGGCTCGTGATCTGGGCCCGAAAAGAATAGCACGCGCGCCGTGACGTCGATCCTGAAAAGACTGCGTATTCGTGCGGCATCGCAGGAGGCCAGCGCCGTACCGAAGCAACGGGCCGCGCTGCGCGCGATGTAGCGTACGCGAGTACTTTTAGGATGAGTCTCATAGGCGCACGCGATGGCGATCCATACCATGAGCCCGGTCAATTTTCACGCGCGACAAGCGCCCCGCCCACCGCGCTCACACCATGGACTTCTCGTTCGCGCTGCGCTTTTTCGCCCTGATGCTGACGCTGATCTGCATCCTGCTGATCCCCCTTGCGATTCGCCGTGAACCGGCGCCGCACCCGATCGTCGTGAGCCTCGTGGCGTTGCCGCGCAGCAAGTGGCCGGGGCGCCTCGCGAGTGTCGGCGTCGCCTGTCTGCTCGCGTCGTTCGCGCTGCTCGCGGCGGCGACCTGCGTGCTGCTGCCGCGCTGATAGACGGCGCCGTGAACCGTCGCAACGGCGCAACTCCGGCCGCAGCCGCGGCACCGCTGCCGGCCGCCGTCCGTAACACTCACCGCCGCGGCAATAAAGCAGCGGTCGCGTCTGGCCCTAGCGCGAATTGTCGACGATCAGCCGCGCGCTGCGCCGATAAGTCAGATACGCCCACAACCAGTCGAGCGCAACCGCCAGCCGGTTGCGCCCGCCGCCCAGAAACACGATATGCGCGGCGCCCCATAGCCACCATGCGGGCGCACCCCAGATGCGCAGCCGACCGAACTCGATGACGGCGGACTGGCGTCCAATCGTCGCCAGGCTGCCCAGATGGCGATAGCGGAATGCCGACGGAGCGCGGCGCATATGAATCCGCGCATCGATCAGGCTCGCCACGTAACGGCCCTGCTGCTTGGCGGCCGGTGCGAGTCCCGGCACCGCTGCGCCGTTCCACGCGAGGCTCGCCGCGGTATCGCCGATCGCGAAGATGCGCTCGTGCCCCGGTACCGACAGATCGGCGCCGACGCCGACGCGTCCGGAATTATCCGCGGCAAGGCCCAGCCAGCTGGCGGCTGGCGAAGCGGTCACACCGGCGGCCCACAGCACGGTGCGCGCGGCAATGCGCTGTTCGCCCACCATCACGCCATCGTCGTCGACGTCGAGCACGCGCGTGTCGAGCCGCACGTCGACACCGAGCTTGCGCAGCGACCGCTGGGCCACAGCCGACAGCGCCGGATGAAAGGTCGGCAACACGCGCGGTCCGGCGTGCAGCAGGATGACGCGCGCCGCGGCGGGATCGATTGCATGGTATTCGCCGGCGAGGCCGTGCCGCGCGAGCTCCGCGATCGCACCGGCGAGCTCGATGCCGGTCGGGCCGCCGCCGACGATCACGAAGGTCAGCCAGGCGTCGCGCGTGGCGGCGTCGCGGCTGCTTTCCGCTGCTTCGAACGCGCGCAGCAGACGGCTGCGGATCGACGCGGCGTCCTCGACGTTCTTCAGGCCCGGCGCGTACGGTGCCCAATGGTCTTTGCCGAAATAACCGTGCCGGGCGCCGGTTGCGAGCACCAGATAGTCGTAAGGCTCCTTGCCGTCCGGCAACTCCACCTCGCGTGTTTCGGTATCGATGCCGATCACCTCGCCCAGACGCACGCGCACATTGCGCTGGCCGCGAAACAGGCTGCGGATCGGCGTGGCGATGCCGCTCGTCGAAAGCGCCGCGGTGGCCGCCTGATACAGCAGCGGCTGAAACAGGTGATAGTTGCGGCGGTCGATCAGCGTCACGTCGCAGCCCGTGTTGCGCAGGCGCCGGACTGCCGCCACGCCGCCGAAGCCGCCGCCGACCACTACGACGCGCGGCCGCGCCGCGCCGCCCTCCGTGCCGGCAGCGGCACGTTGCGCCGACCAGCGGCGCAGCAGACGATCCACCGACAACGCGCCGCCGCCTGCGGCAACCAGCGCGAGCAGCAACAGCAGCACTGCCAGCATCTGATCCATCGACATCAGCGCGCCCGCCGCCGACGCCACCAGCAGCACGCACACCGCGGCGACCAGCCGCGTGGCAAGACCGAGCGCGAGCACGCATGCGAGGCCCAACGCCAGCCATGCCGGCACGCCGGGCGGCAACACGAAGGTGTTTCTCATCATGTCGGCGACCGGTGCCGTGCCGCCGGTCGCGAACAGATACAGCGCACTGGCCATACCGATGCGCGTGGCGAACAGCATCAGCGGCACGAAGCACCAGGAAACGAAGCGATAGCATGAGCGCAGCCAGCGCAACGGACCGAGTGCCGCGAACGGCACACCACGATCGAGCAGCGCGTCGAGCGAGAAGGTGCCGGCGCCGGCCACCATCAGCCAGATCAGGATCGAAGGCTCGACACCGTCGAGAAACCACGTGCGCGCGGCGAGGCTGCTGATCAGCAACGCGGCGGCTACCGGGCGGGTCAGCAACCCGGCCGCGATCAGCAGCGGCGCCACGCCATGCAGCGCGGTCGCGACACTGTCCGGCACATGCAGCGGACCGCCGGGCTGGCCAGGTGAACCTTGCTGCACCATGGCCATGAACTGGTGCGCGAACACGACCTGCCCGATCCACAGACGCGCGGCCAGCAGAAAACATGGCATGCCGATCCTGCGCATCTGCTGGCCGACACCGGCCAGAACTCTCAGCGAATTTCGTAGCATTTGACGCCCTTCCCAGGTAAAAGACTTGCGGGACATGCAGCCGATCCGCGGCGCGACTGCCGCGCTGCGGCGATGGTTCGGCGCGCTGTGAGCCGGTTCGCGCGCGAACGCGTTCGGCCGTTCGCCCGCCCGTGGCAATGTCGGAGGGTGGTACTAGCAAATGACAACGAAGGAGTCGGAAAAATAACGGACGCGAAGCCGTCACCACGTTGGCGAACCCGCGGTGAAACCGGTGCACTGCGTTAGCGCAATTACGTCACGCCTACATGCCGGCGAAGCGGTTGCGCCGCCCCAGTTCGCGCACCGCATCGACTAGCGCGCTCGCCGCGGCTGAAGCCTTGCGCGTGAACGCGTAGAAGCGCGCCTCGGGCAACGGCGGCAAGCCGTCTGCCGCGCCGAGTTCGCGCAAGCCATCGCGCAACTGACTGCGCGCCAGCGGTGCGACCGCAAAGCCGGCCAGCGCGGCCGATACGCAGCCCGCCATGCTGCCGCTTTCAAACGCAATGCGCCACGCGCGGCCCGCGCCGCTCAACGCCGACAGCGCCGCTTCGCGATACACGCAAGGGTCCGGAAAGACTGCGAGCGGCACTGCCGCGGTTTGGTCGAACGCGGCGGCTGCGCCGTAGGCCCACACGAGCGGCTCTTCCCACAGCAGTTCGCCCGCGTCGTCGACGCGCGCGCATTGCTTGCCGAATACCAGATCCAGCTTGCCGCGCGCCTGTTGACGCAGCAGATCGGCGGTGATGCCGACTTTCAGCTCGAGCGACGCGTCCGGGTGCCAGCGGCGAAACGTCTGCAGCACGCGCGCAAGCCAGCTGCTGGCGAAATCCTCCGACGCACCGATGCGCAGCCGGCCGTGCACCGTGCCGCCCTGCAGCCGCGCGCGAGCCTCGCGCTCGAGCTCGACGATATTGCGCGCGTACATGTACAGCATCTCGCCGGCCTGGGTCAGATCGAGCCGGCGCGTGGTGCGCGCGAGCAGCCTCGCGCCGGCGCTTTCTTCGAGGCGCCTGATATGGCCGCTGACTGCCGACGGCGTCAGCGCGAGCTGCTCGGCGGCCAGCGCAAAACCGCCGGCATCGACAACCTGCAGGAAGGTGCGCAACAGCGCGATATCGAGCGAGCCCGACGGGACAGCGGCGGAAGCCTCAACGGCAGCGGTTTGCATGGCGAATGACTCTGCACAAAACGTGATGAATATTGCCACATTAATCACGAATCGGATTTAATGGCCGACATACGATACTCGCATCGATCCCGTCGAAGGTACCCCGATGTCTGCATACCAATACGTCACGACCCGCTCGCTCGAAGTGGGTTATCTGCAATGGAACCCGTTTGGCAAGCGCACCGCGCTGCTGCTGCACGGCTGGCCCGACAGCGCGCAAACGTGGTGCGACGTGGCGCCGCTGATCGCGCAAGCGGGCTATCGCGTGCTCGCGCCTGCGCTGCGCGGCTTTGCGCCGACACGCTTCCGGTCCGCGTCGACGCAGCGCAGCGGCCAGCTCGCGGCGCTCGGGCGCGATCTGCTCGATTTGCAGGAGGCGCTGCAGATCGAGCGGCCGGTGCTGATCGGACACGACTGGGGCGCTCGCGCGGTCGCCAATGCATGCGGGCTCGAACCGGATGCGGCGTCGCATCTGGTGATGCTGTCGGTCGGCTACGGCACCAACGATCCCGCACAGGCTATTTCGCTGCTGCAGGCGCGCAACTACTGGTATCACTGGTATATGGCGACGCCGCGCGGCCAGCGCAGCGTCGAGGATGACCGGCGCGACTTCGCCCGCATGATGTGGGACACGTGGTCGCCGCCCGGCTGGTATCGGAAGGCGGCGTTCGACGAAGCGTGCCGCGCGTTCGACAGCCCCGACTGGGCAGAAGTCGTGCTGCATTCGTACCGGCATCGCTGGGGATTCGTCGACGGCGATCCGCTCTACGACGAAGACGAGCGGCGACTGAATCCCGCGCCGGTTTTGTCGATACCGACACTGGTGCTGCATGGCGGCGCCGATCTGTGCAATCATCCGGCCTCGTCGGAAGACCGCGAGCGCTTTTTCACCGGACCTTATCGGCGCACGGTGCTCGACGGCGTCGGCCACTTTCCGCAGCGCGAAGCGCCGCAGGCGGTGGCGGACGAGATTCTGACGTTTCTGCAGGCGTCGCCGCGGTAGGCCGTGCGGCCGTCTGCTCTCGCTATTGCCGATGTTTCTGCTGTCGCTGCTCCCGCACTTGTCACTCCACACCTACGCGAACATGCTCAAGTTTTCCGCCAATCTGTCGACCCTGTTTCAAGACCGTCCTTTGCTCGAACGTCTGAGCGCCGCGCGAGCAGCGCGATTCGAAGCCGTCGAAATGTGGTTCCCGTATGAGATCCCGGCCGCGACGCTGCATGCGGCGTTGCGCGACAGCGGGCTCGAGATGATCGGCATCAACAGCGCGCCGGGCGACGTAGGCGCGGGCGACTGGGGCCTTGCGGCCGACCCGCGCCGGCGCAGTGCGTTTCGCGATTCGGTGCACGAAGCGGTCGAATATGCGCGGGCGATCGGCTGTCCGAATGTTCACGTGATGGCAGGCATCGTCGATGCGGCGGTCGGACGCGACGCGGCGTGGGATGCGTATCAGGCCAATATCGACGAGGCCTGCGAGATTGCCGCACAGCATCGCGTGACGGTGATGATCGAGCCGCTCAACGCGGTGGATCGGCCGGCTTATCTGCTGAACCGTCAGCAGCAGGCGATCGGCCTGATCGAAACGCTGCAGCGGCCGAATCTGAAGATCATGCTGGACCTGTTCCACCTGCAGCGCGGCGAAGGCAATCTGATCGAACGGATGCGCGCGAGTCTGCCGTATGCGGCGCATGTGCAGCTTGCGGATGTGCCTGGACGGCATGAACCCGGCACCGGGGAAATCAATTTTGCGAAGGTGTTTGCCGAGCTGCAAGCGGCGAACTGGCAGGGTTGGGTGGGATGCGAATACCTTCCGGCGGCGGGGACTGAGGCGGGCTTGGGCTGGATGACGGGGCTCGCGAAGTAGCCTCGCGGAAGGTGTCGTTCACGTTGCCGACGTGTCGTGTAAGTGTCCCAAATGGCGCGGCAGGAGGGACTCGAACCCCCGCCCCTCGGCTTAGAAGGCCGATGCTCTATCCAGCTGAGCTACTGCCGCGACGAAGAGCGCAGATGCTACACCAATGCGGTGCGTATTTCATCTGCGTCGTGGCGCATGGGTTGGAGGGCGCGCTTCGCTTGCGCGTCAACCCAGGCCGACCGAGATTCTACCCGACGCGCGGCGTGCCAGGCGCGAGCCGGCAAGCGCCGGCCCGGTCGGCTGCAGGGAAAGCCTCGACGAGAAGCCGGTCGACAGGCTTCACAAAAAACTCGCGACAACCCTCAAACCGGCTGCGGATGCATCGTAAACCACGCGAGGAACCCGAGCCCCGCGATTACGCAATACACGCCGAACGAAGCAAGCCGTCCGCGCCCTTCGAAGTAGCGCATCAAAAACCGCACGCTCAGATACGCCGCGATCGCCGTCAACACACCGCCTAACGCCGCATCGGCGAGCTGCGACGGCGCGTGAAACAGCTTCGGCACTTCGAGCAGACCCGCGGCGAAAATGATCGGCGTGCCGAGCAGAAACGAAAACTCCGCCGCCTTTTCCGCGGTCAAGCCGGCGGCATTGCCGGCGATCATCGTCAGGCCGCTGCGCGAAAAGCCCGGAATCAGCGCGCCGACCTGCGCCAGCCCGACAAAAAACGCCTGCTTGAACGTCAGCTTTTCGGGCGCCTGATGCGCGCGCGCCCGCTGCAGCCGATCGCCGAACCACAACAGCACGCCGTTGACGATTAGCGCGATCGCCACGATGCGCAGATCGTGAAACACGCGCTCGAGGCGCTTTTCCAGCACAAGGCCAACCAGCCCCGCCGGAATCGTGCCGATGATCAACGCCCACATCATGTGACCGTCGTCGTTGCGGCGGCCGCCGAGCGACGCGAAAAAGCCGCCGATCAGCGCAATCCAGCGCGCCCGGAAATACCACAGCAGCGCAAACGCGGTGCCCAGATGCAGCGCGACGAGGAACGGCAGCAATTGCGGCGCATGCTTGTCGATATGCATGCCGACCAAACCCGGCACCAGCAGCGTATGGCCAAGACTGCTCACCGGAAACAGCTCGGTGACGCCCTGCAACACGCTCAGAAAAATCAAAAACGACAGGCTCACGGGTCGGTCCTTTTGGCGGAGAGAAAAGAAGGCGGCGTGCCGGACACGCAGCGCCGGCGATGTTAAGGCGGCGCCGGTTATGGCCAGCTTAAGGCGCGTCGATTATGCCTGGCCGATGCGGCTGCGCCAAGCGCCGCCCTTTTTTTAATTTATTTTTTCCTGCGACGCAGCATGCTCGGCGCCGCTTCGCGACAACGCAGCGCACTGCGGTTTATTACGGCCATGAAAGCAAAAAGGCCCGCCGGTTAAGGCGGGCCTGCGCGGAGATGGCGCTGAACCGGTCGCTCGTTGGCGTTATCCGGTTTCGGGGATCTCGACGCCCCGTTCTAGCGTGCGACCTTGTAGAAAAAATAAATCGTACTGCCCGCGAACATCCCGAGCAGAGCCACGCCCATTGCCATTGCGAGATCCATAAAAGCGCCTCCGGTAAAACTGACCTGCCCGACATCCGAGTTGATGCGATCGGGCGTTCGTACACATTATCGGCAGGATCGACTGTGCGGCGACACCCGCAATTTCCCGATAGAGGGTTTCCCCGGAGCACCCGACTGCGCATAAAGGCGCAATCGTGCCGCGCGCGAGGGCGCGCGCTGCGCTACGCTCTAGGCTCGACTAACCGCTTTGCATTTCCACCGACCATGCCTCAATTCCAGCAACAGGACATTCTCGAGATCGCGCAGGGCGCGTCGTCGCTGCGCTTCGCGCCGCAGGCCGGCGGCCGGCTGCTGTCGTGGCACATCGACGGCGAACCGGTCATCTACTGGCCCGATCACGCAGACTGGAGCCAGCCCGCAAAAATCCGCGGCGGCAACCCGTTGCTGTTTCCGTTTCTCGGCCGTCATTTCGTCGACGGCCGCATCGGCGCGTGGCGCGACCGGCAAGGCACCGTGCACGAATTGCCGATGCACGGCTTCGCCCGCAACCTGCCGTTCGAAGCCGCGCTCGATACAGCGCGCTCCACCGTGCGGATGACCCTCACCGATAGCGACGCGACGCGTTCCGGTTATCCGTTCGCGTTCCGCTTCGAGGCGGTCTATCGGCTCGTCGACGAACATACGCTCGACGTCGAACTGACCACCGCGAATACCGGCACCGCGCCGCTGCCCTACTACGCCGGTCATCACTTCTACTTCGCGCTGCCGCATGCGCAGCGCGGCGAAACGATCCTCGAGCTGCCGTGCACCGAGCGGCGCTTTCAACAGCCTGACGGTACGCTGTCGGCGGCCGAGCCGGGCGAGCCGAGCTTCCGGCTCGACGAAGAGCGCATCCTCGACCGTTTTCACATTCTTGCCGGTGCTTCCGCGCATCCGGTGCGGGTCGTCGCGCTCGGCCTGAACCGCAGCATCACGATCGATCTGCAGCGGCCGGGTTCGGTGCCGTGGTACGCCGTGACCACCTGGACCGAAAAGCCGGATTCCGACTTCTATTGCATCGAGCCGTGGCTGGGTCTGCCCGATGCGATCCACAACGAGGAAGGCCTGCGCTGGCTGCAGCCCGGACAGGCGGAAACGGCGGCGCTGCGGATCGTCGTCGGCACGCTGCCCTGAGCCGCGACCACAACCCGCCACAATCCAGTCAGACGCCCACCGCTCCATTTTTCGGTGCGGCGCCGCAAAACCGTTAAAATCGGACGTTTTGCACCCGTTGCGCGGCTCGGCTGCAAGCCGGCCGGCAGTCAGGCTTCGCGCGGGCCGTCCGCGCGCGGCGACGGTTTTGCGAGGTCCAATGTTGACAACAAGAACGAGACGGCTCGTCTGCGCAGCGTGTGTCGCAGTACTTGCCGCATGCGGCTCCGCACCGGTGGGGCCAGGTTTTTATCGCGTCGAACGGGGCGACACACTGTCGAAGATCGCGCGCGATAACCGGCAGTCGGTCACCAGCATCGTGCGCTGGAACAATCTGTCGAATCCGGATGCAATCGAAGTCGGCCAGGTGCTGCGGGTCGCGCCGCCGCCCGGTACGGCAACGGCGGCGACCGCCGCCACGGCCAACGCCGCGCCGCGTGCACGTAGCGGCGGCAGCAGCGCGGCCGACGCCGCGCCGGCACCCGCGCCGCTCGCGAGCGCACCGCGCATTGCACTGGTGTGGCCGGCAAGCGGCAACGTAATCCGCAGCTTCGACGGCAAGAACTCGAAGGGCATCGACATCGCCAACAGCGCCGGCACGCCGGTGGTGGCAGCGGCGTCGGGCACCGTCGTGTACGCGGGCAACGGGCTGCGCGGTTACGGCAACCTGCTGATCATCAAGCACAACGCCGAGTACCTGACCGCCTATGCGCACAACCGCGCGCTGCTCGTGAAGGAAGGCGAGGCGGTCAAGCAAGGGCAAAAGATTGCGGAGATGGGCAATACCGACAACGACCGCGTCGCGCTGCATTTCGAATTGCGCTACGACGGCCGCTCGATCGATCCGTCCCGCTCGCTGCCGCCGCGTTAGCGATGGCACGCCGCGGACCGGCATCGCCGCTGCACCCGACGCGCCTGCGCTGGCGCTGCTGCGCAAACGTTGGCGCACATGCGCGGCCGGTGCGCGCGGCATCGGCGAGCAACGCGACGAGGCCCGTGATCGGGAACCCGTCGCACACCGCAACGCTCCATTGATAGCGGAGATGGCATCACGCCGTACTGAATATTGGCAAACAGCGAGGAACGTGTAATGAAAATCGCATTGGCAGCAGCTCGCGCAGTGGCAGCGAGCGCTTCGATCGCAGCAGTGGCAGCCCTTGCCGGCTGCTCCAGCACGACGACGATGACCTATCTGCCGAACGGCGACACGGGTTTCGCGATCAACTGCAGCGGCAGCGACGCAAGTTCGAACTGGGGCAAATGCTATGAGCAGGCGGGCCAGGTGTGCGGCGCCTACGGCTACGACGTGATCTCGAAGGACGTCGACAATGGCGCGACGTCGGGCGGTTCGATCGGCGGTATCCTGGGCGCAAACGTCAAAAATCGTTCGATGGTGGTGCGCTGCAAGCAGTAAGCCACGTGCAACGGCAAGCCGTGTGCTGTGCCGGTCGATAATCGGTCGCGACGTTTTTCGCATCGTGCCCGTTCTTGTTCGAATTGCATGCGCGCGCAACCAAAAAAAAGGCCCGGCACGAAGCCGGGCTAACGGGGGTTCGGCGCATATCGGCAAAGGACCGGTTTACCATGCGCCGAGACGAAATCTAGCAATGCCTGCCATAGGCGTGCAATCGATTAATTACGCGAGTAGTGTGAGTCGGCGCACGGATTCGAAAGCGCATAAAGAGACCGTCGTTCGGTTTGGAAACCGAAACAACATGGCAAAACCATCGCATGGTTTTGTTCACGGGAATGCCGATTGCGTGCGAAGCCGCGCCGGCTGGGCATCTTCATCGTGACGCGCCAATCCGCTCAGGGTTCGGCGTGAGTGTGCGGCAGGCGAATCTTCGGCTCCGTTTGTCATCTGCCCGACACTTTTGAGCTTGGTGCGCCAACGCACCCTTCAGCCGATTTTGTTTCGGCAGAACATTCGATGCGCAACAAATCGCGAAGTTCGCAAATTAAATCGGCAAGTGTCGCGCTTCAACTGGAGATAATCGCGTGGCGTAATCGGCCGATGCGGCGCTCCGGATTCATCGGCCGAAGCAGTACGGCGATGGTTTATAGTAACGGCCGCTAGTTCTGAATCTGCCGGTATTCCAATGACTTCCCCCGACGCTTCTTCCAGTTCCTCGCAAAGTCCTCTTTATACAAAGCTGCTCGGCGAAACGGCCAAAATCGGCTGGAGCGAACTCGAGCGCTTCTTCGCGCGCGGCATGCTGCTGCGGGTGGCGCGCGACCTCGATCTGGTGAGTGTGGCCGAGGCGATCGCCAGCGACGACACCACGCAGGTCGCGCAATGGCTGTCCGCCGGTCTCGTCGAGCGCGTGCAGGCCGAGACCGCAGCCGATTTCGCCGCGCGCGACCCGGACTTGTGGGCAGTCGTCGTATCGCCGTGGGTCTGCGTGCAGGAGCGCGCTTGAGCGAGGCCGCGCGCGCGGCGCCCGAGCCTGCCGCGCCGCCGGCATCGGCGTCGTCCGCCGGGTCTGCTCCGCCGGCGCTGCCGGTGCGCTGGCATCGGCGCGTGCTCACACTCGCCTTCCCGATCGTTCTCGCCAATCTGACGCAGCCGATTCTCGGCGCGGTCGACACGGCCGTCGCCGGGCATCTGCAAGGCGCGGCGTATCTCGGCGGCGTGGCCATCGGCGGGCTGGTGTTCAGCTTCGTGTACTGGGGCTTCGGCTTTCTGCGGATGGGCACCACCGGCCTCGTCGCGCAGGCATTCGGCGCGCACGATGAAGAGGGCGTGCGCATCAACGTCGCGCGGGCGATGCTGCTGGCTTTTGCGATCGGCGCAATCGTGCTCGCCGTAGAGGCACCGCTGATCGAATATGCGATCCGTGCGCTCGGCGGCAGTGCCGCGCTTCAGCAGCATGCGCGCGCATATTGCCATGCGCGCATCTGGGCGGCGCCGTTCGCGCTAGCGAACTACGTGGTGCTCGGCTGGCTGCTCGGCACGCAGCGCGTGCATGCGGCGCTCGTCTCGCAGGTGTTCGTCAATGCCGTGAACATCGTGGCCGTACTGCTGTATGTGTACGGATTCGGCTGGGGCGTCGCGGGCATCGGCGCGGCCACCGCCACCGCCGATGCGCTCGGCTTCGGGTTCGGCGTGCTGCTGCTGTGGTATCTGCGGCCGCGTGGCCTGCCGCCGCTCGAGCGCCGCGCGCTGTTCGACACGGCGGCGCTCAGGCGGCTGATCGCGATCAATCGCGATATTTTCGTGCGCACGCTCTGTCTGCTGTCGTCGTTTGCGTGGTTCGCGCACCTTGGCGCGCGTCATGGCGATGCGACGCTCGCGGCAAATTCGCTGCTGCTCAATTTCCAGACCTTTATGGCCTACGGGCTCGACGGCTTCGCGCATGCGGCCGAAGCGCTGGTCGGCGCGGCGATCGGCGCTCGCGACCGGCATGCGTTCTGGCAGGCGTTCAAGGTCACGCTGCTGTGGTCGGCGCTCGGCGCGCTTGGCTTTACGCTGGTGTACTGGGGAGCCGGCGCGTGGATCATCGGCAAACTGACCGATCAGTCCGCCGTGCGGGTAGCGGCTGAGGCTTATCTCGGCTGGGCCGCACTGTCGCCGGTGGTGTCCGTGTGGGGCTTTCTGCTCGACGGGGTGTTCATCGGCGCGACCCGTACGCGCGAATTGATGATGTCGATGGCGGTGTCGCTCGCGATATTCGTCGCCGCGTCCGCGCTGCTCGGCCCGTCCGGCGGCAATCACGGGCTGTGGGCCGCACTGCTGATCTTTATGGCCGCGCGCGGGGTGACGCTCGCGCGCTTCGTGCCGCGCATCGCGCGCGGCATCGATATGCAAACGGCCTGACGCGCGGCACGCGCTTCGCCGTCTGATCGTGCTCCGATCGCGGGCTTATTGCAGACTTTTTTGCAGACGTTCCACGGACTTGTCGCAGGCTTATTGCGGGTTTCCCGGCGCGTTGAGCATCTGCGGCGGGCGCGTGTCGGTCGGCACGCCGTGATAGTCCTTCGGGTCCTCTGGCGGGTGGTGATGGGGCAAGTTCACGTCCTCTGCACAACCCGCGAGGAACGACAAGGTCAACGCGATCAGGAAAGTCTGCTTCATGGAACTCCGGCTACTCGAAAAGACGTCGACAGGGGCTAGAGTCTACCCGCAAAGCGCCATGCGCGCCGCCACGCGCGGCTCGCACGGCGCCGCGCGTGCACTACTATGTACAGATGGCCGCAACGGCCCAAGGAGGCTGCCATGGATTCCGAATCGATCGCAGGTCTGGTGGGGCTGGCTGTCGGCTTGCTGGTGCTGGTCGCGCTGTCGGTATTCGAATCGCGCAGCTATCGCCGCGAACACAACGGCGAAGGCATGGTGCACCACTGGCTGGCCGAGCATCACATGCTCGACTGGCGGCATCGCAAACATTGAATCAGGCCGGCGAAGGCAGTGGCGCTTCGCCGGTTTTCTTTTGCGGGCAGCGGCCTTGCCGCGTGCTTCGGCGTCGGGCGGGCGATGGCGCCGGTCCGCAGAGTCGTGCGGTCGTTCTGATGCGCATGCTGTGACTTTCCTTCGGTTGTATGCAGCGCCGACTGGTTTGCTGCACCGCTTTGCCATAGCCGCGTGCGCGGCCTGGCGGGGCGATAGCGTTGCCAGGGGTCCGCTTCCGGGCACGCGCCTTGCTGAAAGGCAGTTGTTGGATAAGCGACGCCGTTTCGTTCCCTGCAGCGGCTCGCCCCGATGTCCCGACTGCTAGCGCGGCGTACTCGTCGAGGTCCGCGCGAAACGGTCGGCAAAAGCGCCCATCGTGGCCCGGCCCTATAAGGAGAGACAATATGACCCTCGGAACCATTCTGCTGATCGTCCTGATCCTGCTTTTGATCGGCGCCTTCCCCAGCTGGCCGTACAGCCGCGAATGGGGTTACCGGCCGACCGGTATCGTGGGCGTCGTCCTGATCGTCGTGATCGTGCTGCTGCTGATGGGACAGATATAGCGCGGGGTGAAGCTTGCATCGCGGGACGGGATGGTGCCCGCGCGCGTACTCTTACGATCGGCATTGCGGTCGTTGCGAAAGCCAGATAGAATCTCGGGCTCGCGTCGGAGCGTAGCGCAGCCTGGTAGCGCATCTGATTTGGGATCAGAGGGTCGAAGGTTCGAATCCTTTCGCTCCGACCACCAAAAACCCACGAAGCCCAGTCGATTGTCGACTGGGCTTTTTGGTTTTTGCGGCGTGACGCCCCAAACCGTCACCCTCACGCAACACTCCCCCGCACGCCTCCCACCAATCCCTCCCTGCACCTCACAGCAACCTTGCGCCATGCTATCGGCCCATGCGACATTTGCCCGTGGGCCGTAAGCACCTACTGTCACGGAGACCTGCGATGAACCTGATTCTCTGGCGTCATGCCGAAGCAGAAGACACCGCATCGAGCGATCTCGCCCGCCAACTCACCGGCCGCGGCCGCAAGCAGGCACAAGCCGGCGCCAAATGGCTGCGCAGCCGCCTCGCCGAAGACGCCGTGCTGCTCGTCAGTCCCGCCGCCCGCACCATCCAGACCGTCGAAGCCCTGACCGACCAATATCGCGTCGTCCGGGAAATCGCTCCCGAGGCCAGTGCCAGCGACGTCTTGAACGCCGCCGGCTGGCCCGCAGGCATCGCCCCCACCGTCGTCGTGGTCGGCCATCAGCCGACGCTCGGCCACGTCGCCGCGCGGCTGATGGCCCAATCCGGCGACAGCTGGCCGATCAAAAAAGGCGGCATCTGGTGGTTCGAAAACCGCTCCCGAGACCGCGGCGAAGAGATCGTTTTACGCGCCGCCGTCAGTCCGGACCTCCTCTGAAACCCTACGAACAGGAACGCGTCCGCCTTACGTCAAGTCATCGAATCGTCACGACGTTGCCATGCAAACGTCACCCGGCATTACTACATTGGCGTGCAAAGCGGAATCCTCACTCTTTCGACCAGGAACGTCACAATGCGAGAACTGCCGACGCCCACTCTGCCCTTCGCTTCGATCCCGCTTGAGCCGCGCCGCCGTCTCCCACGCGCTGAGGAGACCGTAACTGCGCAGCACCGCCTGCAAGTCAGCTGGGTGCGCTCGGACGAGGAACTTCGCGAAGCGCAGCGTCTGCGTTACCGTGTGTTCGCCGACGAAATGGGCGCACGCCTGGCCGGCCCGGCTGGCCTCGACGTCGATGCCTTCGATGCGTACTGCGATCATCTGATCGTGCGCGATCTCGACACGCTGCAAGTGGTCGGCACTTATCGCGTGCTGCCGCCGCACCAGGCAGCGCGCATCGGCCGCCTCTATGCAGAAGGCGAATTCGATCTGTCGCGCCTGACCCATCTGCGCGCCAAGCTCGTCGAAGTGGGCCGCTCGTGCGTGCACGCCGACTATCGCAGCGGTTCGGTGATCATGTCGCTGTGGGCCGGCCTCGGCTCGTACATGCAGCACAACGGCTATGAAACGATGCTCGGTTGCGCGAGCGTGTCGATGGCCGACGGCGGCCACTACGCGGCGAACCTGTATAAATCGCTGCGCGAGGCGGAACTGACCGCGCCGGAATATCGCGCGTTTCCGCATCTGCCGCTGCCGTTCGACGAACTGCAAACCGGCGCGAAGGTCCCGCCGCCGCCGCTGATCAAAGGCTATCTGCGCCTCGGCGCGAAGATTTGCGGCGCGCCGGCGTGGGATCCGGACTTCAATGCCGCGGACTTTCTGACGCTGTTCCGTCTGTCGGAAATCAATGCGCGTTATGCGCGGCACTTCCTCGGCGATATGCTCGGTCGCTAGGCGAGCAAACGCCCATCCAACGCGCATCGCGACGCTGAAAGAAAACCGCCCGGCAAAGATAGACTTTGCCGGGCGGTTTATTTGTGCGGCGACGCGCGCAATGTCATGCGCCCGCGCTAACGATCAGTCATCCGTATAAACCACCCGATACGGCGTGCGGATCTTCTCCCACTCGGCCGCTTCCTGGCTCAGGCTGTAGTCGGTCAGCGGATTGTTCTGCACCCACGCATTCGGCAGCCGCACTTCGTAGCCGCCATTGGCCTGCGACACCTCGATCTCCGGCAAGCCGACATCCGCGCGCCGGCGGCACAGCAGCGCCGCGAGGCGCAGACAGAACAGTAGCGGCCACTCGACGTCGCGCGTCTGCGCAAGCTTGCCGAGCTTGCCCGCATGGCCGAGCACCAGCGCCGCCACGCGCGCCTGGTCGGTACGCGAAAAACCCGGCATATCCGCATTGCTGGCGATGTAGGCCGAGTGCTTGTGGTACGCGCTATGCGAAATCGATAAGCCAATTTCATGCAGCGCAGCCGCCCAGCCGAGGAACATGCGGTTTTCTTTGCGACGCTCGTCGTCCGGCTCGTCGAGCTGATCGTAAAAACGCACCGCCAGTTCGCCGATACGGCCGGCCTGCGCGCGATCCACACCGTAGCGCCGCATGAATCCCTCGACGGTGATCGTGCGCATGTCCTGATGCTGCGAACGGCCGAGCAGGTCGTACAGCACGCCGAGGCGCAATGCGCCGTCCGTCGTGTCGACGTATTCGACATCGAGTTCGTTGAACACCGCAAGCATGATCGACAGGCCGCCGGCCAGCACCGGAATGCGATCCGGCTTCAGCGCGATCAGCTTCAGGCGATTGACGTTTTCGGCCTTGATCAATGCGCGCTTCAGGCGCTCGAGGCCGGCGCGCGAAATGCCGTGCGTAATGCCGGCATCGTTGAAGCCGTTCGCTTCGACCAGCTCGGCCAGCGCGCGCGCCGTGCCCGACGAACCGATCGCCTGTTCCCAACCGGTCTTTTTGTAATCCGCGGAGATGATCTGGATTTCGCGCGATGCCGCGAGCTCGGCCTGGCGCATCGTGTACTCGTCGACGTTGCCGGCCGGAAAGAACGCACGGCTATGGCTGACGCAACCGATATAGAGACTTTCCATCTTGATCGGCGTGTAGTGCGAGCCGATGATGAATTCCGTCGAGCCGCCGCCGATGTCGACCACCAGCCGCTTGCCCGAGCTGGCCGGCACCGAATGCGCGGCGCCCGCATAAATCAGGCGCGCTTCCTCGCGGCCGGCGATCACTTCGATCGGGAAACCCAGCGCCGCTTCCGCTTCATTCAGGAATTCGCCGGCGTTTTTTGCAACGCGCAACGTGTTGGTGGCAACGGCACGCACGTGATCTGGATGAAAATCGCGCAACCGTTCGCCGAAACGCCGCAGCGCATCCCAACCGCGCTCCTGCGACGCGCGATCGAGCATCTTGTCGCGCGACAGGCCGGCCGCAAGCCGCACCGGTTCGCGCAGCGCGTCGACCTGATAGATCTGGCTGCCTGCTTCGGTCTCTTCGACACGCCCGACGATCAGGCGGAAACTGTTCGAGCCGAGATCGACCGAAGCAAGCAGTGGCGGGTTGTTGACCATCGGTGGTGAGGACTCCGTGCGCGCGGACAAACGGCTTTTCGGCGTGCCCGCCCTGTTGAAAGGCGCCATTTTAAGCATACTGGAACCCACGATGTCACCTCGACCGATGTCAGCTGCGGCAGACGTGGCATATCTTCCGGTATCCCTGCGTCACAATTAAGACACGTGGCGGGATTACGCGATAAAATTTACGACAAACGTGAACGTCACAAAAATACCACCATTCTGTGAGAATTTCCGAGCGTCCCTTCGAGTCTTTTCCCGTACCTACGTCGCTGCCGATGTCCATCCGCTACCCTCTTCTGAATCGCGAGCTGGGCATTCTGGGTTTCAACGAGCGCGTGCTCGCGCAAGCCGCAGACCCCGCAGTGCCCCTGCTCGAACGCCTGCGCTTTATCTGCATCACCAGCAGCAACCTCGACGAGTTCTTCGAAATCCGCATGGCCGGATTGCAGGAACAGATGCGCGACAATCCAGGCGCGCTGTCGCCGGACGGCATGTCGCTGCAGCACGTCTACGATCTGGTGGCCGAACGCGCGCAGAAACTGGTGCACCGGCAGTACGCGATGCTGCACGAAACGGTCCTGCCGGCCCTCGAAGACGAAGGCATTTATTTTCACGGCACCGAAGCGTGGAACGATGAGCAGACCGCGTGGGCGCGCCAGTACTTTTTCAACGAGCTGTTGCCGGTGCTCACGCCGATCGGTCTCGATCCCGCGCACCCGTTTCCGCGCGTGCTGAACAAGAGCCTGAACTTCGTCGTCGAGCTCGAAGGCAAGGACGCGTTCGGCCGCCAGGCGGTGATGGGCATCGTGCAGGCGCCGCGCGCGCTGCCGCGCCTCGTGCGCATGCCGCAGGACCTGTCCGGCTATCCGCACGGCTTCGTGCTGCTGAGCTCGCTGATGCAGCGCTTCGTCAACGAGCTGTTTCCGAACCTGATGGTGCGCAGCTGCAACCAGTTCCGCATTACGCGCAACAGCGAGCTGTTCGTCGACGAAGACGAAATCACCAACCTGCGCGTCGCGCTGCAGGGCGAATTGCCGGCCCGGCATCTGGGCAATGCGGTGCGTCTCGAAGTGTCCGCCGAAACGCCCGCGCACCTGGTGCGGCGGCTGCTCGACGAAAGCGGGCTGTCGCTGAAAGATTGCTATCGCGTCGACGGGCCGGTGAATCTGGTGCGGCTGATGCAATTGCCCGAGATGGTCGATCGCCCCGACCTGAAGTTCGTGCCGCATATTCCGGCCACGCCGCCGCAAATCGCGACCAGCGCGAGTCTGTTCGACGTGATCGACCAGAACGACGTGCTGCTGCATCACCCGTACGAAAGCTTTCAACCGGTGCTCGAGCTGCTGCTGCAGGCGGCGAAGGATCCGAACGTCGTCGCGATCAAGCAGACCATCTATCGCACCGGCACCGATTCGCCGCTGATGGACGCGCTGATGCAGGCCGCGCGCAACGGCAAGGAAGTGACGGTGGTGGTCGAACTGCTCGCGCGGTTCGATGAAGAAACCAATATCAACTGGGCGTCGCAGCTCGAGGCGGTCGGTGCGCACGTGGTGTACGGCGTGGTCGGCCACAAGTGCCACGCAAAGATGATGCTGATCGTGCGGCGCGTGTCCGAAGGCGGCAAGTCGATGCTGAAGCGCTACGCGCACCTCGGCACCGGCAACTATCATCCACGCACCGCGCGGCTTTATACCGACTTCGGTCTGATGACCGCCGATCAGAAAATCTGCGAAGACGTGCACCACGTATTCCAGCAGTTGACCGGCATCGGCGGCGAACTCGCGTTGCATGAACTGTGGCAGTCGCCGTTCACGCTGCATCCGCGGCTCGTCGATTCGATTCGCGCCGAGGCCGAGCATGCGCGCGCCGGCAAGCGCGCGCGCATCGTCGCGAAGATGAATGCGCTGCTCGAACCCACCGTGATCGCGGAGCTTTACGAGGCATCGCAGGCCGGCGTGAAGATCGATCTGATCGTGCGCGGCGTGTGTGCGCTGCAGCCGGGCGTGCAGGGACTATCGGAGAACATCACGGTACGCTCGATCGTCGGGCGCTTCCTCGAGCATCACCGCATCTTCTACTTCCACGACAACGGCAAGGAACAGGTCTACCTGTCGAGCGCCGACTGGATGGACCGCAACTTCTTCCGGCGTGTCGAAGTGGCGTTTCCGATCAATAACCGGCGGTTGAAGCGGCGCGTGATCGCCGAGGGTCTGTCGGCGTTTCTCGGCGACAATCAGGCCGCGTGGCTGATGCAAAGCGATGGCCACTATCGGCGCAGACGGCCGGGCAAGTCGTCGCGCAACGCGCAGATGAGTCTGTTGACGAAGTTCTGTTCGTAACCGGCTGCGTCGCAATGAACACAGCCCGCTGCGTGTGAACGCAGCGGGCTTTTGTTTTGATTCGACATCGACGGTGTTGCGCGTCGGCGCACTCGCGGCGCGGCCGGACTGTGGCCGGACGGCAGCCGGACGGCAGCCGGATGGCAGCCGGATCGCGGCCGGATCGCGGCTGGTATTTCCGCCCGTCGCGCGTCAGGCCGGCGCCGGCTGCCGGCGCGCCGTGCGATACGCCGGAAAACGTGCGGTGAACGTGCTGCCACGCCCCTCTTCGCTCTTCACTTCGAGTTGCGCATCGTGCCGTTGCAACACGTGCTTGACGATCGCCAGACCCAGCCCCGTGCCGCCGGTATCGCGCGAGCGGCTGCGGTCCACGCGATAGAAACGCTCGGTCAGCCGCGGAATATCCGCGGCAGGAATGCCCAGGCCGCTATCCATCACCGTGAACGTCGCCTGCGCGCCATGCGTATGCCAGCTCACGTGGATCGAGCCGCCGTCCGGTGTATAGCGCACCGCGTTCGTTACGAGGTTGCCGAGCGCGCTCAGAATCTCGGTCTCGACACCGGTCACCGTCAGCCCTTCGTCGATATCGAAGCTGATGCGGTGACGGCTGCCCGACAACGACAGCGCATCGTCGTGCAGATGGCTCAGCACCGCGCGCATATCGACCATCTGCTCGCTCGGCGGCCTGCCGTCGCCTTCGAGAGTCGCCAGCACCAGCAGGTCGCGCACGATGTGCTGCATCCGCGACGCCTGCTGTTCCATCAGCTCCAGATAACGCGCCCGCTCCGCATCGTTGAGCGGCAATTCGCGCATCGTCTCGAGAAAGCCCGCGAGCACGGTCAACGGCGTTTTCAGTTCGTGCGATACGTTCGCGACGAAATCGCGGCGCATCGAATCGGTCCGCTCGAGCTCGGTAATGTCCTGCGACAGCAGCAGCTTGCGGTTCTCGCCGTACGGGAACACCTGCACCGACAGCACGTTCTGACGCCGCTCGCCCATGCCGCGCATGATCAGCATCTCGTCGTACTGGTGCGAGTTCAGATAGCGGATGAAATCCGGCTGACGCACGAGGTGTGTGATGTGCTGACGCAGATCGCGTTTCGCGTCGAGCCCGAAATGC
>DATLOW010000098.1:0-22608 GCA_035536055.1 Paraburkholderia sp. | reverse complement strand
TGCGAAGCCGAAGGACATCCGCTTCGGCGACAACCTGCCGAAGACGCGTTCGGGCAAGATCATGCGCCGCCTGCTGCGCTCGCTGGCGAAGGGGGAGGAGATTACGCAGGACGTGTCGACGCTGGAGAATCCGGCGATTCTGGATCAGCTTGGCGAGTCGCGTTGAGCCACTGAGCGACACGCATCGGCGGCCCCAGACCGCCGCTGCGACGTAACACGACAGCCGTATCAAAGCGCGTTGCGCGGACAACCCTAGTTGCCTGCGCAACGGCTTTTTGTTAAACAGGCGCATGGCCGCGCCGCACACATCATCCCGTTCCACTGCGCTCAATCCGCCGCCCGAACCGCCGCCGGTTTCGGACGCGATGGCGCGCGCGCACCGGCGTTACTGGCGCTTCAACATCGCATTGATCGTGCTGCTGATGACGATCGGCTTCGCCGTGTCGTTTATCGTGCCGCTCGCCGCGCGCGGCTTGTCGGGCGTGCGCCTCTTCGGCTTCAGCCTGCCGTTCTACATGGGCGCGCAAGGCGCGATCCTGATCTACCTGATGCTGATCGCCGTCTACATCGTGTCGATGCAGATCGCCGACCGCGCGCTGCAGCGCGCCTTCGAAGCGGATGCCGTGGCGCGGCGGGCGCGATGAAGCTGGCGCACCGGCTGATCCGCTCGTACTCGCTGTACACGCTGGGTTTTCTCGCTTTCATCTATCTGATGTGGCGCATCGAGGTGATCAGCGGGTCGGGCATGTGGGTCGGCTACGTGTTCCTGTTCGTGCCGATCGCGGTCTATGCGGTGATCGGGCTGCTGTCGCGTACGTCGGACCTGGTCGAATACTACGTGGCGGGGCGGCGCGTGCCGTCCGCGTTCAACGGCATGGCGACCGCCGCGGACTGGCTGTCGGCGGCCTCGTTTATCGGCCTCGCGGGTTCGCTGTACGCAACCGGCTACGACGGCCTCGCGTATCTGATGGGCTGGACCGGCGGCTATTGCCTCGTCGCGTTTCTGCTCGCACCGTATGTGCGCAAGCTTGCGCGCTATACGATTCCCGATTTTCTGGGCACGCGCTTTTCGAGCAATGCCGTGCGCGGGCTGGCGGCGCTGGCCGCGATCCTGTGCTCGTTCGTCTATCTGGTCGCGCAGATTCAGGGTGTCGGCCTGATCGCGACGCGCTTTATCGGCGTCGATTTCGCGATCGGCATTTTCTGCGGGCTGGCCGGCATTCTGGTGTGCTCGTTTCTCGGCGGCATGCGCGCCGTGACGTGGACGCAGGTCGCGCAATACATCATCCTGATCGCCGCGTTTCTGATTCCAGTGTCGCTGATCGCGCACAAGCAGGGGTTCGGCTGGGTGCCGCAGTTCAGTTACGGGCGCGTGATGGAGCGCGTCGAAGCGCTCGAACGCGACGTGCGCAACGCGCCGCAAGAGGAAAGCGTGCGCGACGTGTTTCGGCAGCGTGCCGCGCATATGCAGGCGCAGATCGATGCGCTGCCGAACTCGTTTATCGACGGCAAGCAGCAGTTGACGCAACAGCTAGCCGACCTGCGCCGCCACAACGGACCGCTGCGCGAGATCGACGATCTCGAGCGCAAGCTCGCGCAATATCCACGCGACCCCGCGGCCGCGCGCATCGTATGGACGCAGCGCCGCGACGAGATGCTGGCGAGCGCAGCGGCGCCGGTGCCGATGCACGAACCGTTTCCCGCGGAAGACAGCGAGGCGCGCCGCGTGCATCAGCGGAATTTTCTGTCGCTGCTGCTGTGCCTGTCGCTGGGCACCGCGAGCCTGCCGCATATCCTGACGCGCTACAACACCACCACGTCGGTTTCGTCGGCGCGACGCTCGGTCGGATGGACGCTGTTTTTCGTCGCGCTGTTTTATCTGACGGTGCCGGTTCTGGCGGTGCTGATCAAGTACGAGATATTGATGAATCTGGTTGGCCACCGGTTTGCCGATCTGCCGCAATGGGTGATGCAGTGGCGCAAGGTGGAACCGTATCTGATCAGTATTTCGGATCTGAATGGCGACGGCATCGTGCGCTGGAGCGAGATACAGATGCAGCCGGACATGGTGGTGCTGGCGGCGCCCGAAATCGCCGGGCTGCCGTATGTGATGTCAGGGCTGATCGCGGCGGGTGCATTGGCGGCGGCGCTTTCTACCGCGGATGGTTTGCTGCTGACGATCGCGAATGCGCTGTCGCACGACGTCTACTACCACATGGTCGATCCCGAAGCATCGAGCCAGCGGCGCGTGACCGTATCGAAGATCCTGCTGCTGGGCGTTGCGCTGTTCGCTTCGTATGTCGCGTCGCTGAACACCGGCAATATTCTGTTCCTGGTGGGCGCGGCGTTTTCGCTGGCGGCGTCGAGTCTGTTTCCGGTGCTGGTGCTGGGCGTGTTCTGGAAACGCACGACCCGGCTCGGCGCCGTAGCCGGCATGATCGCGGGGCTCGCGGTGTGCGTGTATTACATCGTGTCGACGTATCCGTATTTCACACAGATGACAGGCTTCGCCGGGCCGCGCTGGTTTGGCATCGAGCCGATTAGCTCAGGCGTGTTCGGTGTGCCGGCGGGGTTCGTCGTAGCGATTGTCGTGAGCCTGTTCGATCGCAAACCGGATGCTTATACGCGCGCGCTGGTGGACTATATCCGGCATCCTTAACGCTTTGTCATGCGTGCGGCCGCGTCGGTTTATTTGTGGTCGCTTTGGCACGAAAGCGATGCTTGTCAACGTGTATCTCCAGGCACCTCATTCAGTCATTTCCGCGTTCTGCGCAAGCAGTGTCGCCGCCCGGCCGAACTCAGCGGCGGCGGCCCCGCATAGCGCCCGGCCGCGCCTCCAGTGGACTTATCCCGTCGTAGCTGACGCCGACGGCACCGCGGACGACTCCGCCTTGCGCCGCCCCATGAACGGGCGCTCTATCATCGCGTAGCTGGCGAAGCTCAGCACGAGCAGCCCGATTACACACGCGGCCGCAAGCGGCAGCCTGTCAGGCGGCGTTTGGTAGAGCAGATAGGCCGCGTCGCTATGGATGTAGGTGAAGAACAGCGACGCGATGGTCAGGTGCAGCAAGTACATGCTGTAGCTGACCTCGCCGAGAATCCGTAGCGGCCGGATTGATAGTGGGGCGTGGTGACCGAATAGCAGCGCGGCGAAGCCCAAGACCGCCAGCGCCATATGTGCGAATCCGTAGACCGGCACCTTCAGCGCTAGCGCCGCGCCTATAGATACCGCGCCGACCGCCGTCAGCGCTACCTGCGTGCGCGTGCCGGGCGTGATCCGATTCTCCAGCAGCGCAGCGACTATACCCGACAGGAAGAACGTCCAGACAGGCAGCGAGCCGTCGTGTTGGCCGGCTATAGCCAATAGCATTACCGCCCCTGCGGAGATTGCGCGCGACCGGCGCGCCACTAGAACACCGAGCACCGGCACCAGCAGGTAGAAGCTCCATTCCCATGCCAGCGTCCACATTTGCCCAGCTTGCCCGGCGATCGACAAGCCAGACACACTCGGCGGTGCGCTGACTATGAAACCGTAGGTATAGGCGCGCAGCAGCTCGAGCGGCTGCAGGATCACCGGCTTGTGCGCCTCGATCAGCACGTAGAACGTCGCCGCGAGCGCTGCCGTCATGGCGACGAGGTAGGCCGGCACAATGCGCCGCACGCGCGACAAAAGCAGCCCAGCGATGTCGATATGGCCGTCGAGTGCCTTACGAGTGAACAGAAAGCCGGTGATGCCGAAGAATATCTGGACGCCAACCGCGCCGAGAGCGTCGGTCAGCCCAATGTCCGCGGGGTCGTTGGTAATGAGGCCGGCATACACGACATAGTGCGAGCACACGACCATCAGTGCGGCGATGGCGCGCATTCCGTCGAGGTGTGTGTAGAGGCCACCGCGAAGCTGAACCTTGAATATCCAACCCATCGGTCGTGCAACCAGGAGCGCAATCCCGAAGATAGTGGCAACCGTGATTGATGCCATTTGAATTATTTACACGGTTTACGATGATCGATGATACATCAGCTGAAAGGTTTCGCTGCGGCTAGCCATGATAGGGCGATAGAGGAGATGCCCCATGTGCACCAGCTACGAGCCAGGCCACCGTGACGAGCCTGACTCATTCGATCTGTCCGTTTGCGGACTTCGAGCCCGACGAGCGGTCAGTCGCTGTCATTCACGATGTACGAGCATCCGCTGATGAAGCGATTCCACCGGCCGGGTGACGAGAAGCGGGCAGTGGTAATCGTGCCGCGCGCGTCGTACGAAGACAGGCTTGCGTGTGCAAGCACCAACGAGGCTCGCTCGTTCCGCGGTCTCTATCCGGTCGAATGCATGCATGCAGAAGCGTATCCGCTGCCACCTCGAAAGCCGGCATCGAAGAGTGGCGTCGACAGGCAATCCGCGTTCATGACGGAGGAGCGCCTGTGCCGATTTGCGCATAGTCGCCGGCGATGATCGGGACTCGCACCGACGCCTCAAAACTATGTTGAGCGTCGATTTGAATCACCCAAATGAAAAAGGCTCCGCCTCGCGGAGCCTTTTGTATCAGTGGCGGAGAGACGGGGATTCGAACCCCGGATAGGCTATTAACCTATACACGCTTTCCAGGCGTGCGACTTAAACCGCTCATCCATCTCTCCGCTGGGGACGCGCATTATAGCAAACTCCCAGGCGCGTGCCCATATGCCGAATGGCGGTCGACAATCGGAGGATGCGGCGGCCAGCCAGACGTCCGGCCGCATCGAGTCCGCATTCCGCGCAGGGGTGCTTCAACGGCCATGCTGCCGCATCCAGTCGATCGTGGCACCGCCCCTTCTTCGCTACAGGTTCGCCTGCTTCGCATCGGCCGTGCCACAGCGATCCGTGCCGCTGCACACTCGGTTGTCCGAACCCGGATCATTGGGCACGTTCACGCCGGTACGCCGCCGGTCAACTGCTTCGACGTAGCGAAGTCAGATCGCTCGTCCGCCCGTCGAGCCGAGCCGCGGCGAACACGCGCGCAGTACGACCGCCTTTGTCGACCGCGTCCGCCACACACACATTGCCCTGGCCGCCTGCACGGGCGGGCGCGGGCAACTTCCAGAACATCCGATATGAGCGACCTCACTCCCCAGTCAGCCGCGCCCGCCCATCCCGCCCACCCGCCGCGCCGCATTGCGATCGTCGGCGCCGGCCAGGCCGGCTTGCAGATGGCGTGGTCGCTGCATGCGCGCGGCTATCCGGTCACGCTCGTCACCGACCGCAGCGCGGAAGATATCGAAACCGGCTACGTGATGTCGAGCCAATGCCTGTTCGGCACCGCGTTGCAACTCGAGCGTCAGGTGGCGTCGTCCGAATGGGACGAGCGCTGCCCGCCGATCACCGGCATTTCATTTGCGATGTCCGACGGTGCGTCGCCGAGCAGCAAGACGCTGAGCTGGCGCGGCGCATTGGCCAGCGTCGCGCGATCCGTGGACCAACGTCTGAAGCTCGCATCATGGCTCGACCTGCTGGAAGAAAAAGGCGTGGACGTCCGCTGCGAAGAGGCCAACATCGCAACCCTCGAAGCGCTGGCCGCGTCGCACGATCTCGTGCTCGTCGCCACCGGCCGGCAGGCGGAAGTGAACCGGCTATTCGAACGCGATGCGCAGCGCTCCAGCTTCGACGCGCCGCAACGCGCAGTGGCGATGACCTACGTGTGTGGCCTGCAAGCCGAGGAATCGTCGCAGAGTGTCAGCTTCAACCTGATCCCAGCTATCGGGGAGCTGTTCGTGATGCCCGCGATCACGCGCACCGGCCCGTGTCATATCGTGGTGCTGGAAGGCATCCGCGGCGGCCCGATGGATTGCTGGAAGGGCGTGACGTCGGCGCAGCAGCATTTGCAACGGACGGTGGAACTGCTGCGCAACTTCGCGCCGTGGGAACTGGCTGGCTGCAGTACGCTGGAACTGACCGATTCGAAAGGGATTCTGGAAGGCGCGGTGACGCCCGCGGTATGCCGTCCGGTCGGCACGCTGCCGTCCGGCCGTACCGTGCTCGGCATGGGCGACGCGGTGTTCCGCAACGATCCCATTACCGGGCAGGGCGCCAACAGTGCGGTCAAATGCTGCCAGATCTACTTCGACGCAATCGTGCGGCATGGTGCGCAGCCGTTCACGGCGCAATGGATGAACGCGACGTTCGAGCGGTTCTGGCAGGACTGCGGGCGCTATGTCGCGCAGTGGAGCAATTCGCTATTGGCTGCGCCGCCGCCGCATATTCCGCGTTTGCTCGCGGCGGCGGCCCAAAGTCCGTCGCTGGCGGCGCTGATCGCGAATGGCTTCGACGATCCGGCGACGCTGTTTCCGTGGTGGGTGGATCCGGTGGCCTGTGAGGGGGTGATGCAGCGGCATGGCGTGTGAGCCGGCCTTGCCGGGCCTCTCTTTGCCGTTGACGCACAGCACAGACGCTATGCGAACGGCATTTCGATTCACCTGAATAGTTGATCCGCCTCCCGAGCTTCGACTACGCTTTGACATCTGATCCTTAACGGCAAGGTGGGCAAGGCGGGGCTATGCGAACAAAAACACCCGCAGTTTTTGCGTTGCCCTTCTGGTTGCCGCTATCCTTTCAAGCAGCCACAGATCAGCCGGTGACGAGCGAGCACGCATTGCGAGAAGAATGCAGCGCGTATTCGCAAGCAGGGATGCGCGACTGCCTTGCCAGGAAAGCCGAAGACAGTGAACAGGCGTTGAAAAAAGCCGAAAACGCGGTAAGCGCTTCGCTGTCCCGATGGGATGAAGACCCGAAATACATCAGCATGGCGAAGGCGAAGCTGGCCGTGAACGACAAAGACTTCGCCAGGTACCGCGAGTCTCGGTGCGACTTTGCTGCCTCGCTTTCGGGCGGCGCCGCCGGCAATGCACATGAAATCAGGCGCCTTGCCTGCGTTGCCGAACTCAACAACCGGCGCGCCGCGCAGTTGGGCGACGCACTCACTGACCTCCCGCTGAAGCAATAGGCCCAGTGCGGTACGCAGATCACTCACGGTGTGACATTTTTGCGCAAAGATGGCCCGGCGGCCGCGCCGCTGCATCGCGGTTAGTACCGGCACGGGTATTGCACGCCATATCGATGGAGTAACCTGACTCATCGACACCCAAATCAGCGACACCCAATCAGCAATACACAAAACAGGAGGCCCACATGACCCTGAAACTCACTGCCGTGACAATCAATCGCAAGGCCCATCCGAACACGGTCTTCGCGGAGCTACAGAATGCGGAAGGCGAATCGGTCAACGTGCAGATTCATTTCGAAGCGAGCATGAACGTCAACAATTTCACGATCAACGAAATCGAACGGCTCGCGCGCGAGGAGCTGAAGCACATCCAGCAGGAATAACGCGTCACGCCGGTCACGTGCCGATCAGATGTAGCACGATATCCCGCACCTGCGTTTCGCGGCGGTGCTCGAACAGGTAAATCCCTTGCCATGTGCCGAGCACCATCCGTCCTTCTTCCACCGGCACCGATAGCTGCACCTGCGTCAGCGCGGTGCGCAAATGCGCGGGCATATCGTCGGGACCTTCGGTGTCGTGCTCGTAGCGGTGCGGGTCTTCCGGCGCGATCGTCTCGAAGTATCGCTCGATATCGCGGCGCACCGACGGGTCGGCGTTTTCCTGGATCAGCAGCGACGCGGACGTATGCCGGCAGAACACCGTCAGCAGTCCCATTTCGATAGCCTGTTCCGCGACGAACTCGCGAATCTGCATCGTGATGTCGACGAGTCCGCGTGTGCGCGTGCGCACGTGCAGATGATGAATGGCCTGCAGCATCGCAATTTCTCCTTGGGTACGCTCTTATAGCAGCATAGGCGATGCCCATGATCCATTCGCATGGGGCCGCCGTCGGGGGAAATTGTCGCATTCTGCAGGCCGCGTACCGCAGCGAAGCGGCTCAGGCTCCCAGCACCTTCGCCAGATCGACGAGGCTCGGCGCCATTGCATCGAAGTAATCTTCCGGCGCCGTATCCGTTTTACCGCCCGGCCCGAACTCCAGCGGCCGCGGAATGAACGCAACGTTGAAGCCGAATTTTTTCGCCGCTGCCAGATCGTACTTGTGGCACGCAACCATCATGATCTGATGTGGTTGCAGGCTCAACGAATTCGCCGCGAGTGCGTAGACCTTAGGGTCCGGCTTGGACGACTTCACGAGTTCCGCAGTCAGAATGCAATCGAACGGCAGCTTGTCCTGTTTGACGATGTTGACCACCGAAGCCATGCTGCCGTTCGACAACGTCGACAGCGTGAACTTCTTCTGCATGCGCGCAAGCCCCGGCCGCGTGTCGTCCCAGGCCCTGAGCCTCGACCACAGCGAACTGATCTGATCGCGATCGGCGGCCGACAGCGTATCGCCCCAACTGTAAGTGGCGAGCAGGTTGTCGAGCGAGTCGCGATAGATGCGGTCGGTCGAGCGCCACGTGATGGTGCCGGCGATCACCTGGTCCAGTTGCTTGCGGTACTCGCTGCGCCACTGGTCGGAAATTTTCGTCCAGTCCGCGGTGATACCGCGGGCCTGCGTGAACTTCGCGCCTTCGTCGACGATCGTCGAGTAGAAGTCGAGCAGCGAGCCTTGCATGTCGAAGGTCAATGCCTTGATCTGGCTCGTATCGATCTTCACGAACGCGGCGGGATGCGCGGGCGTTTCAGCGGCGTGGCTGGGCACGGCGCGCGTGGCCACGCTCAATGCCGCGGCGGCGGCGGCCACCTTCAGGAAGTCGCGCCGGCCGGGCGCGCGCGGGGAGGCGGAAGAATCCAGTTGCAACAGATGGCGATTCGAACTCACGGTGTCTCCAGTGATGGCTTGTTCTATGTGGGCATGGGGCCAAGAGGCGGGTGCCGGTTGACAGCAAAGGCCCGGCAAGGGCCCCGGCTGCGGCCCGTCCATCATAGACACGCCCGTGTTTGCGCCGCGCATACGCGATTCAAAACCGGTTTAACTCACGGTTAACAATCGGCCTGCTACGGGTAAACACCCGCTGAAACATCAGATGTCTGATGTATATTTCCTGGGTTGCCGACTCTTCCGACACGTCCATGCGGCTCTCCGTCGAACACTCGATGAGCGAGAAGATCCAGGAATCGCTGATGACGATGATTCGCGAACGCGCGCTCAAGCCGGGCGACCAGATCCCTACGGAAATGGAGCTGTGCGAGCTGTTGGGCGTGGGCCGTTCGAGTCTTCGCGAAGCGGTCGCGCAAATGATTTCGCATGGTCTGCTGTCGCGCGTGCAGGGGCGCGGCACCTTCATCAGACAAATATCGCTGAAACTGCAGGGCGGCCTCGATGATCTGATGTCTGTGACGGACATGATTCGCAGCGTCGGCGCGGTGCCGTCCACCTGCCGGATCCAGTTCGAGCAGATCGAGGCCTCGGAGAGCCTCGCCGGCAAGTTGCATATCAAGCCTGGCGATCCGTGCGTGCGCATCGAGCGGGTGCGCTGCGCGGACGATGCGATCGCTGCGTACTGTATCGATACTGTGCCGAAGCCCGTCTTCGATGCAGCCGGCGGCGAACTCGGCGAATCGCTGTTCGCGATGTTCGCGCGCACCGGTCGCCGTCTGTCGCACACGCACACGTCGATCCAGCCGACCATCCTGACGCCGCGCGATCTGCCCGAACTGGGCGACGGCTTCGGCCTGTTCCTGCTGCTCGACGAAGTCGATTTCGATCAAAGCGGCGTGCCGCTTTGCTACAGCAACGACTACTACAACACCAGCATCTTCAAGTTCGACCTGGTTCGCAAGAAGCGGTAGGCCAACGGCAAGCAGCAGGCAGGCGGTACGAAGGCGGGCAAACCGCCCGACCGCGGAGGAGACAGACATGGAATTCGAAGCACTGAGTTCTGCGGAGCTGGCGGCGTATTTGCGCAGCGTGCCATGCGTGTACGCGTTGCTGAACGAGCCGGGCGAACTCGACATCGCGGAAGTCGGCGACGGCAATCTGAACTTCGTGTACTTCGCGAGCAATGCGAAGACGCCGGAGAAAAGCGTGGTGGTCAAGCAGGCGCCGCCGTTTCTGCGGCTGGTCGGCAAGACCTGGCCATTGACGCGACACAGAATGGAACGCGAAGTGGCCGCGTTGCGCCGTTTCGGCGCGCTGTGTCCACAGCATGTGCCGCGCGTCTATCACGCCGACAACGAGCTGTTCCTGATGGTGATGCAGCGTCTGTCGTCGCATCGGATCCTGCGCCAGGGGCTGATGGACGGCATCGTCTATCCGAAGCTCGCCGAGCATCTGTCGACGTATCTGGCGCACACGCTGTTTTTCGGCTCCGATCTGTATCTGGCGCCGGAAGTAAAAAAGCAGGCGGTCAGCGCGGCGATCAACAGCGAGCTGTGCAAGATCACCGAAGACCTCGTGTTCACCTACCCGTTCGAGGATCACCCGTCGAATGCGTATAGCGCCGCGTTTCCGCGCGCCGAAATCGAGCGGCTCTGGAAGTCGCCGGCGCTGCGCGTCGCGGTGGCGGAAATGAAGTGGGCCTTCATGAACGATGCGGAGTCGCTGCTGCATGGCGATTTGCACACGGGCTCGATCATGGTCAACCAGGACGAGACTTATGTGATCGATCCGGAGTTCGCGTTTTACGGGCCGATGGCGTTCGACGTCGGCGCGGTGCTCGCGAATCTGCTGCTCGCGTATTTCTCGCGCGACTGGCACGACCGTCATGCGAGCGCCGACGGCAAGCCTTATCGCGACTGGCTGCTCGCGCAGGCCACCGACATCTGGAATGGTTTCTCGCACAAATTCCTTGCGCTGTGGCGCGAGCACGAAAGCCGCCGCAAGAGCCACTTTATCGGCGGCGACCGCGGCGGCGCATGTGTCGAAGCGTTTCGCGCGCGCTTCATGCAGCGGCTGTTTGCCGAAGCGCTCGGGTTTGCGGGTTGCAAGATGATCCGCCGCATCGTCGGCATGGCGAAGGTGGCGGACGTCACGAGCATCGCCGACGAAAAGCTGCGCGCGAGCGTCGAGGTGCGCGCGCTGCGCTGTGCGGAGCGGCTGCTCGTCGACAGGCAGACGTTGCGCAGTATCGACGATGTGGTTGCGCTGGCGCGCGAGGTTCAGGCCAGGTATCCGGCGCAAGGCTGAGCGCACGCGTCGCGTCAGCCGCGCATGCAACACATGCAGCGCCATGACACCGCAGCACACGAAGCACGGCAGCACCGCGGCACCCGTTTCTGTTCAACGTTTCAATCCCGCTTTGGAGCACCCATGGTTTCGCCGTCGCCTTTCCAGAATCTGCCGGCCACGCTCGCGTGGGAGGACGACCATCTGCGCATCATCGATCAGACGCGCCTGCCGCAGCAGACGCTGATCGAAACGCTGACGACCGCGCAGCAGGTGTGGCGCGCGATTCACGAACTGCGCGTGCGCGGCGCGCCCGCGATCGGCGTGGCCGCGGCTTATGGTCTGTGCGTGGCCGTGCAGGCCTCCCGCCATCTGCCGCTCGAACGCTTTCGCGCCGAGCTGAAACAGCAGGCAACCTATCTGGACAGCGCCCGGCCCACCGCGGTGAACCTGAGCTGGAGCCTGAAGCGCATGCTGCGCGCCGCGGAGCGCGCGCCGGCGATCGACACCCCGGCGCTCTATCGCGCACTGGTCGAAGAAGCGCAGCGCATCCATCGCGAAGATCAACAGCTGTGCGAGCAGATCGGCGAGCACGGCATGCCGCTGATTACCGCCGATTGCGGCGTGCTGACGCACTGCAATGCCGGCGCGCTGGCCACCACGGGGCTCGGAACCGCCACCGCGCCGATCTACGCTGCGCATCGTGCGGGCATGCCGTTTCGCGTGTACGCGGACGAAACGCGGCCGCTGCTGCAAGGCGCGCGCCTGACTGCCTACGAACTGCAGCAGGCCGGCGTCGACGTGACGCTGATCGCCGACAGCATGGCCGCTTCGTTGATGGCGCAACGGCTGGTGGACGTGGTGATCGTCGGCACCGATCGCGTGGCGGCCAATGGCGACTTCGCCAACAAGATCGGCACGTTGAGTGTGGCGATCGCGGCGCGCCATTTCGGCGTACCGTTCTACGTCGCGTGTCCGTCTTCGACGCTGGATTTCCAGACGCCGCACGGCCGCGATATCGTCATCGAAGAACGCCGCGACGACGAAGTGACGCACCACGGCGGCCGGCGCATGGCGCCTGAGGGCATCAAGGTGCGCAATCCCGCCTTCGACGTTACGCCGCACGAGCTGGTGAGCGGCTATATCACCGAGCGCGGCATCGTGCGTACGCCGTTCGATGCGAACCTCGCGGCGCTGTTCGGAGCCGCGGCATGAGCAGCGGCACGCGCAGCGCGAGCACGAACGACGCAGGCACGAACGACGCAAACTCGACCGTCCGCAGCACACACGACGCACACGAGAACGCATTGCGCGCCGCCATCGTACACACCGCCCGCGAGATGGAGCGTCTCGGCATCAATCAGGGCACTTCGGGCAATGTCAGCGCACGCTGCGGCGCAGGCATGCTGATCACGCCGAGTGGCGTGCCCGCCGTCGCGTTGAGCGCGGACGCGATCGTCTGGCTGCCGCTCGACATCGCCGCCGGCGATCCGCTGTTCGAAGCGCGCCGGCCGTCGAGCGAATGGCGCATTCACCGCGACGTCCTGCGCGCACGCAACGACATCAATGCGGTTGTGCACACGCATTCGTGCGCGGCCACCGCGATTGCGATTCACAGCAGGGACATTCCGGCACATCACTACATGGTGGCCGCAGCCGGCGGCAATTCGATCCGCTGCGCGCCTTATGCGATTTTCGGCAGCCAGGCGCTGTCGGATCATGCGCTGGCGGCATTGCAGGACCGCACCGCATGCCTGCTCGCGCATCACGGCGTGCTCGCGCTGGGCCGCGATCTGGCCCGCGCGCTGTGGCTCGCCAACGAAGTCGAGGTACTGGCCAAGCAATACCTGCTCGCCTGCCAGCTCGGCACGCCGCCGCTGCTGTCGGACGATGAAATCGCCGCAGTGGTCGAGCAGTTCCGCAACTACGGTCCGCGCACGAGCGGCCAGGGCAATTCCTGAAATCGGCGCGCGCTACACACCACGCGCCGGATCGTTGCACGTAAACGCATCGCATCGCATCGCACAAGCTTCGCATCGCAGCGAAACGCAGTTCGCAGTTTGCAGTCCCGGTTTGCCGCAGTTCTTCGTTGACGCAGTACGGATTGGCTCAACCGCCGCTTCGGATCAGCCGGCTCGGCGTACATAACTTGAACGACCTGGAGACATTCATGGCCTGGAACACAGGAAGATTCGATCGATGGAACACGTTCGGCGCGACCACCGGCGCCACGCTGCTGCTATGCGCGGCCGCCGCGTTAAGCGGCTGCTCGAAGAACGAGTCGTCGTCGGGCAGTTCGGCGGCGAGCGACGCGAGCGCCAGCGCGGCGATGGCCAATGCGCCGGCCCCGGCGTCGGCTGCGCCGGCGGCTGCCAACGGCGGCAAGACCAAGATCGGCTTCTCGGTCTCGACGCTGAACAACGCGTTCTTCGTCGGCCTGAAGCTCGGCGTCGAGAAAGGCGCGAAAGAGCAGGGCTTCGAGCTGGTGCAGACCAATGCGAACGGTGACGCGCAGCAGCAGGTCAACGACGCGAACAACCTGCTGAGCCAGGGCATCACCGCACTGGTGCTGAACCCGATCGATTCGAAGGCGATCATCCCGGCCGTCGAGAAGGCCAACCAGATGGGCATTCCGGTGTTCACGCTGGACCGTGGCTCGGACGGCGGCAAGGTCACGTCGTTCGTCGCGTCGGACAACGTCGCGCTCGGCGCGACCGGCGCGAAGTGGATCGCCGATCAGCTGAAGGCGCGCTACGGTTCGCCGAAGGGCAACGTGGTCGACCTGATCGGTCTGGTCGGCACGACCGCCGCGACCGACCGCGAAAAGGGCTTCAGCGACGAGATCGCCAAGTACCCGGACATCAAGGTGGTGGCCCGCCAGGAAGGCGCGTTCGACCAGGAGAAATCGTTGAACGCGATGACCAACATCCTGCAGAAATTCCCGCAGATCGACGCGGTGTTCGGCGCGAACGACGACAACACCGTCGGCGCCGAGAAAGCGATCGACAACGCGGGCCGCTACAAGCCGCTCGGCGACAAGGAACACATCATGGTGATCGGCGCGGACGGCACCGCGCAGGCGTTGTCGGCGATCCGCGCCGGCAAGCAGGACGCGACGATCTCGCAGAACCCGATCCAGATGGCGGCGAAGTCGCTGTCCTTTATCGCGGACTACAACGCGAAGAAGGAAGTGCCGGCCAACTACGCGTGGCCGACGCTGCTGATCGACAAGTCGAACATCGATTCGGACGAGGTGAAGAAGTACGGCTTGTGGTCGCTGGAAGTGAGCCAGTAAGCGGACCGGCGAGCGGACCCGCAGCGGTCCGGCAACTTGCAGCACCCAGGCATCCGGCAGCCGGCGTGCGCCGCGTGCGCGGCTCGCAACCGCGCATCGCGCGCACGCCATCAACGCAGGACGGATTCATCGATGAATGCGCAAACGAGTACCCAGTACGAAGCCGGCGCGCAGGCCGCGGCAGGCGCGGCCAGCGGGCCGCCGCTGTTGCATATGGAAGGCATCGTCAAGAGCTTTCCCGGCGTGAAGGCGCTGCGCGGCGTGAGTCTCACGCTGCACGCGGGCCATGTGATGGCGATCGTCGGCGAGAACGGCGCGGGCAAGTCGTCTTTGATCAAGACGCTGTCCGGCGCCTACGAGCCCGACGAAGGCACGATCCAGATCAACGGCGTGCCGCTCGCGCGCGGCACGCATGCCGCGATCGATGCGGGCGTCGCGGTGATTTACCAGGAGCTGTCGCTGGTCAACGACATGACGGTGGCGGAGAACCTGTTTCTCGGCCGCATGCCGGCGCAGCACGGCTTCGTGAACCGGCGCGATGCAGAAAGGCGCGCCCGCGAAGCGCTGGCGCAGGTCGGCCTCGACAACGTCGCGCCGTCGATGCGCCTCGGCGATCTGCCGCTGAACAAGCGGCAACTGGTCGAAGTGGCGAAGGCGCTGGCGCGCGACGCGCGCATCCTCGTGATGGACGAGCCGACCGCCGCGCTACAGCACGACGACATCGCGAACCTGTACGGCGTGGTGCGGCGGCTGCGCGCGGCAGGCATGGGCATCATCTTTATCTCGCATCACCTCGAGGAAGTGTTCGAGCTGGCCGATTCGGCCGTCGTGATGCGCGACGGCGCGACCGTCGACGCACGTCCGATGGCGCAATGGACCGAGCAGGACCTCGTGCAGGCGATGGTCGCGCGCAATCTCGATTCGTTCTATCCGTGGGAGCCGCGCGAGTACGGCGCGGTCGTGCTCGAAGTGCGCGAACTCGCCAGCCCGCCGATGGTGCGGCGCGCGAGCTTCAGCGTGCGCGCCGGCGAAATCCTCGGAATTGCCGGCATTGCGGGCGCGGGGCGCACCGAACTGCTGAAGGCGATTTTCGGCGCCAACAAGCTAACCGAAGGCGAGATCTTCGTGCGCGGCCACAAGGTGTCGATTCATTCGCCGGCGGCCGCCGTGCAGGCCGGCCTCGTGTACACCGCCGAAGACCGCAAGCTCGAAGGCCTCGTGCTCGACGCGAACATCGAAGAGAACGTCGCGTTGTCGAGCCTGAAGGCGCTCGCCACCGGCGGCTTCGTACGCAGCGCGCGCAAACGCAAGCTCGCGCAGCAGGCAAGCGCGCGCTTCGCGGTGCGCGCGCCTTCGGTGCTGGCGATCACCGGCAATCTGTCCGGTGGCAACCAGCAGAAAGTGATTCTCGGCCGCGCGACCGCTACCGCACCCACGGTGATCATGCTCGACGAACCGACGCGCGGCATCGACGTCGGCGCGAAGACCGAGATCTACGCGCATATGGTGGCGATGGCGCGCGCGGGCGCAGCGGTATTGATGGTGAGCTCGGAACTGCCGGAACTGCTCGGCATGTCCGATCGCGTACTCGTGATGTACCGCGGCAGGATCGTCACCGAACTGCCGCGCGAGCAGGCCGATTCGGAGACGGTGATCCAATGGGCGACGACAGGAGTGGGAGCATGAATTCGACGGCAGCAAAAGACACGGATTCCGAAGCATGGTCGAGCCGCGTGATCCGGCAGTTGCGCAGCGGCATCGGGCCGCTGGTCGCGGCACTGGTGATCATCTGCGTGGTGCTGTCGTTCGCGTCGCCGGAGTTTCTGACCACCAGCACACTGACCAACATCATGGTGCAGGTGTCGGTGGTCGGCATTGCGGCGGTGGGCAGCACCTTCGTGATCATCACGTCGGGCATCGATCTGTCGGTCGGCTCGCTGGTGGCGTTGAGCGGCATGGTAGCCGCGACGCTGATGGCGGGCTCGACGCCGGATAACGTCGGGCTGGGCCTTGCGGGTCTCGCGATCGCGCTGGCGGTGGGCGCCGCGGTGGGCGCGTTGAACGGCTTTGCGGTGTCGTGGCTGCGGCTCGTGCCGTTCATCGTCACGCTGGCGATGCTGGCGATGGCGCGCGGTCTGACACTGGCGATTTCGGACGGCCGTACCAAGTTCGATTTCCCCAACGCATTCACCGCGTTCGGCGCGAAGACGCTGGCCGGGCTGCCCGCGCCGATGATCGTGATGCTCGTCGTATTCGTGATCGGCCATGTGCTGTTGCGCAAGACGACCTTCGGGCATCAGGTGTTCGCGGTCGGCGGCAACAAGGAAGCGGCACGCCTTGCCGGCATTCCGGTCGGCCGGGTGATTTTCCTCACTTATACGCTCGCCGGCCTGACCGCCGCGATTGCCGGCATCGTGCTGGCCGGCCGGCTGAATTCGGCGCTGCCGTCCGCGGCCAACGGCCTCGAACTGCAGGTGATCGCCGGCGTCGTGATCGGCGGCACGTCGCTCGCCGGCGGCCGCGGCTCGATTATCGGCACCTTTATCGGCGTCGTGCTGATCGGCGTGATCAACGTCGGTCTGTCGCTGCTCGGCGTCAATCCTTTCTGGACCCAGTTCATCCAGGGCGGCGTGATCTTCGCCGCCGTGCTGCTCGACGCGCTCAGCCAGCGGCGCAAGAACTGACCTCATCAGACCGATCATCCAAGGAGAATCGCGTGAAAAAGATCATCAATCAGCCCGACCAATTCGTCGACGAAGTGATCGACGCGCTGTTCGAAGCGCATCCCGGCTGGATCAAGGCCGCCACCGCCGACCGCCGCGCGCTGGTGCGCGCCGATGCGCCAAAGGCCGGGCGGGTGGGCATCGTGACGGGCGGCGGCTCGGGCCATCTGCCCGGCTTTCTCGGCTACGTGGGGCAGGGGCTGTGCAGCGGCGTAGCGGTCGGCAATGTGTTTTCGTCGCCGTCGGCCGAGCAGATTTTCGAAGCGACCAAGGCGGTGAACGGCGGTGCGGGCGTGCTGTACGTGTACGGCAACTACGGCGGCGACGTGTTCAATTTCGACCTCGCGGCGGATCTCGCCGAGCCCGAAGGCATCGACATCAAGACCGTGCTGCTGACCGACGACGTCGCGTCGGCACCGGCCGAGCGCGCTGCGGACCGGCGCGGCGTGGCCGGCATGGTGTTCGCGTTCAAATGCGCGGGCGCCGCGGCCGAGCGCGGCGATTCGCTGGAAGAGGTGGCGCGCATCACCGCCAAGGCGAACCACCAGTGCCGCACGATGGGCGTCGGTTTGTCGCCGACCATTCTGCCGGCGGCCGGCAAGCCGACTTTCGAGCTGCCCGACGGGCAGATGGAAATCGGCATCGGCATTCACGGCGAACCGGGCACGCACCGCGGCGCGCTGGAAAGCGCCGATGCGATCGCCGACCGGCTGACCGGCGAGATCCTGCGCGATCTGAACGCGCCGAAGGGCTCGCGCGTGGCGGTGCTGGTCAACGGTCTGGGCGCGACGCCGCTCGAAGAGCTGTATCTGCTGTACCGGCGCGCGGCGGCCTCGATCAAGGGCGCGGGGCTCGCGATCGCGCGCTCGTACGTCGGCGAATATGTGACCAGCCTCGAAATGGCCGGCGCTTCGATCACCGTGATGCTGGTCGACGACGAACTCGAAGCACTGCTGGCCGCGCCGGCGCGCTCGCCGTTTTTCCGCGACTGGCAGCTGGCCTGATGGAGAGATTCGCATGAGCGTTTCCAGCAATGAAATGCGCGGCACCGTGAGCCGCGCGCTCGAGGCCTTGCCCGCGCACGCGGACGAACTGCGCGATCTCGACGCCGCGCTCGGCGACGGCGACCTGGGCATTACCGTGCAGGCCGGCGCGAAAGCGGTGGTCGCGGCATGGGCGGCGCTGCCGGCCGAGGCCTCGATCAACGAATTGCTGCTCGCGGCGGGCAAGGCGTTTTCGACCGCCAATCCTTCGACGTTCGCGGCGCTGGTCGGCGGCGGTCTGCTGGCCGCGGCGAAGACGATGGCCGGCAAGGACGCGCTTGGCCGCGACGAGGCGCTGACGATCGGGCGCGCGGTGGCGGCGCGCATCGTCGAGCGCGGCAAGAGCAAGGTCGGCGACAAGACCGTGCTCGATGCGCTGGTGCCGAGCCTCGACGTGCTCGAGGCGTCGCAAGGCGATGCGCAGGCATTGCTCGACGCGATGATCGCGAAGGCGCAGCAGCAGATCGACGCGACGGCTTCGCTGCAGTCGCAGAAGGGCCGTGCCGCGTGGGTGCAGGAGCGCAGTATCGGGCATCCGGATCCGGGGGCGACTGCGTATCTGCGGTTTTTGCAGAGCTTGCGTGGGGCGTTTGCGTAAGACTTGTGCGGGGCGCTTTCGTAGAACTTTGCGCGGAGCACTTGCGTAGAGCTTGTGCGGAGTGTTTGCGCAGAGCTTGCGCGGGACGCTTGCGTAAGGCTTGTGCGGGGCGCTTTCGTGGAACTTTGCGCGGGGCACTTGCGTAGACCTTGTGCGGAGTGTTTGCGCAGAGCTTGCGCGGGACGCTTGCGTAAGACTTGTGCGGGGTGCTTTCGTAGAACTTTGCGCGGAGCACTTGCGTAGAGCTTGTGCGGGTTTTTTGCGCAGAGCGCTTGCGTAGTGCTTGCACGGGCGCCAGGTACGTCGACACGCCAGGCTTGCGGCGCGTGCTCGGCGCGGTTCGCGTTGCCTGACACGCTCGTTGCGCGCCGATGTGCCGGATCGGCGCGTGCGGCGGCTGCACAAAGGCGTCGCCGCGCGGTTCAGTTTGCGTAACGCGCCGCTCGGCAGCTAGCGTGCCGGTTCCGCACTCGCGTTGCCCACACGCTGTTCGCCGCGGCGCGCGGTAAGGCCGATCACGCGCTGCGTACCGTCGTGGGCGGCGCCGCTGTCGCCACCGATGTGCGGCAGTTCGGCCTGCACGGCCGCCGCGCCACGATCCGCGAGTCCGTCGATCAATACCTGATACTGCCCACGCGAGCACGGCTCGATGCGCGCCGCCACGCCAAACACGCGCGCGAGGTTGTCGCTGGTGATCACCTGCGCCGCCGGCCCGAAGTCGACGACGCGCCCGCCGTCGAGCAGCATCGCCTGATCGCAGGCGCGCAGCGCCGCGTTGATATCGTGCAGCACGACCACAGTGGCGATTTCGCGTTCGCGCGTGATGTCGCGCAGCACCGACATCACGTGAAACTGGTGATTCAGATCGAGCGCCGACAGCGGTTCGTCGAGCAGCAGCACCTGCGGCTCGCGCACCAGCGCCTGCGCAATGCCGACCAGTTGCCGCTGGCCGCCCGACAACTCGTCGAGCGAGCGCGCCGCCAGCATGCCGATGCCGAGCCGTTCGAGCACCGCACTGGCGCGCGCCAGATCGTCGTGATGCGCGGCGTGCTGGCCGTACGCGCCGCGTGTCGCGCGGCATGCCACCAGCACCGATTCGAGCACCTGCAGCCGCACGCCCGCCGGTAACGCCTGCGGCAGATAGACGACGCTATGCGAACGCGCTGCTGCCGCCGATAGCGCGAGCGGCTCGCCATCGAGCGTCAGCGAGCCGTGCTGCGCGCGCGTGAGTCCCGCGAGCGCACGCAGCAGCGTCGACTTGCCGCTGCCGTTCGGGCCGAGCAGCGCGGTGATCTGCCCGCGCGGCAGCGGCCCCGCGCACAGCGCATGCAGCACCGGCCGCTTGCCATAGCGCACGCTCAGTTGGTGAATCGACAGTCCGTTCATGGCGCGACGCCCTGCGTGCGCACGACGATGCCCAGAAACAGCGGAATGCCGACCAGCGCCGTGACGATGCCCACCGGAATCAGCACGCCGGGCACGATCAGCTTCGACGCAATCGACGCGAGCGACAGCATCAGCGCGCCGACCAGCGCGCTGCCCGGCAGATAGAAGCGATGGTCTTCGCCGAACAGCGTGCGCGCGATATGCGGCGCGATCAGCCCGACAAAGCCGATCGTGCCGACGAACGACACCGCGAGCGCCGACAATACCGACACGCGCAAAAGCGTCGCGAGCCGCACGCGGCGCACGTCGATGCCGAAGCTTGCCGCGCGGTCTTCGCCGAGCCGCAGCGCGGTGAGCTGCCACGCGTTGCGCATGGCGAGCGGCAGCGCCAGGGCGAGCGCCACGGCGAGCACGCCGATTTTCGGCCAGTCGGCGCGCGCCAGCGAACCGAGCGTCCAGAAGATCAGGCCTTGCAGCGCATCGGCGGACGCGACGAACTGCGTCAGCGATACCAGCGCGTGAAACGCGAACACCAGCGCGATGCCGAACAGCACCACGCCCGACGTATTCATGCCGCGCCAGCGCGCGACACCGTCGAGCAACAGCGCGGAGAACAGTGCGAACAGGAACGCATTGGCCGACACGATCCAGCTTTGCGCGATGCCGGGCAGCGCGACGTCGAGCACGATCGCAAGCGACGCGCCGAACGCCGCAGCCGCGGATACGCCGAGCGTGTACGGGCTTGCCAGCGGATTGTTCAGCACCGTCTGCATTTCCGCGCCGGACAGGCCGAGCGCGGCGCCGACCAGCACCGCCATCACGGCGTAGGGCAGGCGGATCTGCCAGACGATCACACGGGCCGCCGGGTCGGCCGACGCACGCTCGAACAGCGTGTGTAGCAGCGCCGCGAGCGGCAATCCGGAGGGGCCGGAGCGCAGGTCGAACAGCACCGAGCCGGCGATCAGCAGCGCGACCGCACCCAGTAACAGCGCGCGGCGCCGCGTGAGCCGCAGATAGGTTTGCAGCTGCGCGCCGCTGGCATTGTGCAGCGCCTCTGCGCGTCGCGTGCCGCCGGCGCTTGGGGTGCCGGTCATGTCGGCGGGTTGCGTCGCGGTGTTCACGCGGCGTATCGAAACGGAATCGGACATTGGTGCAGCGACCTCGTGGGCGGGTATGACAGAGAGCGGATGTAACTGGCGCGGACGTGCAGTGGTCGCAAGCCGCGCGGACGTGAGCCGCAGACGGAAGGAGCAGATTCAGGCAGCAGATTCAGGCAGCAGATTCAGGCAGCAGATTCAGGCAGCAGAGTCACGCAGCAGATTCACGCAGCAGATTCACGCGGCGCCGACCCGCAGCGCAGCCGACCGGTTTCACGCGTGCCGCCGTTCAGTGCGCGGCCGCCTGCGCGAGCGATGCCTGCCCCAAGGGCGCATCGACCCATTGCGCGCCGCCCGGCGGCACCGCAAGGAAGCGCCGGTACAGCTCGGCCTGCGTTGCATGCACGTCGAGGTCCTTGAACTGCTGCGGATAGAACCACTTCGCAAACGCTTCGATCACGATGATGTTGTACGGCGAGTCGTAGTAGTTGTGCGAAATGCCGTGCGCACGACCGTCGCGGATCGCCTTGATCGTGTCGAAGCCCCGGCGTTCGGTCAGCTGTGCGAGGCTTGCCTGCGCATCGTGCTCGCTGGTCAGCGCGCCGACGCGCAGCGACGCGAGCCCGGGCTTGCTGCGGCTGCCGGTCGCCACGTACACGTCAGGCTGCGCCGCGATCACTTGCTCGAGGCTGATGTCGCCGAGTACGCCCGGCACAAGGCCCTGCGCGATATTGCGGCCGCCGGCCGCGGTGACGAATTCGCCGAAATTGCCGTTGCCGGCGGTGTGGCAGCAGCCGGCATCCCACGCGCCGGCCAGCAGGTCGACGAATACCTTCGGCCGCTGATCCGGCGCAATCTTCTGCACGACGTTTTCGACGCGCGCCAGATGCTGCTGATAGAACTGCACGTATGCATCGGCTTCGGGCTCACGGTGCAGCACGGCGCCGAGCAGCCTGATGCTCGGCAGCGTGTCCTGCAGCGGATGCAGCCGGAAGTCGACGAACACCACGGTCGTGCCGGTCGCCTCGAGTTGCTTGACCAGCGCGTTGTAGCGGCTCGGCCCATGCCCGGCGAGACTGAAGATCGCCACGTCGGGCCTCAGGCTCAGCGCCTTTTCGTCGCTGATGCTGTCCTCGGTGGCTTTGCCGATCAGCGGAATCTGGCGGATCGCGGGGAAGGTCTGCGCGTATGCATCGAAGGTTTGCGGGTCCATGGTCGGCAAGTCGCCTTGCCAGCCGACGATGCGCGACAGTGGATGCTGGCCGTCGAGCAGTGCGACGGCCGACAGCAGGCGGCTTTCGCCGAGCAGGATCCGCTTCGGTTCGGTCTGCGGTATGTGGATCGTGCGGCCGGCGAGATCGGTCAGTGTGGCGGGTGC
>DATLOW010000097.1:0-5234 GCA_035536055.1 Paraburkholderia sp. | reverse complement strand
GCCGCAAGCCTTTCGTTTTTATTCATGGCCCGCGGGGAAGGGCAGGATTTTTGCATAAAGCTGCGTACGGCGCACGAAATCGTCACGAGCGCATTGGCAGAGTGCCGCGATGAAAACTATTATCGAGGCCATACGATTTCCACCAACCGCAAATCATCATGGGCCAGGATGTGAGAACGGATGGACTCGTAGTAGGCGTGCTGGGCGGCATGGGGCCGCAGGCCACCGCCGATTTTCTGGCGAAACTGGTTGCCGCCACACCGGTCGACCGCGAGCAGGATCATCTGCGCGTACGCGTCGATTCGAATCCAAAGGTGCCGGACCGCAGCGATGCGATCACCGGCCGCGGTCCGTCGCCCGGGCCGATGCTCGCCGCGATGGCCGCCGGTCTCGAACGCGCCGGCGTCGACTTTCTGGCGATGCCGTGCAACACCGCGCATGCGTTCGAGCTGGAAATCCGCGCGGCGATCGGCGTGCCGTTCATCAGCATCGTCGCCGAGGCATGCGCGGCGTGCGAGCGCAACTGGCCCGCGGCGCGGCGCTTCGGGCTGCTTGCGACGAACGGCTGCATTGCCGCGCGGCTTTATCAGGATCACTTCGCGCTGCGCGGCGCGACCGCCGTCACGCTTGCACCCGATGCGCAGGAGCGCTTTATGGCGCTGCTGTACCGGATCAAGCTGGGCGATCTGTCGAATGCGGCGCGCGCCGCGATGCGCGACTTCGGCAACGCGCTGATCGACGCGGGCGCCGACGTGATCGTCGCGGGCTGTACCGAGGTGCCGCTGGTGCTCGGCACGACCGACCTCGCGCGGCCCGTGCTCGACACCACTGTCGAGCTTGCGCAACGTTGCGTGCGCTACGCACTGGGCTTCGAGCCGCTGCCGGTGCACACGCGGCCGCTCGCGATCGAAGCTCTGAAGCATTGAGGCCGATCCAGCATACTGCGTCGCGCCCCCCCGGGCGCGCCGTACGGAATTTTGTTCACAGAAGATACGGGTCGGCGGCCGGCACACGGGGACGCGACTGTAAGGCAATTGCAATCGCCATCTTGCGATGGACGAAAAACACAGGGAGCACAGCGTGAAACGAAACAGACTCGGTCTGGCCATCGTCGTCGGCATGCTGGCCGGCATCGCGGCCGGATACTTGTGTCATCAGAATGCCGAATCGCCCGCCGCGGCAAAAGCGCTGGCCAGCAACTTCTCGTTGATCACCGACATCTTCTTGCGGTTGATCCGCATGGTGATCGCACCGCTGGTATTCAGCGGCCTCGTGGCCGGGCTCGCGTCGATGGGCGATGCAAAGGTGGTGGGCCGCGCCGGGCTCAAGGCGCTGGGCTGGTTTTTCTGCGCGTCGCTCGTATCGCTGCTGATCGGCATGCTGCTCGCGAACCTGTTCGACCTCGGCCACACGATGAACCTGCAGGTACCCGCCGCCGGCAGCGCCGCCGGTGTCAGCACCGCGGCGTTCAACCTGCACAACTTCATCACGCATATCGTGCCGGCCAGCATCGTCGAGGCGATGGCGAACAACGAGATCCTGCCGATTCTCGTGTTCTCGGTGTTCTTCGGCATCGCGATGGGTGCGCTGAAGGACAGCCTGCCGCCGGCGCTGTTCGCATCGATCGAGGGACTGTTCACGATCATGCTGAAAATCACCGGCTACGTGATGTGGTTTGCGCCGCTCGGCGTATTCGGCGCGGTCGCCGCGGTGATCACCGTGCAGGGGCTCGGCATGCTTGTCACCTATGGCAAGTTTATCGGCGCGGTCTATTTCAGCATGACGGTGCTGTGGTGCGTGCTGCTCGCGGCCGGCTACGGCGTGCTCGGCAAGCCGGTATTCGCGCTGATGAAGCTGATTCGCGAGCCAATGCTGATCGCATTCAGCACCGCGAGCAGCGAGGCCGCGTATCCGAAAACCATCGAGCAGCTGACGCGCTTCGGCGTGAAGCCGCGCGTCAGCAACTTCGTGCTGCCGCTCGCGTACTCGTTCAATCTCGACGGCTCGATGATGTATCAGGCATTCGCCGCGCTGTTTATCGCGCAGGCGTACAACATCCACCTGAGCTTCGGCCAGCAGTTCTGGATGCTGCTGGTGATGATGCTGACCAGCAAGGGCGTGGCCGGCGTGCCGCGCGCAGCGATCGTCGTGATCGCCGCGACACTGCCGCTATTCGGGCTGCCGGTGGAAGGTGTGGTGCTGCTGCTCGCGATCGATCAGTTCATCGATATGGGGCGCACCACCACCAACGTGGTCGGCAACAGCATCGCGTCGGCGGTGATCGCCCGATGGGAAAATGCGCTGGAACCGTGGACCGGCATTGCGCGCCCGCTTCCTGCGGCAATGCCGGCGCTGCCGGACGCCGATGAAGCTGACGAAGCTGACGAAGCCACCGAAGCGGGCGCCGTACCGGCGGCGCGCCCGTAACGGCAGGTGCCGACCAGGGCTGGTGCCGAGTGGCGCTGAAGCGGCGCCCAAGGTACTGGCCCGGCTGACTGCGCACAATCCTTGTTCGGTATATCGTTAGAACAAAAAGTCGGTTCGCGTTGCCGGCGTCGCTCTCTAAGATGACGCTTTGAGCCGGACCGCCGCAGCCCCTCACGAAATGTACGCATGCCGGGCTGCCCGCTACCGAAGCAAGGAGTTTCAGTTGACCCGTCCCGATTCAACCCGCCGGCCGTTCGTGGTCGGCATCGGCGGCACCACGCGCGCCGCGTCGTCGACCGAACGCGCGCTGTCGCTCGCGCTGGCCGGCGCGCAACACGCCGGCGCTCGCACCCGCCTGTTCGGCGGCGAATTTCTGCATCGCCTGCCGCACTACGCACCGGAAAATCCGCAGCGCACTGCGGAGCAGCTCGAACTGATCGATGCGGTGCGCCGCGCCGATGCAGTGGTGATCGCCACACCCGGCTATCACGGTGGCATCTCCGGCCTCGTGAAGAACGCGCTCGATACACTTGAAGACCTGCGCGACGACGCGCGCCCGTATCTCGACGGCCGCGCCGCCGGCTGCATCGTCACCGCCTACGGCTGGCAGGCGGCCGGTTCGGTGCTGGGCTCGCTGCGTTCGATCGTGCATGCGCTGCGCGGCTGGCCGACGCCGTTCGGCGCCGGCATCAACACGCTGGAAACGCGCTTCGACGGTCCCGACGGTTGTTCGGACCCGAAGGTGGCCGAACAGCTCGCGCTGGTGGGCCAACAGGCGGCCGGCTTCGCGCTGGCATTCGGCGCGCAGCGCGCGGCGCCGTCCGGCGGCGTGGACCAGGGCAGCGCCGCGAAGCTGTTCGCGCTCGCCGAATAGCCCGCCATCGCGCCGCGCCTATGCGGCCGCGCGCACAGAGTCTTCACCCGAACCGTGTGCCAAACCACAGACGCAGCCGTTTCGTCGACGGATAGTCGCCGCATGGCTCGGCCGCGGGGGACACCGGCCGCCACGCGGCCGTAAGCGCCGGACCGACAAGCACAAAGGGCATCGCCGAAGACTCACATGAACCGACTGATCCGCTACAAGGGCTACCAGGTCGCCCCTGCCGCGCAGCGCCTGCCGAACGGGCTGTTCGCGGCCAATCTGACCATCGAGAAGACTGCCGCGCAAACGGGCCGGGCGTATTCGTTCGATGCGCTCGACTACTTCTTCGACGAAGAGCATGCGCTTGCCTACGCGTTCAGCTGGGGGCGGCTGTGGATCGACAACCATCAGTAAATGCGGCACAAACGCCCGGCTTTGCCGTCGTCACGACACGCGCGGCCCGCGGCGCCCGATTCCACGATGTGCAAGCCTGACAAGGGCTCGCAAGCGGCATACCTGCAGATTGTGACAGAATAAGCGCCATTTGCTCGACGCTTTCACCACTCTGCCATGTCCGATACCTTGACAGACGATGCCGGCGACCACGCGCTGCGCAACTGGACCTTTCGCGACCAGACGCGCATGCGGATCGGCTCCGAAGCTCACAAGCAGATGTTTTGCCGCATGCTGCTCGAGACGCACAACCCGTACAAGCCCGCTGTCATCGATTGGCCTCCCCTTCCGCAAGATGCACTGAAGCGCCTGACCTCGCTGCCGATCTGGGACATCGCGGTGCAGACCGAAGGCCGCGCGTCGATTCGCGTGTCGACCTACGCGGCGACGCTGCAAGACCCGCTGCTGCGTGAAGCGATCGAAATGGACGCTGCCGAAGAAGCGCGTCACAAGCATGTGCTGTCGCGGCTCGTCGCCGCGTACGGCATCGAGCTCGCGCCCGAGCCCGACTACCCCGCGCCGCGCGACTCCGAGTGGGCGTGGATGTTTACCGGGTACAGCGAATGCATCGACAGTTTCTTCGCCTTCGGCCTGTTCCGTTCGGCGCAGCTGTCGGGCTATTTTCCCGAAGCGCTGGTCGAGACCTTCGAGCCGGTGATTCAGGAAGAAGCGCGGCACATCCTGTTCTTCATCAACTGGGTCGCGTGGTACCGCCGCACCATGCCGTGGTGGCGCCGGCCGTGGCACTCGCTGCGCGTCGGCGCGATCTGGGTCAAACTGGTGTGGGACCGCATCGGTATCGCGAACGGCATCGACAAGGACGGCGTCGCGCACGATTCGAACTTTCTGCCGGCCAACAGCGCGTCGATCGGCGAGGCATTGAGCGTAAGGCAACTTTTTGAAGTGTGCCTGGCCGAAAACGAACGGCGCATGAGCGGTTACGATGCAAGACTGCTGCGTCCCGTCGCAATGCCGCGCCTCGTACGGCTGGCGTTGCGCTTCATCAGAAAGTAACCGGCGCGCCCATGCGCTGATGCGGTGCCGGCGACCCGGCAAACCGCGGCTGCAAGGGTGCGGCCCGCAGGTTCGACCTGGAGAACCCTCAGCATGGCATGGACCGTCGACCAACAACTGGCGCTCGGCGCACGTGAAGCCGTCGCCGCGATACAGGCGGGCCGGCTGCGCGCGATCGACTATGTCGCCACGCTGCTCGCCCGCGCCGCAGCGCTGTCGAGCCTCAATGCGCTGGTCGCGCTCGATATGGAGGGCGCGCTCGCGCACGCGCAGCGCATCGACGCCTTGACACCCGCCGAGCGCGCCGCATTGCCGCTGGCGGGCTTGCCGGTGGTCGTCAAGGACAACATCAACACGATCGGCCTGTCGACTTCGGGCGGCACACCCGCACTCGCGAACTTCACGCCGAAGCGCAACGCGCGTTCGGTGCAGCGCCTGCTCGATGCGGGCGCAATCGTGCTTGGCAAAGCGAACATGC
>DATLOW010000096.1:0-10562 GCA_035536055.1 Paraburkholderia sp. | reverse complement strand
CCGAACGCGATCGCGAAGAACGCCAGCATGCTCATGGCCGGGCTGGTGGCGGCAAACAGCGAGAAGCCGGTCGCGACGCCCACCCATGCGCCCAGCACCGTCGGCACCATCGACAGCGCAAGCAGCCAATAGGTGTTGCGTAGCACGCGGTTGCGGGCTTCGGCCGTGGTGACGGCACCGCCGCGGCCAAAGTTATAGGGGTACTCGTTCATGGTTTCTCCTTGCGTCAGACGCAGTGTTGCGCAGTGGTATGCCAAACCTTTTGTGCGGCGCCGGCAAGCGGGCTTGCCGCCGGTCGCTCGACCCAACAACCCTAAGATAAACGCGGCGCACCGGAGTTTCAATGCGCCGGACATCGGTAGAAGGGTACCGCGTTACCGGCTTTCATTACCGCTTCTTTCACACGCTTCTTTCATACTTGCGGGCCGGGTTGTGGGGCTGCCCGCTCCGTTATGTTGGAGTCTTTCAATTGTGTAAGGGTTCAATCGCAATCATACACCGGAACATGCTACAATTGCGGATTCATTTGAATTAGTAACTTCTTAATTTTCTGGAGTTTTTATGGCGATCGAACGCACTCTGTCGATTATCAAGCCGGACGCAGTGGCCAAGAACGTAATCGGCCAGATCTACACCCGTTTCGAAAATGCGGGCCTGAAGATCGTTGCAGCGCGTATGGTTCACCTGTCGCGTGCGGATGCAGAGAAGTTCTACGCCGTGCACAGCGCACGTCCGTTCTTCAAGGATCTGGTCGAGTTCATGATCTCCGGCCCGGTCATGGTGCAGGCGCTGGAAGGCGAAAACGCGATCCTGAAGAACCGCGAACTGATGGGCGCGACGGATCCGAAAAAGGCCGAAAAGGGCACGATCCGCGCCGATTTCGCCGATAGCATCGACGCGAACGCAGTGCACGGTTCGGACGCAGCCGAAACGGCAGCGGTCGAAATCGCTTTCTTCTTCCCGGAAGTCAACGTCTACTCGCGCTAAGCCGTTCGCGGCGCGGTAACGAATAGCAGCAGGAGCGGGCGCGAACGGCAGGGCGTTCAGGCAGCTTGTTGCACGAACGCATGTCTCGCACTGAATGGCAGGAATCGATATGACGAGCAGTCCAACCGTCAACCTTCTCGATCTCGACGCAGAAGGCCTTGTCGCATATTGCGGCAGCCTCGGCGAAAAGCCGTTTCGCGCCAAACAATTGCAGCGCTGGATTCACCAGTACAACGCGGCCGACTTCGACGGGATGACCGATCTCGCCAAGTCGCTGCGCGAAAAGCTGAAGAGCCGCGCATCGATCGCGATGCCCGGCATCGTCAGCGACCATATTTCGACCGACGGCACCCGCAAATGGCTGGTCGACGTCGGTAACGGCAATGCCGTTGAAACCGTGTTTATCCCCGAAGAGACCCGCGGCACGCTGTGCGTGTCGTCGCAGGCGGGATGCGCGGTGAACTGCCGATTCTGCTCGACCGGCAAGCAGGGCTTCTCCCGCAATCTGTCCACCGGCGAAATCATCGGCCAGTTGCGCATGGCCGAATTTGCGCTGCGCGCGTCGTTGGGCGTGCCGGGCGGCCGTGCGGCCGGCGGCGAAGGCAAGGGCGAGCGGGTGGTCACCAATGTCGTGATGATGGGCATGGGCGAGCCGCTGCTGAATTACGACGCCGTGGTGCCCGCGATGCGCCTGATGCTCGACGACAACGCGTATGGCCTGTCGCGCCGGCGCGTCACGCTGTCCACGTCGGGCGTGGTGCCGATGATGGACCGGCTCGGCGCGGATTTGCCGGTCGCGCTGGCGGTGTCGCTGCATGCGCCGAGCGATGCGCTGCGCGACATGCTGGTGCCCTTGAACAAAAAGTATCCGTTACGCGAGCTGATGGCGGCTTGTCAGCGATATCTGCAGGTTGCGCCGCGCGACTTTATTACTTTCGAATATTGCATGCTCGACGGCGTCAACGACAGCGAAGCGCAGGCGCGCGAACTGCTCGCACTGACGCGCGACGTGCCGTGCAAATTCAATCTGATTCCGTTCAATCCGTTCCCGGAATCCGGGCTGTTCCGCTCGAAACAGGAGCAGATCAAGCGGTTTGCACAAGTGTTGATCGATGCGGGGGTCGTCACGACCGTGCGCAAGACGCGCGGCGACGATATCGATGCCGCCTGCGGTCAGCTGGCCGGCGCGGTGAAGGACCGCACGCGGCTTGCTGAGCGTGCAGGGAAGGCGGCAAAGGTAATCGAGGTGCGTGCCGTGTGAGCGCGGCGGGCTGCGTTGCGCCGCGGCAGGCGGGGCGCGCGGCCGCACGGTGTGGCCGCGTGCGGGCGGTTGCAACGAAGTTTCACAAGGGCGAGCGGACGGGGCACAGGAGGCTGGCGAAGCGGCCTTCGCAGCGATTCGGCGCTCGCCCCGGGAGCCGCACATTTTGTTATAAACGGTTTGCGATTCGGGGATCGGAGTATGCTTCGCCGGACCGCACGAATTAAAAAAGAATCGACGCGAAAGGATTTGGGATGAGTGAGCCGCAGCACCCGCAACCGCACGATACCGAAAGACATACCGGCCGACCGGCGCCGGTAGCCGCTCCGGCCGCGCTGCAGCCGGCCGTGCAGGTGGGTAACGAGTCGCTTGCATCGGTCGGCGCGCGTCTTGCCCAGTTGCGCCAGGCGAAGGGTTGGTCGATCGAAGACGTATCGGCGCGACTCAAGGTGCCGGTTGCCAAGTTGCGTGCCCTCGAGGCGGGTGATCTGAGTCATCTGCCGGACACCACGTTCGCGCTGGGCGTCGTGCGCAGCTACGCGAAGATGCTCGGAGCGGATCCCGCGCCCTATACCGACGCACTGCGCCGCGAGCGCGGCGTGCCCGCGCCGGATCTGAAAATGCCGGCGTCGGCCGGTACCGATCTGCCGCGCGGCCGCGTGTCGCTGTCGCTTGGCAATAGCGCGCCGCGGCGCCGTTCGTGGCTGTGGGGCGTGGCCGCCGTGGTCGTCGCGTTGATTGCGCTGGCGATGTGGCATACCAACGGCGGCGATTCCGGTGCATGGCTCGCGCGTCTGAAAGCGACGGCAAGCGGCGTGAGCGCGTCGAATAGCGCGACGGGCGGTGTCAGTGGCGCATCGGCGTCGGTCGCGCAGGGCCAGACCGGCGCGCCGGCAGATTCCGCGCAGGCGGCGAGCGGTGGTGCGGAAGACCAGTCCGCGCAGGCCGCCGATGCGGCGTCGCAGCCGCAGATGCCCGCGCCGTTGCCAATGGCCGGCGCGTCGGCGGCGGCGACGACTTCGCCCAACGGCACAGCGCCAGCGGCAGCGGCCGCCAACGCAACCAACGCGGCCACCCCTGCAGCCAGCGCATCGGCCGCAAACGCGCTCGCAGCGGCTTCGTCGGCAGCGGCGCCGGCCGGTTCGTCGACGGTCGCCCTGAAGGTCACGCAGGACAGCTGGTTCAGCGTGCGGCAGAAGGACGGGAAGGAGGTCTTCTCTGGCCTCGTGCATGCCGGCGACAGCAAGGAAATCAGCGGCGATGCGCCGCTCAAGGTGACGGTAGGCAACAAGGCGGGTCTCGAATCGATCACTTTCGACGGCCAGCCGGTCGATCCGTCCAAATATGCAGCAGCGAAGGGGAACGTGGCACGCTTCGCGTTGCCTTGAGGTCGAATGCGCATGCGGCGCCCACCCACGGCGCCGCGCCACGGCTCAAAATCAGGTTTCTATTTAGTGGGCTTCAATAAGCGGGCGCCCGAAAGGGCGGCCCCTCAAAAGCAGGCTTCAAAGACGGGTTTATCGATGCACTCCGATCCCATGCAATCCAACACCAGTCAAATCAGTTCGTCCGAGCCGATTTTCGGCGGCCATGCGCCGCGCCGCGTATCGAACGCAGTCGACGTTCGCTGGGCCGGCAATCTCGTGACGATCGGCGGCGACGCGCCGGTGCGCGTACAGTCGATGACCAACACCGACACCGCCGACGCGATCGGCACCGCGATCCAGATCAAGGAACTCGCGCAGGCGGGCTCCGAACTCGTGCGCATTACCGTCAACACGCCGGAAGCCGCCGCGGCGGTGCCGGCGATTCGCGACCAGCTCGACCGGATGGGCGTGTCGGTGCCGCTGGTCGGCGACTTCCATTACAACGGTCACCTGTTGCTGCGCGACTATCCGGCCTGCGCGGAAGCGCTGTCGAAGTACCGGATCAATCCTGGCAACGTCGGCCAGGGCGCAAAACGCGACACGCAATTCGCGCAGATGATCGAAGCCGCGATCAAGTACGACAAGCCGGTGCGCATCGGCGTGAACTGGGGCAGCCTCGATCAGGACCTGCTCGCGCGGATGATGGACGAGAACGCCGCGCGCCCGACGCCGTGGGAAGCGCAAAGCGTGATGTACGAAGCACTGATCCAGTCGGCGATCGGCTCGGCCGAGCGCGCCGTCGAACTGGGTCTCGCGCGCAACAAGATCATCCTGTCGTGCAAGGTGAGCGGCGTGCAGGACCTGATCGCGGTGTATCGCGAACTCGCGCGCCGCTGCCAGTTCGCGCTGCACCTCGGCCTGACCGAGGCCGGCATGGGCTCGAAGGGCATCGTCGCGTCGACGGCGGCGCTGTCGGTGTTGCTGCAGCAGGGCATCGGCGACACGATCCGCATTTCGCTGACGCCGGAACCGGGCGCATCGCGTACCGGTGAAGTGATCGTCGGCCAGGAAATCCTGCAGACGATGGGCCTGCGCTCGTTCACGCCGATGGTGATCGCATGCCCCGGCTGTGGCCGCACCACGAGCACGCTGTTCCAGGAGCTCGCGGCACAGATCCAGACCTATCTGCGCACGCAGATGCCGGTCTGGCGCGACCAGTATCCCGGTGTCGAGAAAATGCACGTCGCGGTGATGGGCTGCATCGTCAACGGCCCGGGCGAATCGAAGCAGGCCAACATCGGCATCAGCCTGCCGGGCTCGGGCGAGAACCCGGCCGCGCCGGTCTTTATCGACGGCGAAAAGGTGAAGACGCTGCGCGGCGAGCGCATCGCCGAAGAATTCCAGCAAATCGTCAGCGACTACGTCGAGCGCCGTTACGGCCGCACCGCCGCGCTGAGTTAATTTTTTGTCGACCGAATCCAGATGACTGAACCGAAGAAAAAGCTCGAAAAGCTTTCCGGCGTAAAGGGTATGAACGACCTGCTGCCGGAAGAAGCCGGGCTGTGGGAGTTTTTCGAAGCGACGGTGAAATCGATGCTGCGTTCGTACGGATACCAGAATATCCGGACGCCGATCGTCGAACACACGCAGCTGTTCACGCGCGGTATCGGCGAAGTGACCGACATCGTCGAGAAAGAGATGTACAGCTTCACCGACGCGCTGAATGGCGAAAACCTGACGCTGCGTCCGGAAAACACCGCCGCTGTGGTGCGCTCGGCGATCGAGCACGACCTGCTGTACAGCGGCCCCAAGCGGCTGTGGTACATCGGCCCGATGTTCCGTCACGAGCGTCCGCAGCGCGGCCGTTATCGCCAGTTCCATCAGGTCGGCGTCGAGGCACTCGGTTTTGCGGGGCCGGATACGGACGCGGAAATCATCCTGATGTGTCAGCGCCTGTGGGACGATCTCGGTCTGACCGGCATCAAGCTGGAAATCAACTCGCTCGGCCTCGCGCACGAACGCGCGGCGCACCGCGTCGAACTGATCGCCTACCTCGAGAAGCATCTCGATGCGCTCGACGAAGACGGCAAGCGCCGCCTGTACACGAATCCGCTGCGCGTGCTCGACACGAAGAACCCGGCGTTGCAGGAAATCGCCCGTAACGCGCCGAAACTGATCGATTTTCTCGGCGACGAATCGCGCGCGCACTTCGAAGGGCTGCAGCGCATCCTGAAGGCGAACAACATTCCGTTCACGATCAACCCGCGGCTGGTGCGCGGGCTCGATTACTACAACCTGACGGTGTTCGAGTGGATCACCGACAAGCTCGGCGCGCAGGGCACGGTGGCCGCTGGCGGCCGCTACGATCCGCTGATCGAGCAGCTGGGCGGCAAGCCGACGGCGGCATGCGGCTGGGCGATGGGGGTCGAGCGCATCATCGAGTTGCTGAAGGAAGAACAGCTCGTACCGGAAGACGAAGGCTACGACGTGTACGTCGTGCATCAGGGCGAAGCCGCGCGCGATCAGGCGTTCATTATTGCCGAGCGTCTGCGCGACACGGGGCTCGACGTGATCCTGCATTGCAGCGCCGACGGCCAGCCGGCGAGCTTCAAGTCGCAGATGAAGCGCGCCGACGCGAGCGGCGCGGCGTTCGCGGTCATTCTCGGCGAAGACGAGGTCGCGAACGGCACAGTCGGCGTCAAGGCGCTGCGCGACATCGGCGCGACGGGCGTGAAAAGCGAACAGCAGACCGTCCCGGCCGAAGACTTGACCGAATTTCTAATCAATGCGATGGTTGCGTCCTCCGAAGACGGGGATGACTGATCGCGGTAGCGCCGAAGTGCGCAGCGAGGTTTGCAGATCTCGCTTTGAGCACGGTCAACAATCTATAAGGCATCGATAGGGAAGGAATCGCTTCGCGATGAGTTACCACGACGAACAGGAATCAATTGAAAGCGTAAAGGCCTGGTGGGCGCGGTGGGGCAATGCGACCACCTGGATCCTGCTGGTGGCGGTGATCGCCGCGGCCTGCTGGAACGGCTGGAACTGGTGGCAGCGGCACCAGGCCGCCGAAGCGGCGGCGCTGTACGGCCGGCTGCAGGAAGTGAGCGGCGCGGGCGACAAGACCGACAAGGCAACCGTCGCGCGTATCGCGGCCGACATGGAAGACAAATACAGCGGCACGGCTTACGCGCAGATGACGGCGCTTGCCGCGGCCAAATCGCTGTACGAGGCGGGCGACACGGCCGGCGCCAAGGCGCAGCTGCAATGGGCCGCGGACCACGCGAAAGACGACGAATTCCGTCAGATCGCGAAGCTGCGCCTCGCCGCGTTGCTGCTCGACGAAAAAGCCTACGACGCGGGTCTCGCGCTGCTGCAGCAGCCCGAAGCCGATGCGTTCAAGGGCGTGGTGGCCGATAGCCGCGGTGATCTGCTCGCCGCCCAGGGCAAGCGCGACGACGCGCGCGCAGCGTACAAGCTCGCGCTCGACGCGCTGCCGAAAAACGATATTTCGACGCGCCAGCTGGTCCAGTTCAAGCTGGACGCGTTGGGCGGCTAAGCTGCGATGTCGCGCAAGGTTTGCCGCCTTTAACCTGTCAAGACTCTAGTTAAAACATGCTTCGTTCACCGATGAATCTGCTCAAACGCTGCGCTGTGCCCGTAGCCTGTGCGCTGGCCGTGCTGACGATGGCGGCATGCTCGTCGTCGAAAGACGAGCGCCGCGTGCCCACGCCGCTCACCGACTTCAAGTCCGCGCTCGACGTGCAGCAAACGTGGAAGGCGAGCGTCGGCAAGGCGGGCCGCTATCTGTTCTCGCCGGTGGCGGTCGGCGACGCGGTGTACGCGGCGGGCAACAACGGCTCGGTGGCGAAGATCGACGCGAAGACCGGCAACGACGTCTGGCGGGTCAAGCTGAAGAGCGACCTGTCGGCGGGCGTCGGCACTGACGGCAACCTGACCGCGGTCGGCGCGTTGAAGGGTCAGGTGTTCGTGCTGGGGCCGGATGGCAAGCAACTGTGGACGGCCACCGCGCCGGGCGAAATCCTGTCGCCGCCGCTGGTCGGCAACGGTCTTGTGATCGTGCGCACGATCGACGGCCAGATCGTTGCGTTCAATGCGCAAACCGGCGAGCAGCGCTGGATCTACCGCAACCGTGCGGTGCCGCTGAACCTGCGCGTGTCGGCCGGCATGATCTTCGCGGGCGACGCAGCGGTGCTGGCCGGCTTTCCGGGCGGCCAGTTCGCGGCAATTAACCTGCAGAACGGCGACGCGTACTGGACCACGCCGGTGTCGTATCCGAAGGGCGTGACCGAAGTGGAGCGCATCAACGACGTGACCGGTCCGCCGACGCTGATCGGTGCGCAGACCTGCGCGGTGACGTTCCAGGGCCAGCTTGGCTGCTTCGACGCGAACTCGGGGCGTGCGGTGTGGGAACACAACTTCTCGAGCACCAGCGGTCTTGCGCAAGACGAACAGGTGGTCGTGGCCGGCGACGACTGGTCGGTCGTCACCGCGTTCGACGGCGTGAGCGGCAAGCAGCTGTGGCGCAACGACCAGCTGAAGAGCCGCGATGTCAGCGTGCCGATGCTGCTCGGTCACGCGGCAGTGGTCGGCGACTACAAGGGCTTCGTGCACTTCCTGTCGCGCGACGACGGCCGCTTCGTGGCACGCATGAAAACCGACGGCAGCCCGATCACCGCTGCGCCGGTGCTGGCGGGCGATACGCTGGTCGTGCAGACGCACGACGGCGACCTATATGGGTTCCGTCCGCGCTGAGCGGGCGTCGTAGCCGGCGGCGCGCACTGGCTGGGCGATGCGTGCGCCGCTGCGTTTCAGGTGGCGGCTGCGGGCGCAGTTAGCGCGGGCGGTTTATACCGGTCCGTGGCGCGACCAGGACACTCGGCTCGGGCGCGCACCGACGCGCGGCAGCAGATCCCGAAAAAACACGCTGCGCGGCCGATCGTTCGTGTTGGGTAGGTGGTGCGGGCGCAGCTGGCGAAGAGTCAGCCCGCCACCGGCCGCGAATGCGCTTGAAACACCACGCGGAGCCGCCGCCGATGCGACCTCTGTGTGGATCGTCAGCGTATGCATCTGCCGGTTTTCATCGCAAGCCGACGTTTCGCAAAGCGCGAGCGAACGCGGCACACGAGGCGCGGCGCCTCGGTGCCGACGCACCGCGAACCGCACGACGCAAAGCGGCACGGTTGCGCCCCGACCGATGCCGAACCGCGGCTAAAGCCGCTCCCGCCCCCACCGGCTACCCAGCCGGGCCGGGCGAAATTCGTGCTAACTTGCCAACAAACGAAATCGCGCCAACCACCAATAATGCCGTGCAGCGGCCGCACGGCGAGCTTGCTGCGTAGCCGGCGACCTGCGTCGGCGGCTTGCGCCTCACTGTGAACAAGATCAGATGAAACCCGTTATTGCCCTCGTCGGGCGCCCCAATGTGGGGAAATCCACGCTGTTCAACCGCCTGACGCGCTCCCGCGACGCGCTGGTCGCCGATCTGCCGGGCCTCACCCGCGACCGCCACTATGGCGAAGGGCGGGTCGGCGAACGGCCGTACCTGGTGGTCGATACCGGCGGCTTCGAGCCGGTCGCGAAAGAGGGCATCCTGCACCAGATGGCGCGCCAGACGCGCCAGGCGGTCGAGGAATCGGACATCGTCGTGTTTATCGTCGACGGTCGCAACGGCCTCGCACCGCAGGACGCGACGATTGCCGACTATCTGCGCAAGACCGGCCGGCCGATCTTCCTTGTGGTCAACAAGGCGGAAGGCATGAAGTACAGCACGGTGGCCGCCGATTTCTACGAACTCGGTCTCGGCGATCCGCGGGCGATTTCCGCCGCGCACGGCGACGGCGTGACCGAAATGATCGAGGAAGCACTCGGTGTCGCCTACGCGGGCCAGCCTGAAGAAAGCGATGACGAGAAGGCGCAGCACGGCGTCAAGATCGCGATCGTCGGGCGGCCCAACGTCGGCAAGTCGACGTTGGTCAACACGCTGATCGGCGAGGAACGGGTGATCGCATTCGACATGCCGGGCACCACGCGCGATTCGATTTATGTGGACTTCGAACGCGGCGGCAGAAAATACACGCTGATCGACACCGCTGGCCTGCGCCGCCGCGGCAAGGTGTTCGAAGCGATCGAGAAATTCTCGGTGGTGAAGACGCTGCAGTCGATCTCCGATGCGAACGTGGTGATCCTGCTGCTCGACGCGCGCCAGGATATTTCAGACCAGGACGCGCATATCGCCGGTTTCGTGGTCGAACAGGGGCGTGCGCTGGTGGTCGGCGTGAACAAATGGGACGGCCTCGACCCGCATGTGCGAGAGCGCACGAAAGCCGACATGGAGCGAAAGCTAAAATTTCTCGACTTCGCGAAATTCCATTTCATTTCGGCTGCGGAAAAGACCGGCATTGGCCCGCTGATGCGCTCGGTCGACGCCGCCTACACCGCCGCGATGGCGAAGCTGCCGACGCCGAAGCTGACGCGCGCGCTGATCGACGCGGTCGAGTTCCAGCAGCCGCGCCGCCGCGGTCCGGTGCGGCCCAAGCTGCGCTACGCGCACCAGGGAGGACAGAACCCGCCGATCATCGTGATTCACGGCAACGCGCTCGATGCGGTGACCGACACGTATAAGCGCTACCTCGAAAACCGCTTCCGTGAAACTTTCGCGCTGACCGGGACTCCATTGCGAATAGAGTTTCGATCGTCGACCAATCCTTATGCGGACAAAGCCTGAAAGCCCCGTGCCTGTTGGGTTTGCGCAGGGTAGACCGAATGGCCGGGCAAAGCGCGCGTAAAGGAAAATCGGCTATAGTGTAGCGATTGACGGCGGATTTCTTTTTCTTCGTCGTCAATTAAGTCAACCTGCAAAAAAACACGGAGTTTGCTATGAGCAACAAAGGGCAATTGTTACAAGACCCGTTTTTGAACGCGCT